>JBOGGN010000273.1:0-8529 GCA_050744165.1 Acidimicrobiales bacterium | reverse complement strand
AGATCGGCATGGGCGACAACATTTACCTCGGCGACCGGGACAGCGTGCGCACGCCCATGCAATGGTCGCCGGACCGCAACGCGGGCTTCAGCCGGGCCGACTGGGCCCAGCTGTACCTGCCTCCGTTGATGGACCCGGTTTACGGCTATCAGGCGTGCAATGTGGAGGCGCAAATGCGTGATTCCAGTTCCATGCTGCATTGGACCAAGCGAATGTTAGAGATCCGCAAACGGCACCGGGTCTTCGGCACCGGCAGCTTCGAGGTGATCTCCAACGAGAATCCCTCGGTGCTGGCGTTTGTCCGCCGTGAAGGCGACGATTGGCGAGCAGGTGATGCCGTGCTCGGGGTCTACAACCTGTCGCGGCTGGCGCAGCCCGCGGAGCTGCCGTTGCAGCATTTCCAAGGCGCCACGCCGATCGAGCTCCAGGGCCGGGTGCCGTTCCCGAAAATCGGCTCGCTGCCGTATTTCGTCACCTTGGCGCCGTACGGGTTCTACTGGTTCCAACTGGTGGACCAATGAGCACCCCGCCGATCGACGCCGTACTGCCTGAGGGCGTCATGGCGCTCATCCCGCGCTACCTCGGCCGCCAGCGCTGGTACGCCGGCAGCCAGGCGCCGGACCGGGAGCAGGTGGAGTTGGTCGCCGCCGAGCAGCTGGCGGTGACCGGCGGCGGCGAGCACCGCCTTTTGTGGGCGGTCGTCGAGGTCGCCAGCGCCGGTGGTGACCACGGTGGGCCCAATGCGCCCCCCGAGGAGGCGTCATCCCCCGCAGCGCCGGCGCCCTACGAGGGACTGGACGAGGCCGAAGCGCCCGACCCGCTGGAGCCGGCGCAACCGCCGACCCCCGGTGGTCCGCCGACGGCGTCAGCCCGCTACCAGTTGCTGATCGGCGAGCGACCCAACGGCGAGCAAGCTGACTTCCTGAACGGCCAGGAACCGTCGGTCCTCGGGTCTTCCGGCGACCGCTACTACTACGACGCCACGGTGGACCCCGAGCTTGACCTGGCGTGGCTCGATGTGGTCACCAGCGGCGCCGTGACCGCCGAGCGGGTCCGGCCGGTCGGCGCCGAGCAGTCCAACACGTCCCTGGTGTTCGACAACCGCCTGATCGCCAAGATCTTCCGGAAGCTGGCCGATGGCCCAAACCCCGACATCGAGGTCACCGAGGCGCTGGCCGGGGCGGGTTTCAAGCACGTGGCCAGTCCTGCCGCGGTGTGGCGCAAGGAGGCCTCGGACCTGGCCTTTGTGCAGCAGTTCCTGGCCGGCGGCACCGACGGCTGGGCACTGGCGCTGACCTCGCTGCGCAACCTCTACGCCTGCCGCTCGGAGGACCCGTGCGATGCTGGCGGCGACTTCACCCACGAGGCCTCGCGCCTCGGCCGGATGACCGCCGAGATGCACTTGGCGATGGCGGAGGCGTTCGGGGTCGATCGCGTCCAGTTCCGCGCTTCGGGGTGGCCCGCGGTGATGGACGAGATCGAGGAGCGGCTGCGCTCGGTCGTCGGAGCCGCCTACCCGGGCTCGGCTGCGGCACTGGTGGGACACCTGCGGGAGGCCGCCGACCCCGGCCCCGCCATCCGGGTCCACGGCGACTACCACCTAGGCCAGGTGATGCGCACCGACACCGGCTGGTACGTCCTCGACTTCGAGGGCGAGCCGGCCCGCGGGCTGGCCCAGCGCATGGCGTACACCTCGCCGTTCAAGGACGTCACCGGGATGCTTCGCTCCTTTCAGTACGCGGCCCATTACGCACTGCTGGAGCACGAGGCCAACGAGCAGGAGGAGCTGGCTCCGCTCGGCGACGAGTGGGAGCGCGTCAACTGCGAGGCCTTCCTGAGCGGCTACTTCGCCACGCCCGGCATCGGCGACCTGCTGCCTCAGGGCTCCGAGGCGCGCTTGACGATGGCGCTGGCGTTCGAACTGCAGAAGGCGCTGTACGAACTGGCGTACGAACAGGCGTACCGGCCCGACTGGGTGCCCATCCCGGAGGCGGCGGTCCAGCGGCTGCTCCGAGGGTCGGCTCACAGCGATGGTGGGTAAGGACGAGGGTATGACCGACATCCGCGCTCAGGTCCGCCGTCCCTCCGCGGCGGCGACGTCGAGGCTTCTGCCGGAACTCGAACTGATCGTTGCCGGCGAGCACAGCGACCCCCACCGGGTCCTCGGGCTCCACGACGGGGTGGTCCGGGCGTACCGGCCCGACGCCCTTGCTCTGCGGGTTATCCCCCTCGACACCTCGGCCCCGACGGCCAATGGGCCTGGTGGCGCCGGTGATTCTGGGGCGGGTGGCGCTGGTGGCGCTGCTGGCGCTGGTGGGGCCATCGACATGGTTCGCGTCCACCCCGCCGGGGTCTTCGAAGCGACGGTGCCCGAGGGCACCGACCACTACCTGCTCGAGGCCGACTACGGGCGTCCGGGCTTTGTGACCACCTTCGCCTTCCACGACCCCTACCGGGCCTGGCCCACTCTCGGTGAGCTCGATCTCCACCTGCTCGGCGAGGGCCGCCACCACCGTCTGTGGACCGTCCTCGGGGCCCACCCCCGCGTCCACCAGGGGGTGGAGGGCGTGTCCTTCGCCGTCTGGGCGCCCAACGCGCACGCGGTGCGGGTGGTCGGGGACTGGAACCTGTGGGACGGCCGGGTCCACCAGATGCGCGCCCTCGGCGGCTCGGGGGTGTGGGAGTTGTTCATCCCCGGCGTTGAACCCGGCGCCCGGTACAAGTACGAGTTGATCACCCCGAGCCACGAACTGCACCTGAAGGCCGACCCGCTGGCCTTTGCCACCGAGGTGCCCCCGGGCACGGCCAGCGTCATTTCCTCCCGACCAGTGCACCAGTGGTCCGACGCCGACGCCGCCTGGCTGGCGGAACGGGCCCTGCAACCGGCCCACGAGCGCCCGCTGTCGATCTACGAGATGCACATCGGTTCGTGGCGCTGGTCCGAGGATGGCGGCCAGTGGCGGTCACTCACCTATCGAGAGCTGGCCGACCAGCTCCCCGGCTACCTCTCCGACATGGGGTTCACCCACGTCGAGTTCCTGCCCGTGGCCGAGCACCCCTTCGGTGGCAGCTGGGGGTACCAGGTCTCCGCGTACTACGCCCCGACGGCCCGCTACGGGACCCCCGACGACTTTCGCAACCTCGTCGACGCCCTCCACCAAGCAGGCATCGGGGTGATCGTCGACTGGGTTCCCGCCCATTTTCCCCGCGATGAGTTCGCCCTGGCCCGATTCGATGGCACCGCCCTCTACGAGCACGAGGATCCCCGCAGGGGCACCCAACCCGACTGGGGCACGCTGGTCTTCAACTTCGGGCGCAACGAGGTCCGCAACTTCCTCGTCGCCAACGCCCTGTTCTGGCTGGAGGAGTTCCACATCGACGGGCTGCGAGTCGACGCCGTGGCGTCGATGCTGTACCTCGACTACTCCCGCAAGGAGGGCGAGTGGATCCCCAACGCCTACGGTGGCCGGGAAAACCTGGAGGCGGTGGCCTTCTTGAAGGAGACCAACGAGGCGGTGTACGACGCCCACCCCGGCGCCCTGATGGTGGCAGAGGAGTCGACCGCCTGGCCGGCGGTGTCCCGGCCCTCCTACCTCGGGGGGCTCGGGTTCGGCTTCAAGTGGAACATGGGCTGGATGCACGACACCTTGGAGTACTTCAGCAAGGACCCGCTGTACCGGCGCTATCACGGCCACGAGCTGACCTTCGGGTTGCTCTACGCCTGGAGCGAGAACTTCGTGCTGCCCTTGTCGCACGACGAGGTCGTCCACGGGAAGGCGTCGCTGCTTTCCAAGATGCCCGGCGACCGCTGGCAACAGTTCGCCAACCTGCGGGCCCTGTTCAGCTGGATGTGGGCCCACCCGGGCAAGCAGCTGTTGTTCATGGGCTCCGAGCTGGCCGAAGGCCGGGAGTGGTCCAGCGACCGCAGCCTGGATTGGGACCTGCTGCAGTACCCCGAGCATGCAGGCGTCCGTTCGCTCTTGCAGGCGTTAAACCGGTTGTACCGGGAGCGGCCGGCCCTCTGGGAGCTGGACACCTCCGGTGAGGGGTTCCGATGGATTGACGCCACTGACAGCGACAACAGCGTGCTTTCGTTCCTGCGCTTCGGCCGCCCAGTCGATGGGGCGGTCGGCGGCGTTGCTGACGGCGCCGCTGGTGGCCAGCCGGTGCTGGCCTGCATCGCCAATCTCACCCCGGTGCCCCATGACGGCTACCGGATCGGCCTGCCAATGGCCGGCCGCTGGCGCGAGGTGCTGAACACCGATTCGGAGTTCTTCGGCGGCAGCGGCATGGGCAACGGTGGCGAGGTGGTGGCCACGCCGACGTCGTGGCACGGCCTGCCCGCGTCGGTCGAACTGACCCTGCCGCCCCTCTCGGTGCTGTGGTTGGAACCTGCCGACTAACCTGTCGGTCTTAAGAACTGTGTTCTCTTTGATCGGCCACCGATGTGTTCTATGGCTGGGTTGCACCTATCCTCGGTGCCGTGGCTGACAAGGCCCGCGGAGGGTACGCCAAGGCGGGGCCGGGATGGAACCTGCCGCGCACGTGGTTGCTCGTTGTCGGGCTGGCCGTCCTGCTCTTGGCAGCCGGCGTCGCCCTAGCGATCACCCTGCCCGGTTCCAAGAATTCCGGCACTAACGCCGCCGCCAGCAAGGCCGGGGCGACGAAGACCACCATGGGGATCGACTTCACGGTTCAGCCCTCCGATGGTTCCACCGCGGTACTGCCGTCGTCGACAATCTCGGTGGCGGCGCCGACCGGCAAGCTGGTCGACGTCACGGTTCAAGGCACCGACGGCACGACGATCGCTGGTTCGATCAGCTCCAACGGTGCCACCTGGCACTCCTCGGCGCCGTTGGTGCTCAACATGAACTACGCCGTCAACATCAGTGGCCAAGCCTCGACCGGCAACCTGGTCACCGCCGTCACCCACTTTGCGACCCTGACGTCCGATCAGACGCTGAACTACACCTTGGCGCCCAGCAAGGGGCTCACGGTGGGGGTCGGCGAACCGATCGTCCTGCGCTTCGACAGGCCAGTCCCGACCGCTGCGCAGGGCGCGATGCTGAACCAGCTGCAGGTCACCGAGTCCAACCCCGTCGCCGGTGGCTGGCACTGGTTCGACAACCAGGAGCTGCACTTCCGGCCCGAGGCCTACTGGCCGTCCGGGGAGCAGGTCTCTCTGGCCGCCAATCTGTCCGGCTTCAACCTCAACAACGGCGTCTTCGCGTTGTCCAACCAGAGCACCAACTTCACCGTCGGTGACGCCCACATCTCCACCGCCAACGTCCAGACTGACCAGATGGTGGTCACCGACAACGGCAACGTGGTGGCCACCTACCCGATCAGCGCCGGGCGAACGATCTACCCGACCATGAACGGCACGCACATCGACCTGTACCGAGCCCAGTCGGTGCACATGGTGTCGTCGACCGTTGGCATCCCGGTCAACTCGGCCAATGGCTACGACGAGTGGGTGTATTGGGACGTCAACATCTCCGACAGCGGTGAGTTCGTCCACGCCGCCCCGTGGTCGCTCGGCGACCAGGGGCGCTCCAACGTCTCTCACGGGTGCATCAACGTCAGCCCTGCCAACGCCCAGTCCTTCTACAACTTCAGCCACGTCGGCGACGTCATCCAGGTCGTCGGGTCGCCGCGGCCAGCCTCGCTCGGTGACCACGGGACGATGGATTGGACCGAGCCGTGGGCCAACTGGACGGTTGCCACGATTCTCTCTGCCGCAACCGGCCAGCCGGCGGTCATCTCGACCACGACGACCACGGTGCCGCCGAGCACGACCACTTCGGCACCGCCAGCGGCGCCATCGACTACGGCCACGACCGCACCGCGCACCACCACCACCACCACCATGACGACGACGGTGCCCGCCACCACGTCGACGACGGCGATCAAGCTCACCGGCACGAGCAGCGTCACACCCTGAGCCTTCTCCGTCGGGTTTTTCGCTGATGGACCGAGTGCCCGAACCGGAGCTGATGGACGACTCCGATCAGGCCCGCGCCTACTCAGAGGGTGATTTCGCCGAAGCCCACCAACTCTTCGCCGACCTCGCCGGGCAACGCTTCGGCCCGATTTCGGGCGACGTCTTGGATCTGGGCTGCGGTCCTGGGGATCCCACCGTCCGGTTTGGCCTTGCCAACCCCGACGCTCGCATCACCGGTGTCGACGCCGCTGCCTCGATGCTGGCGCTGGCGGTTGCTCGGGTGGCGGAGGCCGGACTCTCTGAGCGCATCGCCTTTGAGCAGCGTTACCTCCCCGACCCCGAACTCGAAGGCCGCCGGTATGGCGCCGTCATCAGCAACAGCCTCCTCCACCACCTTGTCGATCCCGGCTCGCTGTGGCAGACGGTCGCCGCCTGCGCCCGGCCGGGCTCGCCGGTCCTCGTCATGGACCTGTGCCGGCCCGACCAGGCCGAGACGGTCGAGGCCCTCGTGGCTCGCCACGCCACGGGCGCGCCCGACGTGTTGCGGACCGACTTCCGCAACTCGCTCCTGGCGGCCTACCGCCCCGACGACATCCGCCGGCAGCTGGCCTGCTGTGGGCTCGTTCATCTGGAGGTGGAACTGGTGAGCGACCGGCACCTGCTGGTGTCTGGGCGCCGGTAATCGCTTTGGGTGGCACCCCGGGCCGTGGCCTTCGGCTGGCATCTCCGGCCGATGGCTACGCGAAGTGCCGCCGCAGGTTTTCCAGGTTGCGCCGCCAGATCCGCCGTAGCACCGGCGCCCCGGCTAGGCCGCCGAGGGAGCCGGCCATCCACCACGGAAAGGAGAGCTCCTCCTCCCAGGTGAAGCGGGTACCGCCGCCCTCAGGGCCTTCAGCAGCCAAGGTGAACCGACCGGTCCCCGTCACCATCCCGGTGTGCCGGATTCCCATTGTCCGCTCCGCATCCCACTCGATGACCACCATCTTGTCCACCAACCGGAGGGGGCCGACCCTGGTGTCGGTCTCGAAGGTCGTCCCAACCCCCTCGGTCTCCGGTGTCGAAAACCGGATGGCCACCGCGTCCTCCATCCACTCCACGTGCCGGCTGATCGAGCGGAGATAGGCCCACACCTCCTCCGGGGGCGCCGGAAGCGAGGTGGTGACCCGTATGAAGGTCAGGCGAAAGCCTTGAGTTCAGCCCGTAACTCGCCCGCTGCCCGCTCGGGCGACATGACGTTGATGAGTACCCCCGAACCCAACTCGAAGCCGCCACGGGTGGTGGCCTTGGGGAGGATGTGGGTGTGCCAGTGGTAGTCGCCCCGCACCCGGTAGGGGGCCGAGTGAAACATGACGTTGTAGGCCAGGTCTCCGAGCCTGGCCCGCAGCGCGGCCAGCGACAGGCGCACCGCCCGCCCGGTGGCTGCCAGGTCCTCGGCGGAGCTGCGGTGCAGGTGGGGGTTGTGCTCCCGGGGCAGGACCAGCATCTGGTACGGGGTGCCGCTCCAGAACGGGCACACCACCACGATCCGCTCGTCGGCGTAGACCAAGCGGTGCCCGGCGTCCTCCTCGGCGTCGAGAACCGCGCACAACAGACAGTTGCCATGGAACCGAGCGAAGCTGCCGACCTCGTCCGCCGCCTCCCCGGGCACGAACGGCATCGACATCAGCTGGGCGTGGGGATGCTCCAGCGACGCCCCGGCCTCCCGGCCGCTGTTGACCACCGCTTGGCTGTAGCGCAGGCCCGGTTCGAGGGCGTGCTCGTTGATGCGGTCGCTAATGGCCAGCATGACCAGTCCGGCGTGGGCATCGGACAGGTCGGCCCAGGTGGCGTTGTGCTCGGGGGAGAGGATCAGAACCTCGTGAACCCCACTCGCCGGGGCCTGAGTGAACACCGGCCCGAGGTGGGTGACGACCATCGGTGCCTTGCCCTCGAACGCCGGATACTTGTTGGGCACGACCCGCACCAGCCAGTCGCCGTCGGGGCCGTAGGTCTCACGTGGTGGGGTGGCGAATTCCTCGCCGCCCGGGCAGAAGGGACATGGCCGGGGATCGTCCTCCACCGGCAGGGTGCGGGTCAGGAACCCGGGCCGGTCCGCCCGCTCGCTGGCGATCACCACCCAGCGGCCGGTCAGCGCATCCAGCCGCAACTGGCTCATAGCTGACCAACCCTGACCGTTGTCTCCACTAGTTGAAAAGCTAGCAGCCCAGCGAATCGGCACCTTGCAGCCCCAGCGCTTAGGGTGTCGCCGTGTTCGCCGGGGTGGCTGCCGGGGTGATTGCCGACCTGCCAAACCCGACCGTCGACCCGGGCAAGGTCAAGGCGGCCACCAAGGAGATCCTGGGCCGCCCGGAGTTCCAGCCGAAAAAACGAACGTTGCTGCAAGCCGCCTGGCACTGGCTGACGACCCAGATCGGCAAGCTGCTGGCTCAATTTCTCGGGCGGGCCGGGGGCTTCGGGTCGTGGCTGGAAAGCCTGGTCGTGGTGGTGGTCGTCGTCGCCGCGATCGGGTTTCTGGTCTGGGTCGTGGTGCGCCACCGAGGGCCGTGGGGAGGTCGATCCCGGCCCCCGGGCGCCCACGTCCGGAC
>JBOGGN010000272.1:0-9280 GCA_050744165.1 Acidimicrobiales bacterium | reverse complement strand
TGTCGTAGGTGCGCCGGCCCCGTGCCAGGGCCAGCTCGACCTTGGCCCGGCCATCCTTGAAGTAGATGGCCAGGGGCACCAGCGTCAGGGACTGCTGTGCCACCCGATCCCCGAGCTCGTCGATCTGGCGCCGGTGGAGCAACAGTTTGCGGGCCCGATCGGGGTCCACGGAGCCGAAACCGGCGGTGAACAGGTACGGCGAGATATGCACCCCGTGGAGCCACACCTCCCCGCCGTCGACCCGGGCGTAGGAATCCCGCAGTTGGACCTTGCCTTCCCGCAGCGACTTGACCTCCGTGCCCGCCAGCACGATGCCCGCCTCGAACCGCTCCAGGATGTCGTAGTCGTGACGAGCCTTGCGGTTGGTGGCCACCGGGCGAGGGCCGGCCGGCGCCTTCGGGGGGGACATGGGCGCTCCACGGTACCGTTCACGCCGAGTGCTGCGACTTTCCCCACCCGTGTACCAGCAGATGGTGGCCCACTGCCTCGACGGCCTGCCCCTCGAGGCGTGTGGTCTTTTGGCCGGGCCACCGGCGGGCGAGAGCGCCACCGCCTGCTACCCGACCGCCAACGCGGCCGCCTCGGCCCGGGTGTACACCGTCGAGCCCCGGGACTTCCTGCGCGCCGACCGGGACGCCGAGGCCCACCAGCTCGAAATCATCGGCGTGTTCCACTCCCACACCCACACCGATGCCTACCCTTCACCGACCGACGTGGCACAGGCCCCGGACCCCGGCTGGCACTACGTCCTGGTCTCCCTGCGCGACCCCATCCCGGTGGTCCGGTCGTATCGGGTCGTGGATGGGAAGATCAAAGAGGAGAAGGTGGTTCTAGAATGACGACAAGTCCAGTCGGCTTTTGAGGAGTATGCGTGAGCGTTGTCCGTGTCCCAACCGTCCTGCGCACCGCCACCGGGGGTGAGTCGACCGTCAAAGTGTCGGGAGGCACGATCGGCGAGGTGTTCCAGGATCTGGTCGCGCAGTACCCGGGCCTGCGGCCCCAGGTCCTCGACGCCGAGGGGGGCCTGCACCGGCACCTCAACGTGTTCCTGAACGACGACGACATCCGCTACCTCGGGCGGCTCGAGGCCAAGGTGGGCGAGGCCGACACCATCACCTTGATGCCCGCGGTGGCCGGCGGGGCCGCCTGATGTCCCGCTATGAGAGCGTCCTCGACCTGATCGGGGACACGCCGCTGCTCGATGTCAGCAGCCTGTCGCCCAACCGGCGGGTGCAAATCCACGCCAAGCTGGAGGGCAACAATCCCGGCGGCTCGGTCAAGGACCGCGCCGCCAAGGGCATGGTCGAGGACGCCGAGAAGAACGGGACCCTGAAGCCGGGCCAGGTGATCCTCGAGTCCTCGAGCGGCAACACCGGCGCCGCCCTGGCCATGATCGCCCGGGTCAAGGGCTACCCCATCAAGATCGTGCTGCCCGAGAACGTCTCCCCCGAGCGCCGCCAGCTCCTCGAGGTGTGGGGCGCCGAGATCATCGACTCGCCCGGCGAGGAGGGCTCCAACGGCGCCATGCGCCGGGCTCAGCGGCTGGCCGAGGAACACGGCGACTGGTGGTTCACCTACCAGTACGCCAACCCCGCCAACCCCAAGGCGCACTACGAGGGCACCGGGCCGGAGATCTGGCGGGACTGCCCCGAGGTGACGCATTTCGTGGCCGGCCTCGGCACCGCGGGGACCCTGATGGGCGTCGGCAAGTTCCTGAAGGAGCGCAACCCGGCGGTCCAGGTGTGGGCCATCGAGCCACCCGTGGGCGAGATGGTCGACGGCCTGAAGAACCTCGACGAGGGGTTCGTTCCTCCTGTCTTCGTGGACAACGGCGGCTACGACCTGCTCGACCGCAAGCGCATCGTTGGCCCCAAGGAGTCCATCGAGTGGACCCGGCGCCTGACCGACGTGGGCGTCTTCGCGGGCATCTCCTCGGGGGCCGCCATGGCCGGCGCCGCCCGGTGCGCCTCGGAGATCGACGAAGGCGTGATCGTGGTCATCGTGGCCGACGGCGGCTGGAAGTACCTGTCGACTAACGCCTGGACGGGCAACCTCGACGAGGTCACCGAGCGGGCCCGCAAGGTCATCTACTTTTAAGGGGCGGGGAAAAGCCCCGTTCCCCACGGGTCACGAGCCGCGGAGGGCTAAAACCCGAGGCAGCCCATCAGCGAGTGGTACCACGGTTTGGACGGCGGTGGCGTGTAATCCGGCCGGTAGACCATGCGGGCCGTAGGGCCGGTCTGGCGGAGCGGAAGTTTCTTGAACTCCTTGGCCGATTTGTGGACCAGCTTCAAGATCCGGTCCATTTCCTGCTTGCGCAGCCCAGGATCCTTCTCTTGGAGCGCGTTCAGCCACTCGTCCCGGAGCTGGTCGTCCTGGTAGACCGTCTCGAGCGGGCTCAGCTCGCCGCCGGTCACGTCGAAGCCGACCTTCTTGCCGGTCTCCTCGTCCACCCAGGCGATCCCCATGATCCCCTGCACCTGGCTGGGCCGGCACCGACCCCGTTGGCTGGCGAGCTGCGACCCCAGCGTGTCGGCGTAGGGCCGTGCGATCGGCTGGTTGTTCAGCTGTATGGGCGCCCCGTCCTCGTTCATGGAGCCGCTGTAGCAGGCGACCAGCTTGACCTTTCCGGTGTAGGGCTTTCGCCCCGGCATGCGCCCCATGGCCCCATTCAGGCGAGTGGCCATCTGCGGGGCGGTCAGGTCGGCCACCTTGCCGCCACCGCCATGGCCGAGCACGTAGATCGACTCGTCCAGGCCCACCTGGCGGGCCTTCATTCCGACGGCCGCCGACTGGAACACCGGGCCGACGTCGCCCTGCCCGAAGGTGACGCCCCGGGCATCGCTGGCCTTGTACTTCTTGGGGACCTTGCCGCCGCCATCCTCGTCGATGCTCTTCACGGATTGCAGGGAGGTCAGGCAGTTGGCGGTGATGGCTTTGGCCGCCGGGTTGTCCGAGGCGCCGTCGATCGCCAGGATGGCCCGCTGGACGCGGACCGGGCCACCGGGAAGCGGCGCCTGCCTGGCCAGCAGGTCGACCACGACACGGTTGCCGATCGAGCGCTGCAGGGAGAGCAGGTCCGACGCGGAGACGGGGGTGCCGGTGGATTTGGCGGGACGAGGCGGTGGCTTGTGGTCCCGCGATTCGTCCACTGCCGGGACAAGAAGCCGCACGCGCGACGCCCCCATTGCTCCGAACCTTAATCGGTATTCGCCGACACCGGCCGATGTGGTGGGGCTATCGGGGCAGAAGCCACTTCCTCGGCTTCCACTGGGCCTGCACCTCGTAGCCGATCTTGCTCAGGGCCGTGTTGAGCACGGTGAGACCGGCGGTGGCGCCGAAGTCGTCGGAGCGGATGCGGATCCGTCCGACCAGCACCTTGCGCGCCTGCTCGAGGGGGTCACGTTCATTGCCCGCCAGCTTGATGAGGGCGTCGGCGGCGCCGGTGCGTTCCTTGTCGCTTCCGGTGGCCAAGGCGACTGCTTTGTCGGCGATGTCACGGGGCGTGGTGGCAGCTGGCACGGCGGGCACCCTCTCTTCGGGGGTCGATGGCGGCCCGTTGGTGGTGCCCATCATGCACCGCCGCCACGCCCGAAGTACCGATCGGGGTGTCGCTCGCCGATAGAGTCGCTTCGACGTGGACGACCGCCCGATCGGTGTCTTCGACAGTGGGTTCGGTGGCCTCACTGTGGCTCGCGCCCTGATCGACCTCCTACCGGCCGAGGATCTGGTCTACATCGCCGACACCGGCCGGTACCCCTATGGCCCCCGGCCGCTGGCCGAGGTGCGGGACTTCGCCGTCCAGATCACGACCAAACTGGTCGTCGAACACGACGTGAAGCTGGTCGTGGTGGCCTGCAACACCGCCTCGGCAGCCGCCCTCGAACTGCTGCGCTTCGAGTATGACCGGCCACTGATCGGCGTCATCGAGCCCGGGATCCGCTCCGCCATCCGGGCCACCGCCAACGGGCGCATCGGGGTCATCGGGACGGTCGGGACCATTTCCTCGGGCGCCTACCAGCGGGCGGTGTCGGCCCAGCGGGCGGCGGTGTCGCTCACCTGTGCCGCCTGCCCCGGCTTCGTGGAGTTCGTGGAGCGGGGGGATACCCGCAGCGACCAGGTGCATGTGCTGGCGGAGCGCCTGCTGGCCCCGGTGCAGGCGGCGGGAGTGGACACGCTGCTGCTCGGGTGCACGCACTATCCGTTTCTGGCCCGGACCATCGCGGACGTGATGGGCCGGGAAGTGGTGCTCGTGAGTTCGGCCGAGGAGACAGCCTTCGAGGTCCGCGGCATCCTGGCCGACACCGGCCTCGGGCGGCGCAGCCCGGGCAAGGGGGAGCACCGGTGGATCTCCACCGGCGACGCGGAGACGTTCCGCTTCCTCGGGCGGCGGTTGTTCGGGCCGGAGATCGACTGCGTGGAGAGATGGACGCCGCAGTGAGCAGTGGCGCCGGCGGTCCCGGCGGCGGGGTGGCGATCACGGTGCTTGGGAACTCGGGCAGCTACGCCGGGCCCGGAACTGCCTGCAGCGGCTACCTGCTTCGCAGCCAGGGCTTCACACTGTGGCTGGACGCCGGGCCGGGCACCCTGGCCAACCTTCAGACCCACGTCCGCCTCGCCGATGTCGACGCCGTCGTGGTGAGCCACTCCCACCCCGACCACTGGAGCGATCTCGAGGGCTTCTTCATCGCCTGCCGCTGGATCGAGCCTCGCAGTCACGTCCCCATCTACGCCCCCGCCGAGCTTCCGCAGATGATGCGAAGCGGCCCCGACGTGAACTCGACCTTCGACTGGCACCAGATCGCCGACCAGGGGTCGGCCACCCTGGGGCCGTTCCGGCTCCGGTTCGCCCGAACCGACCACCCGCCCGAAACTCTCGCCGTCCGCATCGACACGACCGGTGCCGATGGCGACCCCGTCGCCTTCGGGTACACCGCCGACACCGGGCCCGCGTGGTCACTCGACGCGCTCGGCACCGGCCTCGACCTGGTGATCTGCGAGGCGACGTTTCTTCAGCAGCACGAGGGGACCTCGCCCCACCTGAGCGCCCGCCAGGCGGGCCGCTTGGCCCGAGATGCCGGGGTGCGGCGACTCCTGATCACCCACATCTGGCCGATCGTTGACCGAGCTCAAAGCGCCGCGGAAGCGGCAGCCGCGTTCGGTGGGCCCGTAGAGTGCTGCGAAATGCACGCCTCCTATTGCCTGTGACGAACGCCGCAAGCCGGTGAGGCGCGACGGACGCGAGATCGACGAGTTGCGGCCCCTCAGCTTCACCCGGGACTTCACCGAGTTCGCGGCGGGCTCGGTGCTGGTCGCCATGGGCCGCACCAGGGTGCTGTGCACGGCGTCGGTGGCCGCCGAGGTGCCGCGCTGGATGCGGGGGACAGGGAAGGGCTGGGTCACCGCCGAGTACTCGATGCTGCCGGGCGCCAGCCCCGAGCGCATCGACCGGGAAGCGGCCCGGGGTCGCCAGTCGGGGCGAACCCAGGAGATCCAGCGCCTGATCGGTCGGGCGTTGCGTTCGGTCACCGACCTGCGAGCCATGGGCGAAGTCCAGATCAACTTGGACTGCGACGTGCTGCAGGCCGATGGCGGCACCCGCACGGCCAGCATCTGTGGTGCCTACGTGGCGCTTCATGACGCCTGCCAGCGGCTGGCGACGCAGGGGGCCATCCGGGCCATGCCGCTGCGGGAGGCGTGCGCCGCGGTGTCGGTGGGCATCGTCGACGCGGTCGCGCTGCTCGACTTGGACTACCAGGAGGACAGCACCGCCCAGGTCGACATGAACGTGGTGATGACCAGTTCCGGCCGCTTCGTCGAGGTCCAGGGGACGGCGGAGGGGCTGCCGTTCAGTAAAGCCGAGCTGGACGACCTCCTGTCGCTCGCCGAGCATGGCATTGCCAGCATCCTCGATGCCCAGGCAACAGTGCTGGCCACCCCGCCGCCCGCACGGCCCGCTCGATGACCGTCGCCGAGGCGCGGCCGGTGCCGGCGGTGACGGGTGGCCCGAATACCTGTCCCTATGCGGTAGGTATTCGGGCCACCCTGTCGCGACAGGGCGCCTTCGCCGGTGGCTGAGCGCTTCGTGCTGGCCACCGCCAACCCGCACAAGGCGGCTGAGATCGCGGAGTTGCTGGCCGGCGTGGTCGAGTTGGAGCCGCGCCCGGCGTCGGTCCCCGACGTGGAGGAGACGGGGGAGACCCTCACGGACAACGCCCGGCTGAAGGCGATCGCCCTGGTGGAGGCGACGGGGCTTCCGGCGGTGGCCGACGACACCGGCCTCGAAGTGGTTGCACTAGGCGGGGCGCCCGGTGTCTACAGCGCCCGCTATGCCGGCGAGCACGCCAGCTATGCCGACAACGTGGCCAAGCTCTTGCAGGCCCTGGCAGGAGAGCCCGATCGGCGGGCTGCATTCAAGTCTGTCGCCTTGGCGCGCTGGCCCGACGGCCGCGAGGTGGTGGCGGTCGGCGTGGTAGGCGGGACCATTGGCGAGACGGCGGTCGGCGCCGGGGGCTTCGGGTACGACCCGGTGTTCGTTCCCGACGAGGGTGATGGCCGCACCTTCGCCCAGCTGGCTGAGGAGTCCGGGTGGGCCAAGCACCGGCTTTCGCACCGAGGTCGGGCCTTCAGACAGCTGGCGGAACGGTTGGCTTCCGCGGGCGGCAGCACCGGCGCCTGACGCTCGCCGCTGTCCGTGCCTCCAGCACTGCCAGGATGCGAGACTAGAGATATGGCCTCGTTTCGCCCTCCTTCAGGATGATGGAGGACGCCCCGGGCGCCGACCCGGGCGGGGCGCCCGATATCTCGACGGGAAAGGCCCCGGCACCCCAGGAAGCCTTTTCGGGCGACGGCCCAAATGAACGCAGTCCGTCCACGGCCAGCTCGCCGAACAGCACCCCGGCTCCCCGGACGCCGCTGAGCTCGTCTGCTGGCGCCGATGGGGCCCGCCGTAGCGTGGGCGGAGTCCGCACCGGACCGGGAGCCAAGCGCAGCCTGTGGCCCAGATGGTTCCCCCGCCCGGTCCGGCGGGTGACTAAGATCCTGATCTTCGCCTTCTTGGTCCAGTTCCTGATCCTGCCCCAGGTCCAGGGGACCCGCAAGGCGTTGCGGGAACTGGGTCACGTCCACGTGGCCTACCTGATCGCGGGGGCGGCCTTCGAGTCGGCAGCCATCGTCAGCTACGCCTTCCTGACCCGTTCGGTGCTCCCGCGGGAGAACCGAACCGGCGTGCTGACGCTGCTACGGGTGCAGCTGACGACACTCGGGTTCAGCCACATCGCCCCCGGGGGGACGGTGGCCGGCTCACCACTCGGCTACCGGCTGTTGACCCACGCCGGCGTCGACGGCCCCGACGCCGGCTTCGCCATAGCCACCCAGGGCGCCGGCTCGGCGGTAGTGCTGAACATGATCCTGTGGCTGGCCCTGGTCGTGTCCATCCCGCTCTACGGATTCAACCCGATCTACCTGTCGGCGGCCATCGTGGGCATTCTTGCCCTGGGCGGATTCGCGGTGCTGGTGTTCACCTTGACCAACGGCGAGGAGCGATCGGCCCGTGTCCTGTTCACTCTCGCGTCCAAGCTGCCGTTGCTGAGGCCGGCCACGGTGACCAGCCTGGTCCACCGGGTGGCTGAGCGGTTGCGTCAGCTGGGCTCCGATCGGGACCTCTTGGTGCGGGCGGCATCCTGGGCGGCCGCCAACTGGCTGCTCGACGCGGCGTCCTTGTGGGTCTTCGTCGCCGCCTTCGGCTACCGCGTGTCGATCGTGAGCCTCCTTGTTGCCTTCGGGGTGGCCAACGTCCTGGCCGCCATCCCCATCACTCCCGGTGGCCTGGGTGTGGTGGAGGCCGTGCTGACCACGCTGCTGGTGGGTTTCGGCACCCCTTCGGGCGTCGCCATCCTCGGCGTCGCCAGCTACCGGCTGCTCAACTTCTGGCTGCCTATCCCCCTGGGCGGCCTGGCCTACGTGTCCCTCCAGGTCGATCCGGGAGATCCGGAGGGGAAAGTGCTGGAGCAGCGCAAGCAGCGGCTGGGACGTTGGCTCAAGCGGGTGAGCCGCTGGGCTGACGGGTTGCGGTCCCACTCCTCGGAGACGGTGGACCACACCGGTCGGGACAACTAGCGCGGGACACTCAGCGCCCGCCGGTCAGGGGTTCGACGCCTCGGCGCAGACCTGTTCCGGCTGGCCCTCCAGCAGGAGACCCATGGTCCCCGCCGGACAGGACACCTGCGCAGGAACGACGGCCAGGACCAGACTGTTGGGTGTTTCCGAGCAGGGCACCACGAGCACCGAGGTGGCCTGGTTGACGATGCAACTGCCGACCAGGTTGGGGCCTGGCGCCGTGGTCGGGGCCGTGGACCCGACCGAGGGAGAGGTGGTTGTTGTCGACGAGGAGGGTTGCGGCGGGGAGGAACCTCCGGAGCCAGGATGGGTGGCATAGGCGGTGCCGATAAAGATCAGAAACAAGACGACGAGCAAGAGCACCGAGGGCCGGAACACCTGCGCCCACCACGGGATCCGCCCAGGCAGGATGTCGGCGTCGAAGGTGTGCACCGGGTCTGGGGTTCTGGGCTCCGCGGGGGTCGGAGCGGGGCTCGCTGGGCGCTCCGCCGCCAACTCCTCGTCGTAACGGCGGCGAGCGTCGGGATCGCTCAGGATCGCCCAGGCCTGGTTGAGACGGCGCATTTCCCCGCCCGCTTCTTGGTTGCGGTTGAGGTCCGGGTGCAGCTGGCGCGCACGGCGCCGGTAGGCGGCCTTGAGCTGGTCCTGGCTGGCCGCAGGATCGGCACCGAGCAGCTCGTACAGCGTGGTCACCGAGTCGATGCTCGCACACGACCTGGCGCCCCGGCACCCGCGGGAAATCGGCCGTCAACCGGTAGCCTCTTGCCATGCCACCACGCACCTTCCCGACGATCACAGACCAGGTCTCCGGCGCCGACCGATCCGCCGATGTCTACCAGCGCCTGCTGAAAGAGCGCATCGTGTTCCTCGGCACGCAGGTCGACGACGCCTCCGCCAACCTGGTGTGCGCCCAGTTGCTGCTCCTGGCCGCGGAGAACCCGGAGAAGGAGATCTCCCTCTACATCAACTCACCCGGCGGCTCGGTGACAGCCGGCTTGGCGATCTACGACACCATGCAGTACATCCCCTGCGATGTGGCGACCGTGTGTATGGGTTTGGCGGCGTCGATGGGGCAGTTCCTGCTGTGTTCGGGCCAACCCGGGAAGCGCTTCGCGCTGCCGCATTCACGGATCTTGATGCACCAGCCGTCGGGGCAGATGCA
>JBOGGN010000271.1:0-5134 GCA_050744165.1 Acidimicrobiales bacterium | reverse complement strand
TGCAGGCCCTGGCCGACGCCCTGCTGCGCATCGCCGAGGAATCCGGTGAAGAAGCGGCAAAAGCGCCTCGCACCACCCCAGTCGGGCGGCTCGACGAGGCGCGAGCAGCTCGCCAACTGATCCCCACCTGGGACGCCCGAGGCAACTGAGTCGGCGGTCTTAGGACCTGAGACAGAACTAGTTGGGCAACTCTATTCAGTTCACGTGCGCTAGCGAAGGACTCCCGGCCTTCGGCCGCCCAACTAGTTCTGCCCCGGTCCTTAGGCCAGTGCCGGCTCGAAATGCAGGGTGTAGGGCTGGCCGCCACTCAGCTGGGGCAGGGGCATGGTGACCCCGTTGACCTGGAGGGAAATGAACGCCGGGTCGGCCACCTGGAGGCTGGCGCCGCTCGCCGTCCCGCTGGCCACCGTCTCGACCGAACCAGGCTGTAGGACGCCTGCAAATTTGAGGGGGCCGCCGGTCGCAGCACCAGTTATCTCCACCCAGCACGGGGTCGAGGACACCGCGTCCACCTCGACCGCCGACCCCTGGAGGCGGTAGCTCGCCTGGCTCGAGTCGTCGGAGATGAGCACCAGCGGCGGGGGCGCCGTCGTGGTCGTGGTGGGCGCAACCGTGGTCGTTGGCCGGGGCACGGTCGCGGTGGTCGAGGGACCCCTGGCCTGCGCTTGGTGTGACCGGCCGCCCCGTCGTGCGGACACCACGATGAGCACAACAAGAAGGACGACGCAGGCGGCGGCGGCGGCGGCGATAGCCGCTGTTCGGATCCGATCGCCGGGAGCGGGCGCCTTTCCATGCTGGGGCCGGTACTTGCCGGGTGGAGTCGTCACCGGGCGGTCGGTGACTCCCGGGCGGTCGGTGACTCCGGGGCGGTCGGTGACTCCGGGGCGGTCGGTAACTCCGGGGCGGTCGGTGACTCGGGGAGGGTCGACGACCGCCCTGTCCGCCATCTTTCCGAGCAGGTCGAGGGCGTGTTGCTGGCGCTCTACAACATTGCGCTCCGCCAGCGCCCGGCGGGCCGAAATGACGGAGAGAACGATGGCGGCGATGGCGATCACTGCGATCAGCACCTGGGTCACGAGCCGCCGTCCTTTTCCCGCCTACAGGAAGTGGTATCTGTGCAACTCGAACAGCCACGAGCTGAGGACGCCGACGGCCACCAACACGAGCGGCAGGTTGAACCGCTCCCATTTGGGACGGGCCAGCAAGGCGATGGCCATGGCGACGGCCACGATGCCGAAGGGATTGGCAGCAAAGGCCCGGCCCAGGTGGCCCCCCATCGTCGCTTCGACGCTGGTAGTGAGGCCGCAGAACGGGCAGGGGACGCCGGTGATGGTCCGCAGTGGACAAGGGAGGCCAGGGTGGCCGGGCACATGGGGAAGCGCCACGGCGAGGACCAGCATGGCACCGCCGGCGTAGCGCAGGCCACGGAGGTGGAACTCAACCCGGTTTGCCAAAGGCCGCCGTGGAACAGGGGCGGCAGGCCTGAACGGAGAAACAGCGGCCACCGCGTCAGGGTAGGCCCGGGCGGGCGATGGTGCGGCCGCGCGGCCCGGTCACTTTCTGGCTTTATGTCTGGCCAGGACCTGTCGAACACAT
Source organism: Acidimicrobiales bacterium (assembly GCA_050744165.1). GTDB lineage: Bacteria > Actinomycetota > Acidimicrobiia > Acidimicrobiales > Palsa-688 > JBOGGN01. The sequence goes on along the minus strand of JBOGGN010000271.1, from coordinate 3,538 downwards.
AAGTGGTGAGAGGTGACTGTGGAGCCGTCGCGGATATCCGGCAGAACGCGGCCTCGCTCCCATGACGCTCGTGTCGCCGTTCAATCCCGCCGGCGGGCTGCTGGCGGACAGCGACCAGTTCAGCGCCTTGATCGACGCCGGCGCCGCCATTGCCGCCGCTCTGTCCCCAGAAGCCATCCGCAACGTGGTGCAGGAGCACGTGCCGGTGGTCCTCCGGGCCCAGCGCTGCACGTTCTTCGACGTCCGTGGTGGTGACTCGGGCGTCGTCGCCCCGGAGGTCAGCGACCTGGCCGATGATGCGTCGCTGCGAGCCCTCGTCGGCGAATCCGTGGCCACCGGCCGGGTGGCGATCTGGTCCGCGTCGGCCCGTGCCGCCGGATCCGCCAGCGGGCACCGGGAGCTCCGTCCGGCCGGGGCGGGTGCGGCTCTGTGCGCCCCGATCGTAAAGAACGGACGGGTCGTCGCCGGGTTCTACGCCACTCGGACCGACGTGGCCGTGTTCGGCGACGACGAACGACGGGTGGCGGCCTTCATCGCCGCCATGGCGGGCGCCAGCCTGGAACACGTGGCTGGCAGCGAGGCCCACTTTCGGGCCCTCGCACGTAACTCCCATGACCTGACGATCGTCGTCGACGCCAGCGGCCGGGCGTTGTACGTGAGCCCCTCGATCGGCCGAATCCTTGGGTACCGGCCGTCAGACTTCTCCCAGCTCGACGGCGAGGTGATCCACCCCGACGATGCCAGCGGAGTGTCGGCCGCCTTCCGGCTGTGCCGGTTCTCGCCCGCCACTCATCCGACCCTCGAGTTCCGGGCACGCCACCGCGACGGCTCGTGGCGATGGCTGGACCTTAGATGCAGCAACCTGCTGGCCGACCCCTCGATCCGCGGGATCGTCCTGAACCTGCGGGACATCACCGACCGCAAGACGACCGAGCTGGCGCTGGCCCAGGCGACTGAGGAATTTCGGCTGTCCTTCGAGAATGCGCCCATCGGGATGGCGATGACCAGCATCGATCCGGCGACGGCGGGGCGGTTTCTTCGGGTCAACCAGGCCATGGCCGACATGCTCGGGACCACCCGCCGGGAGCTGGAGGCGAGCTCGATCTGGGAACTGACCCACCCCGAGGACCAGGCCACAGATCGGGCTGCAATGGAGCGCTTCCTTAAGGGCGCCACCACCAGCTTCTCTACGGAGAAGCGCTACCGTCACGCCGACGGCCACTGGATCTGGGTCCATCTCCAGTCCAACGTGGTGGCACGGGAAGACCACCCGGCGAGCTACGTCATCAGCCAGATGCTCGACGTCACCGAACGTCGTGCGTCCGACGAGCGGCTCACCTACCTCGCCTTGCACGACCCCCTGACCGGCCTTGCCAATCGCCGCCTCCTGCTCGATCGCCTAGCGATGGCCCTGGTCCGCGCCGGCCGCTCCGGTCGCCAGGTGGCCGTGCTTTACCTGGATCTCGACCACTTCAAGGCGATCAACGATTCCCTCGGACACGAACAGGGAGACCACCTGCTGCGTGACACCGCCGCCCGTCTGGGTCGCCTCGTGCGCGAGTCGGACACCCTGGCCCGCTTGGGCGGCGACGAGTTCGTCCTCATCGCCGACGACCTGGCGGGCAAAGAGGACGCCGAGAGCATTGCCAGGCGGATCATCGGCACCTTCGATCAGCCTTTCGAGCTGCCCGGCGGCGCAGTCTCCATGAGCACCAGCGTCGGCATCGCGCTGGCCGCGGGGAGCCAAGACCCGAAGATCGCGCTTCGCCAGGCCGACGCCGCCATGTATGCCGCCAAGCAGCGGGGGCGCAACCGCTTCCACCTCCACGCTTGAACCGCTCGGCCGCCATCCCGAGCCGCTGGGCTGCCACGCCTGAGCCGCTTGGCTGCCATTTCAGAGCCAGGCGCCGGCCGCCGGGCGCCACAGCTGGGGCCGGCAGCTTAGGTTGACCGCCATGTCAGGCGCTCGACCCGGATTGGACCGCGCCTGGGCCGAAGCCATGGACGCCGAAGATGGGCTGGCGCGGTTCCGCGACCAGTTCTTCCCTACCGGCAAGGATGGCCGGGTTATCTACCTCGCCGGCAACTCGCTGGGGCAGCCGCCGATCACGGCCCGCGGCGGCATCGAGCGGGTCGTCTCCGAGTGGGCCGAGCGGTTGGTCGAGGGCTGGGACGAGTGGATCGACCTGCCTCAACGGCTCGGCGACCGCCTGGCGGGCCCCATCCTCGGGGCTCGGCCAGGCGAGGTCATCATGTCGGATTCCACCACCGTGAACCTGTACAAGCTGGCGGTGGCCGCGCGCGACGCCCGCCCCCTCCGTCGGGTGGTAGTCGCGGGGGCCGGGGATTTTCCAACCGATCGCTATGTAATCGAGGCCTTGGGGTCCTCGCGCCTCATCCGAGCCGACCCCGTGGAGGGGCCCAGCGTGGCCGACGTGGAGTCGGTCCTAGACGACGACGTGGCCCTGGTGTGCCTCTCGCACGTCGACTTCCGCTCGTCGGCGGTCGCCGACCTGGGCGCCATCACGGCGGCAGCCCACGATGCCGGGGCCCTCGTGCTGTGGGATCTCAGCCATTCGGCCGGCTGCTTCCCGCTCGATCTCGAAGGCGACGGCGTGGACCTGGCCGTGGGCTGCACCTACAAGTACCTGTGCGGCGGGCCGGGTGCGCCAGCGTTCCTGTACGTGCGGGCAGCCCTCCAGGAGGAGCTCCGCCAGCCCATTTGGGGGTGGTGGGGCCAGCGCCAGCAGTTCGCGATGGCGGAGGCGTACGACCCGTGGCCCGATATCCGGCGGTTCCTGGCGGGAACGCCTTCGGTCGTGGCCCTCGCCGGTGTGGCCGCGGGCATCGACATGGTCGCCCAGGCCGGAATAGGCCCCATCAGGCGCAAGGCGCTGGCGCTTGGCTCGCTCGCCGTTCAACTGGCGGAGGCGTGGCTTTCGTCGGTGGGGTGGCGCCTTGGTTCACCGGTCGATGCGGCCCGGCGGGGCTCGCATGTGGCACTGGTCCACGACGAGGCCCAGCGGCTCCATGTTGAGCTTGGGCTGGGTCGGGTGATCGCCGACTTCCGGCCCCCGAACATCGTGCGCTTCGGGCTGAGCCCGCTCACGACCCGTTTCGTGGATGTGTGGGATGCCTTTAGCCGGGTCCGTGCGCTAAGCTACTGAGCAGTAACATAGCTCCGGACCAAAGGGGTCACCATGGCTGAAGCAGTGATCGTGGCGGCAGTGCGCTCGCCAATCGGCCGGGCGTTCAAGGGCTCGCTGGTGTCGATCCGTCCCGACGACCTCACGGTCCAAATGGTCCGCGCCGCTTTGGAGCGGGTACCGGCCTTGGACCCGGCCGACATCGAGGACCTGCTGCTCGGCTGTGGGCTCCCAGGCGGCGAGCAGGGCTACAACCTGGCCCGAGTGGTGGCGGTGCTGCTGGGCTACGACCACCTGCCGGGAGCCACCATCACGCGGTACTGCGCGTCAAGCCTGCAGGCGACCCGGATGGCATTTCACGCCATCAAGGCGGGGGAGGGGGACGTGTTCAT
>JBOGGN010000270.1:0-6045 GCA_050744165.1 Acidimicrobiales bacterium | reverse complement strand
GGGCCGAGCCGTGGACGCAGGTCCTGGACTGGTCGAACCCGCCATTCGCAAAATGGTTCCTGGGTGGGAAGCTGAATGCCTCCCACAACTGCCTCGACCGGCACGTCGCGGCCGGCCTGGGCGACCGCGTGGCCTACCACTGGCACGGCGAGGAGGGCGAGCAGCGCACCATTACCTATGCCGACCTCCTGGCCGATGTGCAACGGCTTGCGAACGCCCTGAAGGCACGCGGCATCGGCCCTGGGGACGTCGTCGGGATCTATCTGCCGATGATCCCCGAGGTCGTCGTGGCGATGCTGGCCTGCGCCCGCATCGGCGCCCCTCACAATGTCGTGTTCGGCGGGTTCTCACCCGAGGCGGTGCGAGAGCGGATGGAGTTTTCCGATGCGCGGGCGCTGATCACGGTCGACGCCGCCCGGCGCAAGGGTGTGAGCGCCCCGATCAAGCCGGCCGTGGACGCCGTGATCGGCGGCTTGGCGAGCCTCGAGACGGTTGTGGTGGTGCGCCACACCGGCGAATCCGTGCCAATGCAGGACGGGCGCGACGTCTGGTACGACGAGGCGATGGCGGCCGCCGACCCGGTCTGCCCGGCGGAGCCATTCGATGCGGAGCACCCGCTGTATGTCCTCTACACCTCCGGCTCGACGGCCAAGCCCAAGGGCATCCTGCACACCACCGGCGGGTACATGACCGGCGTTTCGTGCACGCACCGGTACGTCTTCGACCTGCATCCCGAGACCGACGTGTACTGGTGCGCGGCCGACGTGGGCTGGGTCACCGGCCACAGCTACATCGTGTACGGGCCCCTGACCAACGGCGCCACCTCTGTCATGTACGAGGGCACCCCTGACCACCCGGACAAGGACCGGTGGTGGGCCATGATCGAGAAGTACGGGGTCACCATCTTGTACTGCGCTCCCACCGCCATCCGGACCTTCATGAAGTGGGGCCTGCGCTATCCCGAGGCCCACGACATGTCGTCGCTGCGGGTGCTGGGCTCGGTGGGCGAGCCCATCAATCCTGAGGCCTGGGTGTGGTACTGGGAGCACATTGGGGGCGGCCGCTGCCCGGTGGTCGACACTTGGTGGCAGACCGAAACCGGCGGGATCATGATCTCGCCGCTCCCTGGCGTGACGACGCTGAAGCCGGGGTCCGCTACCTTCCCACTGCCCGGGATCGCAGCGTCGGTGGTCGATGATGCGGGTCAGGAGGTGGCGTTGGGCGGCGGCTACTTGACCCTCACGCGGCCGTGGCCGTCGATGCTCCGGGGCATTTACGGCGACCCCGACCGGTACCGGGCCACCTACTGGAACCGCTTCGAGGGCCGCTACTTCGCGGGCGATGGGGCCAAGCTGGACGACGACGGCTACCTGTGGCTGCTCGGCCGGGTGGACGACGTGATGAACGTTTCCGGGCACCGCATCTCTACTGCGGAGGTGGAATCGGCCCTGGTCGACCACCCCACCGTGGCCGAAGCGGCGGTGGTCGGGGCGACGGACGCCACCACCGGCCAGGCCATCATCGCCTTCGTCACCCTGAAGGCCGACGCGGTCGCCGACGCCTCCCACGGCGAGGCCCTGCGCAACCATGTGGCCGCCAAGATCGGGCGCTTCGGCCGGCCCAAGACGGTCATCTTCACCGACGACCTGCCCAAAACGCGCAGCGGCAAGATCATGCGCCGCCTGCTGCGAGACGTGGCCGAGGGCCGGGACCTGGGCGACACGACCACCCTTGCTGACGCCGGCGTGGTGCAGGAGATCAAGCGCCGGGCGGCGGCAACCCCCACCGAGGACTAGCCCTCGGGGCCGCCGGGGCGCTCTTTGCGGAGGGTGGGGAAAGCCTCGTCACCTGCGGGGATAGTCCGCGGGTGGCGGTACCGTCGCGAGGGAAAGAGGTAGAGACACTATGAGTTCCAACACCATCAAGACCGTCGTGATTCTCACGGTCATCGGGGCGTTGTTCATGGCCGTCGGCTACGCCTTCGGCAGCACCACGGGGTTGACGATCGGCCTGGTCATCGCACTGTTGTTCGTGGGCTACCAGTACTGGAACTGCGACCGCATTGCCATCCGGGCCGCCCGGGCCCGCCCGGTTAGCGAGGCCGAGATGCCCGAGTACTACCGGGTGGTCCGAGATCTGACCCAGCGCGGCGGCCTGCCCATGCCGCAGCTGTACGTCACTCCGGACCTGCAGCCCAACGCCTTCGCCACCGGCCGCAACCCCGAGCACGCCGCCGTCGCCGTCACCCAGGGGATCCTGCAGATCTGCACCTGGGACGAACTACGCGGGGTCCTCGCACACGAGATTTGCCACGTCGGCAACCGCGACACCCTGCTCACGTCCATTGCCGCCAGCATGGCCTTAGCGATTACCTTTGCCGCCCGCATGCTCGGCTTTTTCGGGGGCGCCTTCCTTGGCGGTGGCGGGGGGCGGGACCGTGGCGGAGCCGGTGGCCTCGAAGCCCTGGCGATGATCATCTTCGCCCCGCTGGCCGCGGTGTTGCTGCGCCTGGCGCTCTCCCGCAGCCGGGAGTACGAGGCGGACCGCTGCGGCGCCCGGATGCTGGGCGACGGCGAGCCGCTCGCCCGGGCGTTGTCGAAGCTTGAGACCACGGCCCGCCAGGTCCCGATGCCGGTGCGGCCCGAGATGTCGTCGCTTTTCATCATCAACCCGCTCAGCGGGCGCCAGATGTCGTTCCGCAACCTGCTGTCGGACCACCCCCCGACTGACCAGCGCATCGCTCGGCTTCGGTCCCGGGAGTGGGCCCGCTAGGGCTGTTGCTTCGGCCTGGGACTGCTGGCCTGCTGGGTTCGGTGACTTCGCCTCGTCGATGTCAAAACACCGCGGTCGGCCGCGGTGTTTTGACAAGTAACGGCGTTAACTCAGAACTCGGGGCGGCGACGAGGTCGGGAGTTCGGATCCGACACTTCGGGTAGCTTCGCCCGTGGTGACCACCTTCCGCCGGCGCATCGTCATCGTCTTCGGGACCCGCCCGGAGATCATCAAGTTGTCGGGCATCGTCCAACGCCTGGGGTGGGCGGCGGCGCTGGTCCACAGCGGCCAGCACTGGGACGACACCATGTCCGGGGTGTTCCTACGCGACCTCGGCCTGGGCAAGCCGCACCACACCCTGGAGATCGGTGGGCTGACCCGGGGTGAGCAGATAGGGGAGGCGACGGCCGCGCTGTCCCGGCTGCTGGCCGAGCTGCAGCCCGACGTGGTGGTGGTGCAGGGCGACACCAACTCGGCGCTGTCCGGAGCCCTGGCGGCCAACGCCTGTCACATTGCGGTGGCTCACGTTGAGGCGGGGCTGCGTAGCTACGACCGGGAAATGCCTGAGGAGCACAACCGGGTGCTCATCGACCACCTCGCCGACCTGTGCTTCGCGCCCACAAAGGTGAGCGCCGCCAACCTAGAACGCGAGGGCATTCCCGCATCCCGGATCGTGGTCACCGGCAACACCATCGTCGAAGCCGTCGGCCGCCTCGTGCCCGACGAGGAGGCGCGGGCGGCCTTGCTCGACCAGTACGGGTTGGAGCGCAACCGGTACATCCTGGCGACCATCCACCGGCCGGAGAACACTGACGGAGAGAAGCTGGGCGAGGTCCTCGCCGCCCTCGGGTCTCTGCCCCTGCCGGCGGTGTTTCCGCTGCACCCCCGTACGGCCAAGATGGTCGAGCGGGCCGGGCTCGAAGCGCTGCTGGCGCCGCTGGTAGTGGTCGAGCCTCTGGCCTACGAGCCCTTCTTGGGCCTGTTGGCCGAGTGCGCACTCAGCGTGTCGGACTCCGGTGGCGTTCAGGAGGAGGTGAGCGTCCTCGGCCGGCCGGTGGTCGTTGTGCGGCGCTCCACCGAGCGGCCCGAGGTGCAGGGCATCTGGGCCACGCTCGCCGATTCCGGTCCCGCCCTGACCGCAGCTGTGGACTCGTTGCTGGCTGATCTGCCCGCGGTGCACCGGCAGCTAGAAGAGCTGGTGTCGCCGTATGGGGACGGCGGAGCCTCACGACATTGCGTCGACGCCATCCAGCGGTTGCTGGCCGGACGTTCGCCGGCCCCCGCCACGGCTCCGACGCCCACCCCGGCGGGCCCGGCGGCGGCGCACTAATCCCGGCGGGCCCGGCGGCGGAGCACTAGTCCCGGAAGTTCTCGAACTGCAGGGGTATCCCGAAGTCCTCTTCGCGCAGGGTGGCGATGGTCGCCTGGAGGTCGTCGCGCTTTTTGGCCGTCACCCGGACCTGGTCGCCCTGCGTCGACGATGACACGCCCTTGGGAGCCTTGTCCTTGATGTGGCGGTTGATGGCCCGGGCGTTGTCGGCCGAGATGCCGGCCTTCAGGGTGATGGTCTGGCGGACCGCTCCCTTGGCCGCCTCCTCGACCTTCCCGTAGTCCAATGCCTTCAGGGATACCTTGCGCCGCACCAGTTTCTCCTCGACCACCTGCACCAGCGCTCGGAGGCGGTCCTCGGTGGCGGAGTGCAGGCGGATCTCGTGATCGTTCAACTCGATGCTGGAGTCCGTGTTCTTGAAGTCGAAGCGGGTCGTGACCTCGCGAGCGGTCTGATCAACCGCGTTGCGGACCTCCTGCATGTCGACCTGGGAAACGACGTCGAAGGTGGGCACGAGGACACGCTACCGTGGCCGCCGTCGAGGCCTGGGAGGTGGGTGGAGGCTCAGGCACCTATGCTTGTCGTGGGCGCCCTCACATGAGCGCTCCGGGTGGGGGCTTGCCGCGCCGACACGCTATCGTCGTCAGTTCCTGGGTCGGTGCCCGAGTGGCCAAAGGGAGCAGACTGTAAATCTGCCGGCACAGCCTACGGTGGTTCAAATCCGCCCCGGCCCACTGAACAAATCGCAGGTCAGGTCCTATCTCTACCGGATCAGTAGGAAATTCGGCAGGGCTCGGCGGGGGTGATTTACCACCATCGCCACCTCGGCCAACGGTCACCCCCTCGGTGGCCGGCCAGCCCGTCACCCGCACCGGCGACGGGCTGCTGTCCTCGACGACCGGCCAGTCCTACCAGGACGGCACCACCGACACCTACGACGCCAACGGCAACCTGTCCCAGACCGACGATCCCTACGGGCAGGTCACAAACACCGTCTACTAAAGCGACAACCTTCCGGCCGCCAGCTGCCAGTCCCTCACTCTTTACGGGTGAACATGGGGCCAGGTGCCGCCCCCATTTAGCGACCCGGCGTTGCAGCCCTCGGACGACTATGGACCTTTCCATCGTCTCGAATCGCCAACCCAGACGCCTGAGGTGGCTGTACTTCAGCAGGACTCCGGTGAGATCTGGCGCCGCGCGTCGCGGTGGGGTACCGGAGAACCGGTCGTTCAGGCGTGGAACGGTCCACTTCCGGAGGGCGCCCGTGGTATCGAGTTCTATACGGACTCCGCGCCGACCGGTTATCCCAACATCGGTCCTCTTGTTCAGTGGTACCCGGGCAAAGGGGTCACCGTGAAGGGCGAGTTCGCGAAGATTGCCTGCACAGTTACGCTGAAATACGCAATGTTGAACGTGGTCGGCCGTCCCTTTCAGCAGGTTCCACTCGCAGCGACCGCCAAGGTCCGGAGGCGATCGATCGGTCTAATCGCGCCCGAACCGGACGAACTTGGACGGTTGGCCGGTTTGGAGTTTGAGACCGGCACGGACGATCTCGACACCTATCGCGCCGCTGGGGTCAGGTTTGTGGATGGGCGGGACTACGTGTTGGTCCGGTATGTGACAGGTCCCGCCGGGACGCTGGTGATGGCGTCGCCGGAGGACCAGACGCCGGTCGAGGTGATTGAACAGGAGTTGACGGGAAGCTAGGAGCATGCGCGGAACAGGAGGGCCGGCCGAGTTCATCGGTGCTGTACGAGAGGGGCGGATCACCCCGATCGATGTGGGCGCCGGCGTCAGGGCATTCCGGCCCGAGGACGTCGAAGCTCTCGCAGCGTCCCATCCCTAACCCGAACTTACGGCGGGTCTGAGGTTCGATAGGGCGTGTGAGCAGGGGTTACGGGTGTTTGCTGGCCTTCTTGTGTAGACACGAAGATGCTTGATGT
>JBOGGN010000269.1:0-1555 GCA_050744165.1 Acidimicrobiales bacterium | reverse complement strand
CCTGGGCCTGTCGGCGGTGGCCAATACCGCCGCCAACCGCCGGCTCACCTTCGCCCAGCGGGGCCCGCGGGGCCGGCGCCGCCACTACAGCGCCGCCCTGGCCGTGGCCTTGATGCCGCTGGTGCTCACCGTCGCCGCCTTGATCCTGACCGGCTGGGCCGGGATCGGGTCGCTGGCCGGCGACCTGGCGGTGCTGACGCTCGTCAACGCGGCCGCCGCCGCCGGGCGCTTCCTGCTGCTGCGGCGCTGGGTGTTCCGGTGATCCGGGACCTGCGGCGCCTGGCCCGCCGGCTGGTGCGCTACGCCTCGGTCTCCGCCATCGCCACTGCCACCAGTCTGACCGTCCTCGGCGTCCTCGTCGCCACGGGCGCCACCTCGCCGGGATGGGCCAACCTCATCGCCACCGGCGTCGGGACCCTCCCCTCCTTCGAGCTGAACCGTCGTTGGGTCTGGGAAAAGAGGGGGCCCCGCTCGGTATTGCGTGAGGTCGGACCCTTCTGCGCCCTTTCCTTCCTTGGGTTGGGCCTCTCCACGCTGGCCGTCTCCTCCGCTTCGGGCTGGGCGGCCCACGCCGGGCTGGGCGTCGGAGCCCGGACCCTTATTGCCCTCGGGGCCAATGTGGCCACCTTCGGCTCGCTGTGGGTTGGCCAGTACGTGGTGCTTGACCGGGTGTTGTTCGCCACCCGCTCGTCGAGTGCGGCGGCGGCGCCCGAGGAGGCGGCGCCCGAGGAGGTGGCGTCCGGGGTGGAGGTGCCCGGGGCGGTGGTCGCAGGGCGGTTCGGCACCGGCGTCACGAGTAAGGACCTGCCCCGGGCGGCATGATCGGCCCCCGGCGGGCCCCGGTGCGACAGGATTGGTTGCCAGTGACCCTGCGTCTGCGGTTGGTGCTGGCATTGGTGGGTCTGGTCGCGGCCGGGCTGGTGGGCTTCGGTGCTGTCACCTACGGGGTCTACTCGCACTCGCAGTACCGCCAACTGGACGACCAGCTCCAGTCGCCCGCATCCCGTCAGTTCGTCGAACATCAGCTCTACCAGGATCTGGGCTTCGCACCCGGCGGGCCCGATGGCGCCAACGGGGACGGCGGAGGCGGGCCGTCGGGACCGCCCAGCGGCACGTACGCAGAGCTGGTCAGCAGTTCGGGAACCGTGCTCGCCACCTATGCCGCGGGCTCCGGGGGCCAGCCCAAGTTTCCGGCGCGACCGCTTGCGGTGGGCACCCGCGGGCGGCTCTTCACGGTGGAATCAACGACCGGGTCCAGCCAGTTCCGAGTCTTCGAGGAACCGGCGGGCGCCCCTGGCGGCGGTGGCTTGGAGCCGGGCGGGAGTTTTCCCGGCGCCGGCAACGGCCGGGGGGGCAATGGCAATGGCGGATTCTCGCCCCCAGGCACCGGGTCAGGAAACGGGGGCCAGTTCCCCCCGCAGACCTCGCTGAGCACCACCGCCACCTCGGTGCCGGCCAGCGACCTCGACGGGGCCGTCGTCTTGACGGCAGCGCCGCTCGGACCGGTGACCAACGCCCTGCATCGCCTGGTGCTCGACGAGACGGCCGGGTCCCT
>JBOGGN010000268.1:0-15078 GCA_050744165.1 Acidimicrobiales bacterium | reverse complement strand
GAACTGCGGTGGCGGCGACGTTTCGTACACGCCGTCGACCCGGTTGTTGCTGTCGGAAAGGTATACATCGCCGTTGCCGCCTACCGCCACGTTCCACGGGTCCTGGATCCCTGCTGAGGTGGCCGGGCCGCCGTCACCGCTGCTGGTGTCGTTGAAGCCGACGGCGCCGGTCGCGCTTCCGGCGAAGTCGGTGACAGTGCCGGCTGGGTCGACCATGCGGATGCGGTTGTTGCCGGCGTCGGCGATGTACAAGCTGCCGGCCGGGTCCGTGGCGATGCCGACGGGATAGCTGAGTTCGGCCGAGGTGGCCGGGCCGCCGTCGCCGGTGTTGCCAGCGGCCGCCGAGGGGCTCCCCGCCACGTTGGTAATGACGCCCGAGCGGCTGACCTCGCGGATCCGGTTGTTGCCGGAGTCCGAAATGATCACGTTGCCGGCCACGTCGACAGCGACGTCCCTCGGGGTCTCCAAGAGAGCCTGGACGGCCTGTCCGCCGTCACCCGAGTTGCCCCCCACCCCGTTCGGGCTGCCGGCGAAGTTGCTGACGATGCCGGCGGTCGTGATCTCCCGGACCCGGTAGTTTGCGAAATCGGCGACGAACAGGTCGCCCGCCGAGTCGAACGCCATGCCCATCGGGCCCGCGAACTGGGCGGCGGTGGCCGGACCGCCGTCGCCGACATTGCCGTACTCCCCGTTCTGGTTGCCCGCGAAGTTGGTGATGACACCATCCGGGCTGACCTTTCGGATCCGCTGATTACCGGTGTCGGCGATGTACACGTTGCCCACGCTGTCGACCGCCACGCCCATGGGGCCCTTGAGGAGGGCACTGGTGGCTAGCCCGCCGTCGCCGGAGTTGCCCGCCACGCCGGTTGGGCTCCCGGCGAAATCGGTGACGATCCCGGCGGGCGTGATCTTGCGGACCCGGTTGTCCAGGATGTCAGCGACGTAGAGATTGCCGGCGCCGTCGATCGCCATGGCGCTCGGGCCGCCCATGAGGGCCAGCTCGGCCGGCCCGCCGTCGCCAGCCACGCCCGAGCCGTAGCTGATGCCCTTCCCGGCGACGGAAAAGAAGGTCCCCGGCACCGGCGTAGTCACCGCGACCGACAGCGCAGGGGTCGTCATCGGCGGTCCGACACCGTTGTTGGCGACCAAGGTGAAGCTGTACTGGCCATCCGCCGTCGGCGTGCCCCACAACCCGCCGTCTCCTGTGAGCTGGAGGCCCGGCGGGAGGGCGCCGCTGCCCACGGTGAACGTCGGTGGTGGGGACCCGGAGGTGGCGAAGGCGTAGCCGTACGGCAATCCCAGCGATGCCGCGGCTGGGGTGTCGGCCGTGAACGTGGGCGGGGAAGCGATGACGAGCGTGAAGTTCTGCGACACGGTCGTGCCGTTGGACGCGGTGACCTTGAACGCGACACTTGTTCCCCGAGTTGACGCGCCGCTCAAGATGGCGGTGCCGTTGCCGTTGTTGACGAGGGAGATGCCCACAGGCATTGGGCCGATCTCCCGTATTGCAGGTGTCGGGGTACCGGTGGCCGTAACGGTGAAACTCCCCTGCTGACCGGCCAGGAACGTGGCGGTGTTCGGGCTCGTGAGCGCCGGCGCGACTAAGTCGACGACGGCGATGGCCAGCGGAGGGCTCGATGCCGGCGGGCCGGCGCCGTTGGTGGCGGTCAGGGTGAAGTGGTAACTGCCGATCGCCGTCGGCGTTCCCGAGAGCAGGCCCGTTGCGGCGTTGAGGGTCAGCCCGGACGGCAGGGTGCCGCTGGCAACGGCGAAGGCTGCCGCGGGCTTCCCGAGCGCCGCGAAGGTGTAGCCGAACGCGATCCCGGACCCGATGGTTGCAGGCGGGATGTCGGCGGTGAACAGCGGCGCCTCGCCGGCGTCGGTGGCCACTGCTGCCAGTTGGGTCGAGAGGGTGGAGCCGTCCGGCGTGCCAAGGCCCGTGGCCTGGTCGTAGTCAAGTGTCGACGGGTATGCGCCGCCGTTGATCCGGTAGACGTCGTTGTTGCCGACGGTGATGTCGTTGAAGCCGCCGCTCTCGCGCGCAGCGATGTCGTACAGCGCCGGGTTCAGGTCGCCGAGGGCGCAGGAGCAGCTTTGGTCTGACAGGGCGGCAAAGGCGGCCCACAGCGGGGCGGCGGCGCTGGTGCCGCCCACCGCCTGCCACCCTGACGAGTACAGCCCGGTGCCGGTGTAGTAGATCGCGTAGCCGTGGTATTGGTCGGCGGAGGCTGACACGTCGGGGACCTCCCGGCACAGTGCCCCGAGCGGGGCGCCGCAGACCGGCCCCGTCGAGTAGGCGTTGTCGACCCCTGGGCCCTGCTGGCCGGCTGCCATCTGCCAGTTGGCGCTGATCCCGCCGCCACCACTGTTGTAGCCGTTGTTCCAGGTGACCTCGGTCGGCGGTGCCGAGGCAGTCTCGAGCGTGGTGCCTCCGACGCCGGTCACCAGCGGGTTCGAGGCAGGGTCCAAGACGGCGAGGTCTTGGCTGCCCAGGCACGCGGTGGAGCCGTTGTCCCCGGCAGCGGCAAAGATGCTTTGCCCCTGGACGGCGGCCTGCTCGAACAGCGTGTTCTCCTCCGCCGCGAACCCTGAGGGCTGCAGCGACTCGCACTGGGCCCAGCTGGCGCTGACCACCTTGGCGTTGTCGTCGCTGACGATCTTGTTGTAGAGGTCGTACAGCTCGGAGAAGCTGTTCTCGGCGATGTACGGCTCGACGACCGCCTGGGGGGCGAGGCCGATCACGTCCTCGATGTCGAGCTCGACCTCCACCGAGTCGATACCGCCGGTGGCGGGGTTCCCCCCGTCGACGTTGACAGTGTTGACCTGGGCTGAGGTGCCGAAACAGGTTTGGAACGTGGCGATGTCGCTCGGATTGAAGTTTGCGAGCTCCACCAAGGCGACCGTCACGCCCGCCCCCATGGTGCCCTGGCCATACAGGCCCCCGAAGTCGTAAGCCTGGGCGAGCTGATCGGAGGTGTAGGCACCGTAGGCGGAGGCGCCGGCAGTGGCGGCGGCACAAGGTTGGGGGCCGGTGGAAGCCACAGCTGGCGGGGTCTGCCCGGGGACAACGGCCTTGGGCGCGGCCGACGGTTGGGTGGGCGATGGCCGGGTGGCCGGGGGGGTCGCCGGCGTGGCCGGCCGGTGGGCCGGTGCGGGTGGCACGACAAGCTGGGAGACCTCGGGTGAGAGGCTGTCCAAGCCCAGGACGCCGGCGATGTCGGGGGCGAGCGCCGTGGTGATGCGGGGAGCGTCGGTGTTGGCGTAGGCGGGCTGGCCGTCGGGCAGGCCGACGTCGACGAGGGTGACGCCGAATGCGGCTGCGGCCACCCCAGCGGTCGTCGTGACCGGGATGGAAAGGCCGTTGGCGGAGGTTGGGCCGAGGTGCAGGCCCAGGCGGGTGAGCTGGTTGCGGACCGCGCCGATCGTCTTCGCCGCCGGTGCGTAGGCGCGGGCGAACTGGCCCGGGGCCAGGTAGTGGTGGTACTGGGGAGAGCCCGGGGTGGACACGTCCCGGGCCAGTGCCGCCAGGCCATCGGGGTGGCTGGGATTCAAGATGACGGTGAGACGGAGGGAGGTCGAGGGCGGCAGCGGCCTCTTCCGAGTGGCGCCGGAGGGCAGGGTCGGCGCCTTGCCGATGGCCGTGGTGGGATCGATTGGGGCGGCGGCCGTCGCTTGGGCGGCAGCCGGAACGGCGGGCAGGCCGAGGACGGCAATGACCACGAGGGTCGCGACCCCGGTGGCGTAGGTGCGGGCTTGGCGAAGCACCCCGGTCGTTTCCCTTCCGCCGAGCCTCGGCTTCGTCATCTGCCAAATGCACTATCGGCATGTCGTCGGCCGAGGCGCATGGCTCGAATTGGCCATTTCTTGGGCCGCGCGATGACTAGCCCTTCGTGCCCCACGATGATGGCGTCGCCGAGTTCACCGCCAAAACAGCACATGGACGGTGGCCTAGCGCTGGCCGCCGTCAGATTTGTCAAGAAGAGTGGGCACGTCGTGCGGTATCGCGGCGGCCTGATCGCGATCCACTGGGCGAAGAACTTGGATGTCACACCCCCGTCGTAGACTCGTACACATGTTCGACATGGTCGAGTTGGAGGCTGTCGAGGCCCGACTGCGGGCGCTCGCCGCCAGCTTCGACTCCGACGCCCTGCCCACCGCCCAAGCCGCCCTGGTGGTCAAAAAGGCGGCCACCATCGAGAACATCGCCGCCACCCTCAAAGCCCTGGCCGCCAACCGGGCCGCCCAAGCCGGCGGCTTTCGCCGCCGCGGCCACCGCTCCGCCGCCGAACAACTGGCCCAACAGACCGGAACCACCGTCGGCGATGCCATCAGCACCCTCACCCGAGGCGAAAACCTCGACAACCAGCCGGCCGTCGCCGCCGCCGCCCTCGACGGCCGCCTCTCCCCAGCCCAGGCCGGCGTCATCGCCGACGCCGCCAACACGAACCCCGCCGCCGCCCCCAAACTGCTCGACACCGCCGCCGCCGGCGGTTCGCTGGTCGAGCTCAAACAGCAATGCGGCGAAGCCAAAGCCGACGTCGTCGACCGAGAGGAACGCCGCCGGCAGATCCACCGCCGCCGCCGGCTGCGCTGGTGGACCGACCCCGAAGGCGAAGCCCACATCTCCGGCAACGGCAACCCCGAAGATATCGCCCAAGTCGCCTCCTTCCTCCAACCCCTGGCTGACGCCCAGTTCGACCAGGCCCGACGAGAGGGCCGGCGCGAACACCCCGACGCCTACCGCTTCGACGCCCTCATCAACTACTGCACCACCGCCAACAGCACCCCCACCACTGCCAACGGCGAGGTCCCCGACCCCGAAGGGGACGCCACTGTTGCCGACGTCCGCCCCGCCGGCGACGCCACCACCCCCAACGGCGGCGGCACCACCGTCCCCGGCGCCAGCACCACCGTCCCCGACGTCGACCGCGGCGGCGGCGCTACCGCCCTCGAAGGCGCCAGCACCGCACCCCGCCCGGTTCCCGGCGACACACCCGGTCGTCCTGACCAGACCGCCGACCCCGAGCCCAGCGGCCGCGCCTGCCCCACCGGGAGCGTTGGCACACCGGACAGTGCCAGCCCACCACCGGCTGGCGCCCCCGTTGCCGCCACCCTCGATCTTGGCCTACACGCCGACGACCACCCCGCCACCGGACAAGACCACCGCATCGACCCCGCCGGTCCCACGGGGCCGCCGACCGGGCCTGGGCGGCCCCCACCTGTCGCTGGCCGCTCACCCACCCCGCCTGTCGCTGGCCGCGGACGCCGCGGCGCGAAACGGGGCCCTGCCCGGCCCCGGCCCCGCACCGGAGCCCCCACCAAACTCATCATCCGCGTCGACCTCGACGCCTTCCTACGCGGCAGCACCCTCCCGGGCGACATCTGCGACCTCGTCGGCTACGGCCCCATCGCCGTCACCGCCCTCCACGACCTCATCAAACACTCCGACCCCTTCGTCGCCGCCGTGTTCACCAAAGCCAAACGCGTCATCGGCGTCGCCCACCTCGGCCGCCAACCCACCGCCTACCAAAAGACGGTCCTGGAATGGCTCTACCCCACCTGCGCCGCCCAAGGCTGCCCCGCCACCGCCCGCCTCGAAAAAGACCACCGCATCGACTGGGCCGACACCCACATCACCCTCACCGACTGGCTCGACGCTCTCTGCCACCACCACCACGCCCTCAAAACCCGCTTTGGCTGGGCCCTCGTCAACGGCACCGGCAAACGACCCTTCGTCCCACCCGACGACCCCCGACACCCCAAACACCACCAACCCGAGCATGCGGCCGGTGGACGGTGATCACCAGGCGACCGCCATCCATCCCATCGGACGCTGCTGGTCGTGGATCGTGCCGACCTCGCCGGCCCGAACCCACGGGCCCTTGGGGGCCGATCCTCGGGCAGGGTCGGGCGGGCCCGAATGTCGTGGCCCGATACTCCGTGGCCCGGTGCTCAGCCGGGGATGACGACTTGGTCGCCGGCCGACAAGCCGGGCCCGGTGACCTCGATCAGCCCGTCAGCGTCATCGAACAGCCCGACCGTCACGGGCACCAGCCGGGTGCCCCCGGCCCCCGTGACCGACACCGCCGGATGGCCGTCGGTGGTGGCGCTCAGGGCAGCCACCGGCAGGGCCAGGATCGAGGATTCGACACCGGTGGTGACGGCCAGGCTGACCGTCCCTTGGTCGGCGGTGCGCGTCGCAGCCGGGTCGGTCGGGGCCACCTCGACGGTCACCGCCGGCGGGCTGTCGGTATTGGTCGTGGTGCCGACGGACGAGACCGTGCCGGCCGTCGTCGACTGGTCGGGCAGGGTGACCGTGACGGCGTCGCCGACCTTGATCTCGGTCAGCTGTGCCGCCGGCAGGCCGAAAGTGATCTGGCGAGTGGTGGAGGTCCCACTGATGACCTGACCGCCGGTGGCCGCGCTGCCGATCGTCGCCGCAATGGCGGTGACCCGCAGCGGGGTGGGCAGGAACACGACCTGACCGAAGGTCAGGATGCCGGTCTGGGGATCGCCCAGGTTGGCTTGCATCGCCTTGACTGCGGTCGCAGTGGCGGTGCTGAACACATCGCTGGTGGGGCTCAGCTCCGCCGCGGTGGCATCGCCGAGGGCGACCAGGTCGGCGTTCAACTGGGTCACGTCGACGCCTGTCACACCGACGGACAGGTCCCGCCAGGCGGGCAGGGTGCCGGGCAGCAGGACCGTCGCCACACCGTCGACCGAGTACACCGCCTGTCCGGGGTTCACCACCTGGCCGGGTGCGGGGAGGGCGGTAAAGGTGCCGCTCGAGCCGGCGTCGGCGCGTGGGCTGGACGCAGCCTTGAGCGTCGACGAAGCAGCCGGCTCGGCCGCGGTGGTCGTGGTCGCGGCTGCCTTCTGCGGTGGGGCGGTGATGGGTCTGGTCAACGGAGCCGGGCACCCGGTGGACCCGCCCGGCGAGCTGCCGGAAGGGCTCGTGGTCGATGTCGGTGTGACCGCGTCGCTCGATCCGGTGGGCACCGACGTGGTGGTTGTCGACGCCGGCCCGGTCACGGTCCCCGTCGACATGGTGGGCAGCGTGGTCGTTGTTGGTGCGAGGGTGGTCGTGGTCGCCGGTCGGGGGACCGTCATGGTGGTCGTCGGTGGGACGGTCGTGGTGGTCGATGTGGTGGTCGTCGGTGGGACGGTCGTGGTGGTCGATGTGGACGGCGACGCGGTCCCCGAGCGGGGGCAGGACGATTTTCCGGTCGGCGACCCTGTCCCGCTGTGAGGCGATCCCCCCGACTCGGTATCGGACAAACCCGATCCCGATGTTCCCGTCCCGGTCCCCGACGTCCCCGTCCCGGAGCCGGACGTCCCGGTCCCGGTCCCGGATGTGCTCGAGCCCGAGGTCGGGTACATCACCGAGTACTGCCCCGAGTAGCCCAGGGTCCCGGAGACATCCAGCTGAGAGGAGAGGGACTGGCGGACGACTGTGGCCAGGGCAGGGGCCGAAGTGGCGGCGGCGGCCCGGGAGCCGGGCGGGGCGGAGAACGTGAGCCATGTGCCCGCCGATGCGGCGACGAGGACGAGCGTCGCCGTGCCGGCCGCCCTTTTCCCCGCCCCTTTCATATCGACCACAGGGCCTGGGTCGGCGACATGCGAGCTGCGCGGAGGGCAGGGAGGAGGCCGGCGACGGCGCCGATGGCGAGGGCGGCCGCGAACCCGCCGCCCCAGGCCAGGGGAGGAACGACGACGCCCCACCCCTTCACGCTGGCGTAGATCGCGGTCGCCCCCGCCCCGCCCGCGACCCCGAGTACGCCGCCGATGACCGCCAGCAGGATGGCCTCGGACAGGAACTGGGCCCGGATGTGGCCCTTGGTCGCCCCGAGGGCCCGGCGCAGGCCGATCTCCGAACGGCGCTCCAGGACCCCGATAAGCATCACGTTGGCCACGCCCACCGCCCCGACCAGGAGCGACACCGCCCCGAGGCCGAGGAACAGGCTGTTCAGCGCCCCCTTCGTCTTGGCCCGGGCGACGAGCACGTCGGAAGGCTGGCTGACGTCGACCTGGTTGGGGGCCTCGGGGTTGGCCGTCTCGGCCAGCACCGCCTGGACGGCGCCGACTTGGTTGGTCCGGGCCCGCAGGTAGATGGTCGAGGGGTGGCCATCGAAGCCCAGGTAGGTCTCGGCGGCCGGGAAGCCGACCAGCACCGCGTCGTCGATCTCGGGGGTCAGGGCGGCCGGGTTGAGGATGCCGACCACGTAGAACCACTGATTCGAGATCCAGACCCGCAGCCCGGGGTAGATGTGGTCGATGCCGAGGCGCTGGGCGGAGGCGGCGCCAAGGACGGCGACCGGCTGGCGCTGGCTGGCGGCGTTCAGGTACGCGCCCTGGGCGACGGTGGTGCCGACCGTCTTCGGGAGGCCGAGGCTGGCGGCCACCACCGAGAGGGCATTGCTGTTGACCGAAGGGATGTAGGGGCTGCGGTAGACGTCGACGCCGGTGGCGCCGGTCTCCTCGACCCCGGTCACCGGGCCGATGCGGCCGATCATGCCCGGGGCGGCGGTGGGCAGCTCGGATGACTGGCCGAAGAAGTTCTGCCCGTTGGTGACCGTGAGCAGGTTGGTGCCCAGCTTGTCGATCTCCGACAAGAGCCCGGCTTGGGACGAGGCGGAGAGGCCGAGGACGGCCACGATGGCGGCCACCCCGATGGCGATGCCGAGGGCGGAAAGGGCGGCCCGCAGCCGGCGGGTGCGGACTCCGATGCTGGCCAGGCGGGCGAGGTCGGCGGGGCGCAGCCGGCGGGGGGTCAGGTCGGCGGCGACCCCCTGGTTGGCGCTCATCGCCAACCGCCCCTGCCCCCGGTCCCGCCCCAGATGGTGTCGGCCACCATGCGCCCGTCAAGCATCTCCACCCGGCGGGGGAACCGGGTGGCGATGTCCCGGTCGTGGGTGATCACCACCACCGTGGTGCCCTCGGCGTGCAGCTCGGCCAGGAGCCCGAGGATGGACGTGCCGGTGGTGCTGTCCAGGTTGCCGGTCGGCTCGTCGGCCAGCACGATGGCCGGTCTGCCGACGAGGGCGCGGGCGATGGCGACGCGCTGGCGTTCGCCGCCTGAAAGCTGAGTGGGTCGGGCGCCCCCCCGCTGCCCCAGGCCCACGCGGGCGAGGGCCTCGGCGGCCAGCCGGCGGCGCTCCGCTGGCGCCACCCCGGCGTAGAGCAGACCGTCGGCCACGTTTTCGAGGGCGGTGGCGTGCTCGGCCAGGAAGAACTGCTGAAACACGAAACCGATCCGAGTGGCCCGCAGCACCGCCAGCTGGCGGTCGGTCAGCTCGGACAGGTCGAGGCCGGTGATGCGCACGGTGCCCGTCGACGGACGGTCGAGGCTGCCCATGATGTGCAGCAGAGTGGTCTTGCCCGACCCCGAGGGGCCGAGAATGGCGACCGCCTCGCCGGCCGCCACGCGGAAGCTGACGCCGGCCAGGGCGGTCACGGGCGGCTGGCCGGGGTAGGCCTTGACCACGTCGACCACCTCGAGGACGAGAGGGCCGCCGCCGGCGCCCGGGCCGCCAACGCCCGGGCCGCCGTCGGTTACGACCTCGGCGGAGAGGTAGGTGGTGCTCACGACCCCGGCACCACGATCTGCTGGCCGGCCGCCAGCCCCGACCGCTGGACCTGGACCAGGCCCTGGGCGTCGTCGAACAGGCCCACGTTGACCGGAACCAGCCGGTGGGCCCCGGTCCCGCTCGCATCGACGACCTCCACCGCGTAGCCGCCGCTGGCCAGCGCCAGGAGAGCGTTGATGGGCACCACCAGCACGTTGTCGACGGTGGCGGTGGTGATGGCCACGTTGACCGGGGCCTGGTCGAAGGTGCCGGTGGCCGCCGGGTTGGTGGGCGTCACGTCGACGGTGATGGTGGGCGAACCGCCCCCGCCGGGGCCGCCCCCGCCGGACGGTGTCGTGGCCACGGTGCCCACCGAAGTCACTGTGCCGGCGACGGTGGTGTTGTCCGGCAGGGTGATGGTGACCGGGTCGCCGACCTTGATGGCGGACTGCTGGCCGGCGTCGAGGGCGATGGTGACCTGCCGTGTCGTCGAGGTGCCCTGGATGACCGACATCCCCGGTGCGCTGCTGCTCCCGAGGGTGGCGGGAACGGTCGTCACCCGCACCGCACCAGGCAGGAACACCGCCTGGCCGAGCGTCAGGCTCCCGCTCTGGGTCACGCCGAGGGCAGCCTGCAGCTTCTTCACCGCCGTCTCGGTGGCGTCGCTGAAGGTGGTCGACGTCGGGCTCACCTGCGACGAGGTGGCGTCGCCGAGGGCCACCAGGTCGGCGTTCAGCTGCTCGACGTCGGCGCCGGTCAGGCCGACGGACAAGGTCCGGTAGGCCGGGGTGGTGCCGTACAGGAGGACCACCGGGGCGGCGTCGACGTCGTACAGCGTCTGGCCCTGGGTGACGACTTGGCCGACCGCGGGCAGCGATGTCACCGTGCCCTGGAGTTGGTTGACGACGCTGTAGCTGCCCGCGTAACCCAGGGTGGCGCTGACGCTGGTCTGCGAGGACAGCGACTGCTGCTTCACGGTGGCGATCGAGGTGGGATAGGTGTTGTCCAGCGAGTTGGTGTTGGTGCCGCCGCCGCGGCGGGTGGCGGCGACCACGCCAGCGGCCACCAGGGCCAGCACGACGACCCCGGCGATGACCCAGCGCCGCCGGTGCCGAGACGGGCTCGGCGGGGCGGTGACGTCGGTGCCTTGCAAGGTCTGGGAAAAGTCCCCGCCGAACGCCATCCCGTCCCCCGGAGGGGGCGAGCCGGCAGCGGTCGAGGGTTCGGTGACGCTCACTTGCTGGCCCCCGTCCCGCTCTTGGTCACCGGGCCGGGGGCTCCTGGCCCGCTACCCCGGATCTCGATGCCGCCCCCGCCCCCTAGGACGCCCGGCGCGTCGGCCTGGCACGCCTTCTGGGCGTTCTGGAACCCCGGGTCGTTCGGGTTGAGGTCGCTTCCCGGCCCGCCCTTGAGGGCGAGGCCCCCGTTGCTCGGGTCGGGGAAGTCCGAGATCCCGTGGGCCCGCATGCACTTGGAGAACTTGAGCAGCTGGGCCTGCTGGGCCGCCTGCTGCTTTGGCGTCAGGTCGCCGCCGGGGGCGTACTTGGCGCACTTCTTCTGGGCCGCCTGCCACTGTGGCGAGCGCGGGTTGAGACCGCTACCCGGGCCCGCGTTGACCTGGATCAGGCCTTGGCTATTGGGGTCGGGGAAGTCGGGCACGCCATTCTTCCGCATGCACTGCGAGTACTGCAGCGCTTCGAAGCTGTTCGACGAGCCGCTGCTGTTGGAGCCGCTGCTGTTGGAACCGCTTGTCGATTTCCCAGCCGACGCCACCCCGGGCCCACTCGAACCGTGGCCACAGGCGGCGACCAGCAATCCCATGACGATGACGGCGGCGACCGCCGCCCCGGCCCCCGCCCCTGCCCGCAATGGCGGGCGACCTTGGTGGCGCATTCGTGCTCCTCGCAACTCGGGTGTTCGGGAGGAGTGATATCGGGCCGGCGGTTTCGGAAACGTTTCACGCTCTTCGGCGAGGCTGAAACCCTTTTGAAACCACGCCTGACGCATGCTTGGCCCATGAGGGTGCTGGTGATCGAGGACGACCAGGAACTGGCCGACGCGGTGGCCACCGGCCTGCGCCGCACCCCGATGGCGGTCGACACCGTCTACGACGGCCGGGCCGGCCTGGAGCGGGCGCTGGTCAACGACTACGACGTGGTCGTCCTCGACCGCGACCTGCCGGTCGTGCACGGCGACGAGGTCTGCACCGAGCTGGTGGCACGCGGCTGCCGCAGCCGGATCCTGATGCTGACGGCGGCCGCCACCACCGGCGATCTCGTCGACGGCCTCGGGATCGGCGCCGACGACTACCTGACCAAGCCTTTCGACTTCCCGGCGCTGGTGGCCCGCATCCAGGCGCTGGTGCGCCGGGCACAGCCGGCCATCCCGCCGGTGCTGCGCCACGGCGACTTGGTGGTCGACGCAGCCCAGCGCCGGGCCGCCCGGGGCGGCCAGAGCCTCGACCTGGCACCGAAGGAGTTCGGGGTCCTGGAGCTGCTCTTGGCCAGCCAGGGGCGCTCAGTGTCGGCCGAGGAGCTGCTCGAGCGCGTCTGGGACGAGGCCGCCGACCCCTTCACCAACGCCGTCAAGGTCACCATCAGCCGGCTGCGGGCCAAGCTCGGGGACCCGCCGCTGATCCAGACCGTTGCCAAGTCCGGCTATCGCATCTGAGGTACACAAGAGCCATGCCTTTCAAGCACCGCCTGCTCTGGCTGGCGTCCCGAGCATCAGCGCGGCTTCCGAGGCGCACCGTGCGGCTGCGGCTCACGATGGTGTACAGCTCCCTGTTCCTGGCCTCCGGCGCGCTGCTCTTGTTCGTGACCAACGTGCTGGTGCGCCGGGCCGACTCGGGCGACAACGGCTTCATCGTCACCCGGACTGGGGGCGGGCAGGCCGTCTTCTCCTTTGCCGGGACCGTCCAGGGGCCGCCCGGCCCCGTGGCCCAGTTCGCCGCCAACCCCGGCGTCACCCCGACCCAGATCCTGTCGCAGGCGCAGCGGGCCAAGGTGCAACTGGTGAGCGAACACACCCACCTGGTGCATCAGCTGGCGCTGTACTCCTGGGCCGCGCTGGCAGTGGTGGCAGCGCTGGCCGTCCTGTTCGGCTGGCTCATGGCCGGCCGGGTCCTGCGGCCGCTGCGCACCATGACCGCCGCGGCCCGCAACCTCTCGGTCACCAACCTCCACCAGCGCCTCGTCCTCGACGGCCCCGACGACGAGCTGAAGGACCTGGGCGAGACGTTCAACGCCCTGCTCGGACGGCTGGAAACGGCGTTCACGGCGCAACGGCGGTTCGTGGCCAACGCCTCCCACGAGCTGCGCTCGCCGCTGGCCCGCCAGCGGACGCTGGCCCAGGTGGCGCTGCCGATCCCGACGCCGACGTCGGCAGCCTCCGGGAAGCCCATGAGCGGGTGCTGGTCTCCGGCACCCAGCAGGAGCGGCTCATCGAGGGCCTCTTGACCCTGGCCCGGGGCGAGGCAGGCCTGGACCGGCGGGAACTGGTGGACCTCTCGGTGGTGGCCGACAGCGTGCTGTTGACTCCCGCCGCCGACCGTGACCGGCTCGACCTCCACGTGGAAACAGCCATCATGCCGGCCACCTTGATGGGCGACCCCCGGCTGGTCGAGCGGCTGGTCATCAACCTGGTCGACAACGCCATGCGCCACAACGTTGCCGCCGGAACGGTGCATGTCTCGACCGGCATGGTCGGCCTGCGGGCCACGCTGAGGGTGGCCAACGACGGGCCGGTGATCCCGGCGGGGGAGATGGACCGGTTGTTCCAGTGCTTCCAGCGCATGACCCGGGACCGCACGGGCGCCCACGGCGAGGGGGTCGGCCTCGGGCTCTCCATCGTGCAAGCCATCGCCAATGCCCACGGGGCTCGGGTCCACGCCACGCCTCAGCCGGAGGGGGGGCTCCTGGTCGAGGTCAGCTTCCCGCCGGTCGTGGGGCCGATGATGATTTCAGACAGGCGTTAGAGGGGCCGCCCGTTCGAGGGGTTGACAATGAGCGATTGACATCGGTTGGCAGCCATCGGTGGCGGGTACTTTCAGACCGTGGGCTGGACGAGCATCGACGGCTGGGCCCTCGGCCGGCCAGGCCGCCTGGGATTGGTTGTGGGCGGAGCCCTGTGCGTCTTTACGGGCGTTTTCCTGGGCGTTATGGGACACGATGCTTCCTCTGCCGTGCTGGACGGCCTTTTGGAGGGGTCGCTCGTTGGCCTCTTCTTCGGTTTGCTTTCTCACCGGCGAGGGGCGGGACCAAACAATCTCATGGCCGAGCAAGGCGGACAGGTTATCGCCGCGGTTCGCCGGGGTGAGCCGGTCCGAGACCCGGCGCTGGCTCCCAGTGTCGTGCAAGTCGCCGACCTCGTTGCGCGGTCCCGCCCACTGGACAAACGCGCGCGGTTCGTCTTTGCGGGCCTCGGTCTACTGAGTGCTGTCCTCGCCGTCGTCGATCTGGTCACTGGCGGCCCTATCGGCGTCTTCGGTTTGAGCCTCGCGGCGCTGTTCTTGATTGGGATGGGCTCGTGGTATCCGCGGCGACGCCACAGTCAGATCGCCAACGCCAACAAGGCTCGGGAGTACGCACTCTGACCAAGAATGAACATTGGCCTCTAGCTTGTTTCTTGTGCTCGACCAGCCGCCGGCGCCGTCGTTCGACGCCACGCTCACGCGGATGTATCAGCGCACAGGTGTCGACAGGCTGCCGGCACACCTCGAAGAGGTGTTCGGTATCACCGTCGCCAAGATCCGGCAGTTGGATGTCGGCGTGTTCCGTGTCGATCGGGTGAAGGCGACCCCACTGCTCGTTCGACTGTTCTCCGAGCGGCGGCCGCATGCTGGCGCGCTCGGCGACCTTGCGGTGCTTCGACAGTTGCAGGCGGCTGAGTTTCCGGCCGAGCGGCCGTTCGGTACCGAGCCGCTGTCGATCCACGAGGGTCAGTCGGTGCTCGTGACTGATTTCGTGCGGGCCGCGCCGAAGTCGGCCGCGCCTGCTCGTCCCGTCATGGCGCTGGGCGCGCTCGTGGGACGATTGCACAAGTTGGCGCTGCCCACGGGTGCCGCGGACCGGCCGGCCGGTGCGCTGCACCATTTCGCGGAGGGCACGCCGGCGGACGAGCTGGGTGCCGCCCGCCTTTGGCTGCAAGACATTGAGCCACGGGTCGCGGCCGTCGATCGAGACCAGCTGGGCGCGCTCCGGCGAGCGCTGGAGGACGCCGACGACGCCAGCGACCTACCCGAGGCGTTCGTCCATCCCGATCCGGTGCCGAAGAACACCTTCTTCACCAGGGACGGGCCCGTTCTGGTCGACTGGGCCGGCGCCGGTCGAGGACCACGTCTTGCTTCCCTGGCGCTAGTGCTGCGTTCGAGCTGGGCCGGGCGGCCCTTCATGCGCGGCTATGCCACCCAGGTCGAGCTGGAAGCCGACGAACGAAGACGGGCAGCAGACGTCTTGATGATCCGGCCGCTGGTCGACATCGCTTTTCGCGTCTGCCGGGAGCCGGCAAAGGT
>JBOGGN010000267.1:0-6730 GCA_050744165.1 Acidimicrobiales bacterium | reverse complement strand
GGGCGGGACGGGGTCGGGCTCGCCGGAGGGCGGCGTCGCAGCGGTAAGGTGAGCCGCCCGTTCGGGGGTGGTGTAATCGGCAACACTGCAGGTTCTGGCCCTGCCATTGGGGGTTCGAGTCCTCCCCCCCGAGCTCCAACCCACAAGGACTCGCCGGTCAGCCGGCCCGGATCCCTGAGAAATCTGGAGACGCCCCGTCGGCGGCACGCGGGGCCCTCTTTCCGAGGTTGGCCTTGACCCAGGGGACTTGACCCAGAGATGAGGTGGGTAGAGCATGAGGAGCATGCCTGCCAGCCACGCCGAGGTGAGGCGTCCCACCTCGCCTAGGGACAGGTCCGGAGGCCTTCGGCAATCTCCCCGTTCCTCTCGGGAACCGGCGCCGGATGGCTGAATCGCCCATCGGTGACCGGCTCGATTCTGCTTGGTTGGAAGCCGCCATCGAGCGCCTTCCTGCAATGCTCCGAGAGGCTTTGGAGGACCAGGAGAGCCTCTTGCCGGAGCAGGTCCATGACGTGATGGACGCAATGTCGATCGGGCTGGAAGAGCTCCTGGTGGCCAAGGAGGAGTTGGCCACCCAGGCCGAGGACCTCGGGGCGTCGCAGCGTGTCGTCCAAGCCGAACGCGAGCGGTATGCGGACCTGTTCGAGTTCGCGCCGGACTGCTATGTCGAGACCGACCACATGGGCAAGATCATCGAAGCCAACTCGGCCGCGGTCCATCTGTTTGGCGTGCCTGGCCGGGGGCTGGTCGGCAAGCTGGTCCAATCGTTCGTGTCGGCAGAGCATCGCCGGGAGGTGAGGACCGCCATTTCGGCGCTCGACGCGGGGGGAGAAATGCAAGACCTGTCGATCGAGCTTCACCCCCGCGTCGGACTTCCCCGGCGCACCGAGATCCGAATCGCCGGCCATGCCGACACCGACGGGGCCTACAGCCTGCGTTGGCTCATCAGGGACGTCACCGAGAAGATCAAGGTGCAACACGAGCTCGAACAACTCCGGGCGTCGGTTGATCTCCTGGCATCGCTATCGCGCCTTGACCGGCTCTATCCCGATGACCAGCACAGCGTCGAAAGTGTGCTGGCGCGAATGGTCGAGGCTGCCTTCCAGATCCTCAACATCGACTGCGTCGCCAATCTCGCCGACCACCCCGGGGGCCCGTTGTTTGTCGCCTGCGGGCCCGTGGCCGAGGAGTTGGGCCGCGTCCAGCAGAAGCACGGCGGACCCGCCGCCTTGACCGAGACGGACGGAGATCCCCGATGGGTTTCGGTCCGCAAGCTCGACCAATGGCCCGATCTCGCTGACGCCGCCCGGCGATGCGGGATCCTGGCGATCGCCACCGAAGCCATCTCGGTGGACGATGCCGTGGTGGGGAGCATCAGCCTGTTCGCTTGCAGCGACGATGGCGATGCGACGCATTGGGCCAAGCTGCTCGCGGAGTGCGCCGGCGCGTGGCTCACCAATGGCCGCGCGTACCGTGACGCTCGCGCCCAGGCCGACAACCTGGCCCGGGCCATGGAGTCCCGGACCACCATCGAACAGGCCAAGGGCATCATCATGTCCTTCCAGGGTTGTGATGCCGACGCCGCGTTCGACATCTTGCGCCGAGCGTCACAACGCCAGAACCGCCGCCTCCGGATCGTGGCCCAGGAGATCGTGGACAAGGCCAGCCGGTCCCGGCGCGTGGCGGTGGCACCAGAGCACTAAAGGGACCCCCGTGCCGGTGCCAGGACCGGTCAGGGGAGCTTGGCGACGGGGCGGGCCACGACCGGCAGCGCCAGGTTGAGCGCATCCACCCGGTCCATGGCCCGCATGCAGGTCAAGGTGCTGGCCACCGGTCCCGCGTCCAAACTGGCCCCGATCCTGCCGTTGTCGAAGCTGTCTCCGATCGAGACGACGACTTGGACCCGCGACAGGAGGGCCCGGCTGGCGGCTACTTCACCGGTGGTCCGTACCACGGCGGCCTCGGCTTCGCCGTCGATCACGCCCTCGACCCGGGCATATAGGAGGTGGGCGCGACTTGCAAGGCGGTAGCCCAGCGACGCCTGTATGTTGTGCCGCACCGCCGGCTCGATGGTACGGCTCCTCTCGATGGCGGCCTCTGTCGCTTTGCGAAGTGCGGCCGAGGCGGCAATCAACTGCCGGATGGGGTGGGTGTCGACAATCGGCGAGTCATCTCCAGGCAGCTGAGTGAGCTGAGTGGTCGGCGGCTGGTGCGTTTTTTACCTCCTACGGGACCGAGTATGCCACCACCGCAGGGATATCAAGGCTCGCCTGGCCTTTCCGAGACGGCTTCCGAGACGGCTTCCGAGACGGGCGAGGCATCCATGAGGAGGATCGCACCCCGCCCCGCGTTCTTCGCAACCAGGCGGCTTATCGTCACGAAGCACTCGATGGACCGGCCACGACGGTTGATCGCAGACAGGGTCAGCGTGTCTCCTTCGGAACGCCCGGCCAGGCAAGCACGGATGGCGTGACCGACGCTTTCCACCGGGAACCCGATGTCCAAGTTCAGGAAATGCTGTCCCTGCACTTCCTCGGAACGAAGGCCCCAGAGGTCCTCGGCTTGACGATTCCACGCCCGCACCTCCATCTCGGTGCCGAGGACGACGACGGCCGAGCGGAAGCTCGCCAATATCGACTCCAAAAACATATTGAGGTCGGCGACCTCGGTGTTGCGGATGCGCAGCTCGTTGTTGATGGTCTCCAGTTCCTCGTTGGTCGACTGGAGCTCCTCGTTCATTGTTTCGAGTTCCTCGTTGGTGGAGTGGAGCTCTTCATTGGTCGTCTCGAGCTCCTCGTTGGTGGACTGGAGCTCCTCGTTCGTTGTCTCGAGCTCCTCGACCGCCGACTGCAACTCTTCATAGGCCGACTCCAGCTCGTTCTGCGACCGTTCGAGGAAGTCGCGCAGCGTCTGGAACCGGGTGACGTCAACGAAGGCGATGGCGACTCCCGACTTCTCCTCAAGGGGAACGAAGAGCAACTCGAAGGACACCGTGTCCCCCGCCCGTCCGGTCCGGGTGACGTCGGAGACCGTGAGCACCCGGCGCTCCCGCAGGACCTGCTCGACGACTCTGCGCAACTCCTGCGGATGGATGGACAAGCCCGCTTCCTTGAGCGGCGCGCCAATTTCCGACGATCCCATAGACAGGAGCCTGCGGCCCTGAAGGTTCGCCATGAGGACGTTGGTGGAGTGATCCACCACGATTTGGGCCACCGGACTCTGTTCGAGCATGGCTTCGGTGAGCTTGCCCGGCGCGAACCGGCGGGGGGTGGCAATGAGGTTGTCGGCGACCACCGAAATGGTCGGGGTGCCCGCGAAATCGCCCTCCTTGCGGAAGATGTGGCGGCGGGAATCGACCGGCTCGAATAGCTTGATCCGGGAAACCAGCGCCTCAGATTTCCCGAGGAAGATGAATCCGCCCGCGTTGAGGGCAAAGTGAAAGCTGGCCAGCACCTGCCGCTGGACCTCGGAGGTGAAGTACATGAGCGTGTTGCGGCACGTAAGAACGTCAATTCGTGAGATAGGTGGATCCTGTACCAGGTCGTGACGGCCGAAGATCAGAGGTCGGCGAAGATCGGGTCGAAAGACGCCGTATCCCTGATCGCTCTCAAAGAAGCGGCGGGCCCTCTGCTCTCCGAAGGCGGCATCCAGGTCGCGTTCGGGGTAGCGCCCGTGGCGGGCGCGAACCAGAGCATCGTTGTCAGCATCGGTGGCGTAGATCTTCACCTGCTGGCGGAATCGGTCTTCGCCAAGGGATTCGGCCAGGAGCACGGCCAGGGAGTAGGCCTCCTCGCCGGAGGCGCAGCCTGCAGACCATATCCTGATGGGCTCATTCTCCCCTTTCGTGCGGGCCAGCGGGCCGAGCACGAGTGAGTTGAGGGACTCCCAGGCTTCCCGGTCGCGAAGGAAGCTTGTCACGTTGATCAGGATTGTGTTGAAGAGGTCCGCGAACTCACCGGGATTGGCCTCCAGAACATCCATGTACTGCTGGTAGTCCTCAATCCCCAGAGCGGACATACGTGCAGATATCCTGCGGCTCAGGCCGGCACGTTTGTACCCCCGAAAATCAAAATTCCGCCGCTCGTGAATGTACGTGAGCAGCGCATCCAACTCGCCGTCATTCGGAGGCGTCAGTGTCATCTTCTTCACTCTCACCTGGGAGGAGCCCGAAACGTAGCAAGTCCTTGATCAGATGCCGAATGATTTCAACCCGCTCCGCGCTCTGTTCTATGTCGTCTCGGTAGCGTTGCATCTGGGACGGGCGGCCGAATCCTTCGAGGCGCTTCAGCAGCTTGCGTGATAGGTCGGCGCGCTCCTCCAAGGCGACGATGGCCGCCCAGAGAGCGGATTCGAGCGCTTCATGCTTGCCGATGAACAGCCCCCGGGAAGAGAAGCTGTGGCCGACCCGGCAGCGGAACCGCTCTGTGCCGAGGTCGGTATCCAGAAACAAGGTGCCCCCACACTCGGGACAGGTGAACTCCGACAGTTCAGTCATAGGCGGATTTTGGGTAAATCTTTCTTTCGGGACATGGGGTTGGGACGAAGAGTTGGGCGGTGGCAGCGCAGCGATCCATCGTGTGAGCAACGCGGACATCTCTGCAACTCGGCACACGATGGCCTTCGGGGACTCGGCGATGGCGGCGGCCGGCATTCCCGGAAAGGCGGCCTCGGCGGGCTCTTGGACGACCGTCAAGCCGCCCACTAGTTCGACCGCCCGCAGACCGGCCGCGCCATCGTCCATCGTTCCGGAGAGGACGATGCCGGCCGAACGGGCACCGAACTCGGTGGCGAGGCTGCGAAAGAGGGCGTCGGCGGACGGCCGGTGCCCGTTCTCGCGTGGTCCATGGTCAAGCACCGCTCGGCCGGCACGGACAAGGAGGTGCTGTCCCGGGGGAGCCACAATCACCAGGCCGCCCTGCAGCTTGGTGCCGTTGCCGGCATGGACCACTGGAAGCGTCGCCGCCCGGGCGAGAATGCTCGGCAGGACGCTCGGACCGGCATCAGGGAGGTGGAGGACGATCAGGACCACGGCCCTGAGATCACGCGGCAAGGCCCGCACGAACCCAGTGAGGGCCTCGACACCACCGGCGGAAGCCCCGACGCCGATCGCGGCGAAGGGACTGGCGATGGTTTCTGTGGGCACCTCTGCCTCCTCAGCCGGAGGCCATCTGGTCCGTTGCCGGCGTGGCGGCGGGAGCCTTCAGACCGGGCTCAAGCCTATCGCAGGCTGGCGCTGAGCCGGGCGGGCCCATCCAAGAGCCACGGCGGCGCCCGGTCTGCGGGTCAGGTCAAGCGCGTGGTCGCCGCGGCCACGGCGGCACGGCGGCGACGGCCGGCCAGGTTGGCAACCGTAGCCCGGTGGGCACGAGTCTTCATTGATGTGTATCCACGTTTGTGCCCGCGCCGGCGCGGGTAGTCCGCATTCGTGCGCTCGTCGAATGTGGTGGACCGGCTGAAGGAACATGCCGCCGCCGAACGCGAGGCGTACGCCAATGACGCGCCCCGGCCCCTCGGGTCGTACGGGCTCCTGATGGGGGTTTATGCCACCGCGGTCACGGGCTCGGTGTTGTTGGTGCGCCAGACCCGCCGGCCCGTTCCGGAGCGGCTCGGCTGGGCCGACCTGTTACTCGGCGGCGTCGCCACCTATCGCATGAGCCGGTTGATCACCAAGGATTCGGTGACCGCTTTCGGCCGGGCTCCATTCGCCCGCTTTGAGGAGGCGGCGGGCAGCGGCGAGGTAAACGAGGAGCCTCGCGGGAGCGGCTTGGGGCACGCCCTTGGGGAACTTCTCACCTGCCCCTTCTGCATCGCCCAATGGGTGGCCACGGGGTATGTGGTCGGCCTGCTGCTGGCCCCCCGTTTCACCCGTATCGCGGCCGGAGTTCTCGGGGTTGTGAGCCTGAGCGACGGCCTTCAGTTCGCCCACGCTGAGTTGGAGCGAACCGAGCACCAGTCTTGATCGAGTGGCCTACGAGACCCGGAGCGAGTACCACCGGCAGCTCGACCAGATTCGCGCCGGTGTCGGCCTCCAGCTGGCCCTGACCGACGACGCCTTGGTGGCTGCCAGGGCGGCCTTTTTTTCGGGGGACGCAGCAGCCATCCCCCTCGCGTCGAAGCGAACGGCAGAAATTGTCGAAATCCGCGAGTCGCTGGAAACGCTGGTCGTGACCCAGCTGGCCCGCCAGGCCCCTACCGGCAGCGACCTGCGGCACTTGGTGTCGGTGCTCGAAATTCTTTCCGAGGTTGGGCTCACCGCGGCTCTGGTGTGGGAGATCGCCCGGCGTGGAGGGATGGGTTTGGGCCTGCACCTCACCGCCCCTCTGGGCGAAACGTCCTTAGCCCTGTTCGAGCGTATTCGGGAGCTGTGGCGGGCGGTCGCCCAGGGGTACGACGCCTACGAGCCGTCCGAGGAAGGCCTCCTCGTAACCGTGGAGGCGGAGTGGCAGGCATGCGACGGCCTTCGGGCGCGCCTGGTGGCCGAGCTTCGGGCGGGCACACTCGCCGCGCCGGCGCTGGTTGAGATGGCGCTGGTGGTCCGCTTCCTCCAGCGCATCGGCGACCACGCGGTGGGGACGGCCCGCGGGATCGACGCGGCCGGCTCCCGGTAACCCGAGAAGCCCTACAGGCCGAGGCGAGGACGCAGTTCCCGGTTGAAGAAATCGAAGTATCCTGCCTGGTCGTCGCCGACCTGGCTCACGTATACCTCGTCGTAGCCGGCGTCCAAATACCG
>JBOGGN010000266.1:0-1748 GCA_050744165.1 Acidimicrobiales bacterium | reverse complement strand
CGCCCGGGCCGAGCGGCGCTGCCTCCCCGCCAAGGGCCTCACCGGAACAGGCTACGACGGTCACGCATTTTGGGACAGCGAGGTCTTCGTGATGGGGTTCCTGGATATCGCTCGACCCGAGGCGGTGGCCGACGCGTTGCGGTGGCGCCTCACGACACTGCCCGCAGCGCGCGAGCGCGCGGCACACCTCGGGCTCGAGGGGGCCGCCTTCCCATGGCGCACCATCAACGGTCAGGAGTGTTCGGGCTACTGGCCCGCGGGCACCGCCGCGGTGCACGTCAACGCGGACATTGCCGATGCTGTCGTTCGCTACGTCGACGCCACCGAGGACCGCGAATTCGAACGCCACATCGGCATCCCCATCCTCGTGGCCACCGCCCGCCTGTGGCGCAGCCTCGGCCAGCATGACGTCGACGGCAGCTTCCGAATCGACGGGGTGACCGGACCCGACGAGTACTCCGCAGTGGCGGACAACAACGTGTACACCAACCTGATGGCGGCGCACAACCTGCAAGCCGCGGCCGACGCCGTGGCCCACCACGGCGACCTTGCCGACGAGCTCGGTGTTGGGGAGGAGGAGGCGGCGTCGTGGCGGGACGCGGCGGCCGCCATCGTCATCCCCTTCGACGCCGCGCTCGGCGTGCACTCCCAGTCCGAGGGGTTCACCCGCCACGCCCATTGGGATTTCACCGCCACCCGGGCCGACCAGTACCCGCTGCTGCTCTTCTTCCCCTACATGGACCTGTATCGCAAGCAGGTCGTCAAACAGGCCGACCTGGTGCTCGCCATGCACCTGCGGGGCGAGGCGTTCACCGAGGAGCAGAAGGCGGCCAACTTCGCCTACTACGAGCGCCTTACGGTGCGTGACTCATCGCTCTCCGCCGCCACCCAGGCCGTGCTGGCGGCAGAGGTGGGACATCTGGAGCTGGCTCACGACTACCTCGGCGAGGCGGCGCTGGTCGACTTGGGCGACCGCCAGCACAACACCCGCGACGGCCTGCACCTGGCGTCGTTGGCCGGCGCCTGGACTGCGCTGGTGGCCGGCCTCGGCGGCATGCGCGCCGGCCAGGGCCGCATCAGCTTCGCACCTCGCCTGCCCGGCGGCATCAGTCGCATCGCCTTCCGCCTGCGCTACCGCGGCCGGCTCCTTCGGGTCACGGCGACGGCTGAGACGGCCACGTACCAGTTGCTCGATGGCCAACCTCTCACCGTGGGCCACCATGGCCACGACTTCCACCTCGGCGCCACGGCGGCATCCTTCTCCATCCCCCCGGCTGCACCTCGCCCCCGGCCCAGCCAGCCGCCCGGACGTGAGCCGCTGCCTCGGCATGCGGGCGCACCACGGACTGAGACCGTGCCGCCGCCGGCTGTTCCCACCGAGCGCGACGCTGGGGCGGTACGGCTCGGCCAGCCGACGTAGCGCCGCTCTATCGGGCTTCGCTTGAGATGCCGGGCTCGGCGTAGCGCGCTTCGAGAGCGTAGTGCTCGTCGAGGTCCACGATGGGGCCGAACTCGTCGAAGGAGGTCAAGAGGTCGAGGTGGTTGCGCAGGGTCCCCTCCTCGCGCAGCAGGGCGTAGGCCCGCTGCATCTGGCGGGTTGCCGCCAGGAGGCCGGTCAGCGGGGACACGATGAGGTCGAAGCCCAGCTGGTGCAGTTCCGCCGGCGTGCGCAGCGGGGTGCGCCCGCCCTCGATCATGTTGGCCACCCGGATGCAGCCGGGCGTGGCATTGGCGATGGCCTCCATCTC
>JBOGGN010000265.1:0-11928 GCA_050744165.1 Acidimicrobiales bacterium | reverse complement strand
GGTCTAGCCGCTGGGCGTCGAGGTGTTGACCGTCGCCAACCGCTTTTTCGGCGGAAACATCGCCGTCGCCGGCCTGCTTACCGGCGAGGACGTCGGGGAGGCGCTGGTGTCGGCGCCGCACGGGCGGCGGTATCTGCTGCCGGACTGCTGCTTGTCGGGGGGACGATTCCTCGACGGCACCACGCCGGGCGAGTTGCCCCGGGCGGTCGAAGTCGTGCCCGCCGACGGGGCGTCCCTGCAGCGAGCGCTCGCCCGGCCATGACCGCCGTCGTCGCCGTGGTGGGCCGCCCCAATGTGGGAAAAAGCACCCTTGTCAACCGCATAGTGGGCCGGCGGATCGCCATCGTGGAGGAGCGGCCAGGGGTCACCCGGGACCGCAAGGAAATGGCGGCCGAGTGGCGGGGGCGAGAGTTCGCCATCGTGGACACCGGTGGCTGGATGCCAGGCGGCACCACCCTCGACCAGCAGGTGACGGCCCAGGCGGAGCGGGCCATTGCAACCGCCGACGTGGTCCTGCTGGTGGTCGACACCACGGTCGGCGTCACCGACGAGGACGCCAAGGTGGCTGCCCTCCTGCGCCGCAGCGGCCGCCCAACGTTGGTGGTGGCCAACAAGGTGGACGCCGACAGCCGGGAGTCCGACGCCTGGACGTTCGAGCGTCTCGGCCTCGGGGACCCGATCATGGTGAGCGCCCTGCACGGACGAGGGGCCGGCGACCTGCTGGACGAGGTGGTGGCCCGGCTGCCGCCCGCGGCGGAAGAGCCGGGAAAAGTCGCCGCCCCACGAGGCTCCGTCACCCTGAGCGAACGCGACTCCCACGAAAGCGACTCTGGGGAACGCGACTCCCGGGAAAGCGACTCCGGGGAAAGCGACTCCGGGGAAGGCGACAGCGACGGGACTCGCGACAAGCGGCCCGGGTCAGCGGCGCCGGAGGCGATTTCGGTCGCCATCGTGGGCCGGCCCAACGTCGGCAAGTCGACGCTGTTCAACCGCCTCATTGGCGAGGAGCGCTCGGTCGTCCACGACCTGCCGGGCACCACACGTGACGCCATCGACACGGTGGTGGAAACGCCCGAGGGACCGATCCGCTTTGTCGACACCGCTGGGCTGCGCCGGCGGGCCAAGGAGGCCGAGGGGGCGGAGTACTACTCACTGGTCCGGGCCCTCCAGGCGATCGACAGGGCCGAGGCGGCGCTGTTCGTGATCGACGCCACTGAGGGCGTGACCCACCAGGACCAGCGGCTGGCCGAGCGCGTCGACGCCGCCGGCAACCCCATCGTCGTCTGCATCAACAAATGGGACCGGCTCGATCCCGAGCGGCGGGCCCAGGTGGTGGCCGACGTCGAGGATCGGTTGTCGTTCCTTTCGTACGCGCCGGTGCTGAAGATCAGCGCCAAGACCGGCCTCGGGGTCCACAAACTGCTGCCCAAGCTGGCCGCCGCGGTGGAGGCGTACCACCGCCGGGTGCCGACCCGGGAGCTCAACAAGTTGCTGGCCGAGGCGCAGGCCGCCCAGGCCTCACCGACCGGCCGCATTCTGTACGCAACGCAGGGCGCGACGGACCCGCCGACGTTCACCTTGTTCGCCACCCGGACCCTGCCGCCGACGTACCTGCGGTACTTGGAGCGGCGCATCCGGGAGCACTTCGGGTTCGGGCCGACGCCGCTCAAGCTTCGGGTGCGACGGCGCAGCAACTAGACGCGGTGACCCCGGGGACGGGCGGCCATCCCAGACCGAGGGCCCCGGTCGGCTGCTTGGCGCTGCGACGGCGCGGGCTGAGGCCTACTTGGCCGCGTTCGGTGAACTTGGCCGCGTTCGGTGAACTTGGCCGCGTTCGGTGAACTTGGCCGCGTTCGGTGAACTTGGGATGCGAAATGGTCGTGTAGGTCCACTGGCCGCGACCGAGATCAGCAAACGCGGTCAAGTTGACGAAGGGCTGGGGTGTCGACCGCTTCAGTTGCCGACGACGCCGCTGCCGAACGGGGCCCGTCCTGTCTCGTCACCTGTCGCATCCGGCCGCCGGCCCGCCGCTGACCTTGAAGATTGCCGGCACCGGGGTGCGCCCGCTCCGACTGTTCCGATCGTTCCGGCTGTATCGGTAACTTTGGCGGTAACTGCTGAAGACGCGGGCCGTCCGGTACCGTCGCGGCATGTTTGTCGGGCCGCGGCTTTTGGCCATGGCCGGTGGCATGTTCAGCCGACCGTGGCTATTGGCACTCGCCATCGGCTGCGCCGTCGCGGCCGTGCTCTGGGGCCGGTCGGCCCGGCGCCTGGAACGGGCGGCCATCCGCATCGAGGCTCAGAGCGCCGCTTCCGCTGGGGGGCGAGACGCCGTCGAACTGGCCCGCAGCGCCTGGCAGAAGGACCTCCACGCCACCGTTCTCTACGGCGTCATCGCGATCGGATTGTTCTTCGCCTCGCTGTCCAACGCCGCCTGGGTGACGCTGCCGCTCCTGGCAGTGGCGGTGCCGGTGGTCGCCTCGGTGCGTTTCGCTCCCAAGTTCCTGACCGAAGCGCGCCTGGCCGAGGAGCGGGCGCAACTCGAACGCCGAGCGGCCGAGGTCCTTGCCCAGGAGGAGCTGGCGCCCCGGCGCTGGGCCGCCCGCCTGGCGCCCGCCGACCTGCCGCAGGTCGAGGGTTTCGAGCTTGGGCGGGTGTACGAGCCGGGAACCGGCGCCATGGCCGGGGACTTCTATGACGTCTACGTCAACAGCCCCGACCGGGTGGCCTGTGTCATCGG
Source organism: Acidimicrobiales bacterium (assembly GCA_050744165.1). GTDB lineage: Bacteria > Actinomycetota > Acidimicrobiia > Acidimicrobiales > Palsa-688 > JBOGGN01. Next base: position 9,188 of record JBOGGN010000265.1, on the reverse strand, counting down.
CGACGTCGCGGGCCACGGGATCGAACCGTCGATCACCGCCTTTCAGGTGAAGTACCTGCTGCGCAACTTCCTCCGCCAGTACCGGGATCCGGCCCAGGCGATGGAGGAGCTCAACGTGGTGCTGTCCGCCACTGGGCGGCCAGAGGACCTGGTCTCGTGCTGCGCGGTCGTGTTCGACACCGCCGTCGGCACCGTCCGCTACGCCTCGGCCGGGCATCCGGCGGTGTGGTTGTGGCACGACGGGGAGCTTCGGGCCTTGCGCGCCACCGGTCCCCTCCTGACCCTCGACCCGGCCGGCACCTTCCACTCCCGAGAGATGCCCCTCGACGCCGGTGACCTGCTGCTCATGTACACCGACGGTCTGTCCGAGGCCCGGGCAGGGGGGCAGCTCTTCGGCGAGGAGCGCATCGCCAACATCGTTCGCCGGGACCCCGGGCAGGACGCCACCACGCTGTGCAAGGTGCTCCTGGAAGCCGCCCGGGACTTCGCCTCCGAACCGCTCAGCGACGACGTCGCCATTCTCGCCGTCCGCCGCACCTGACCGCCGGCGGGTCGCGAGGGGAGTAACTCGGCCTGTGCCCCTGACCTGACCGCCAGGGAGTGGCGGTAGGCGAGACTGGGAGCGTGCCCCCTGACCTGAGCGACGCTGCCCACCGAGCCCGGCGGGGCAACGCGGGCACCGAGCGGGAACAGGCCCGCCTGGCCCGCGACAACAAGCTCTTCGTCCGCGACCGGCTGGCACTGCTGCTGGACGAAGGCAGCTTCGTCGAGGACGGCCTGCTGGCCAACGCCCTCGCACCGGGCGACGACTTGCCGGCCGATGGGGTAGTGACCGGCCGGGGCCGGGTCGACGATCGGCCGGTGTGCGTCATGGCCAACGACTCCACGGTCAAGGCGGGGTCGTGGGGTGCCCGCACGGTGGAGAAGATCATCCGGCTGACCGAGTACGCCTTGGCCCACGAGCTGCCGGTGGTATGGCTGGTCGACTCGGCGGGAGCGCGGATCACCGATCAGGTGCAGCTGTTTCCGGGCCGGCGGGGAGCGGGGCGGATTTTCTACAACCAGGTCCGGCTATCAGGCCGGGTGCCCCAACTGTGCTGCCTGTTCGGGCCCTCGGCGGCAGGAGGGGCTTATATCCCCAGCTTTTGCGACGCCGTGTTCATGGTGGAAGGCAACGCCTCGATGTACCTGGGCTCGCCCCGCATGGCGGAGATGGTGATCGGCGAGCGGACCAGCCTGGAGCAGATGGGCGGCGCCCGGATGCACGCCTCGGTCTCGGGATCCGGCGACACCCTGGCGGCGGACGACGCCGAGGCCATCGCTTTGGCGCGGACCTGGCTGTCCTATTTCCCGACCAACTGGCGCGAGCCACCCCCGGTCATCGGGGCGGTCAAACCGGCCACGACGCTGACAGCGGGGACGGTCCCGTTTTCCCCCTCCGAGGGGTACGACATCCGTGATGTCATCGAGGCGCTGGTCGACGAGGGCAGCTATTTCGAGCTCAAGGCGCTGTGGGCGCCCGAGCTGGTCGTGGCCCTGGCCCGCCTTGACGGCAACCCCGTAGGAGTGGTGGCCAACAACCCGGCGGTCAAGGGCGGCGTGCTGTTCGTCGACTCGGCCGACAAAGCGGCCCGGTTCATCTGGTGCTGCGACGCCTTCAACATCCCGCTCCTGTTCCTGTGCGACGTGCCCGGGTTCATGGTCGGAACCCAGGTGGAGCGCCAGGGGATCATTCGCCACGGAGCCAAGATGATCACCGCGGTGTCGGAAGCCACCGTCCCCAAGGTGTCGGTGATTGTGCGCAAGGCCTATGGGGCGGGGCTCTACGCGATGGCGGGGCCGGCCTTCGAACCCGACGCCTGCCTGGCTCTGCCGTCGGCACAGATTGCAGTCATGGGGCCCGAGGCGGCAGTCAACGCGGTGTACGCCAACAAGATTGCGGCCATCGATGACCCGGGCGAGCGGGTCGCTTTCGTGGCTGCCCGGCGGGCCGAGTACGAGGCCGATGTCGACCTGCTGCGGCTGGGATCGGACCTGGTCATCGACGCCGTGGTCGAACCGGAGGCACTGCGCGAGGAGTTGGTGGCTCGGTTCCAGTTGGCGGGGGGTAAGGACCGAACCTTCTCGGAGCGCCACCATGGGGTGCCGCCGGTATGAGCCTGCCGGCGCCGGGAGCGGCAACGATGGGACTGCCCGAGTGGGTGGCAGTGCGCGAGGTCGGACCACGCGACGGCCTACAGCTCGAAGCCCCCCAAGAGGTGGGGGAGCGAGTGGCGCTCATCGAGGCACTGGTCGCAAGCGGGGTGGCCGAGATCGAGGCGGCGGCGTTCGTCTCACCCCGAGTCGTGCCCGCGATGGCCGCAGCGGCGGCGGTACTGGCCGGCGTGGCCCGGCGCCCGGGTGTTCGCTACTGGGCCCTTGTTCCGAACCTCCGGGGAGCCGACGAGGCGCTAGCGGCTGGTGCCGATGGGCTGTCCGTGACGCTCTCGGCCTCGGAGGCCTACTCCGTAAAGAATGTGGGCCGCACCGTCGCCGCGGCCGTGGACGAGTGCGGACGTATCGCCGCTCGGACCGACGGCCTTGTGCCCGTGGACGCCGTCATTTCCTGCTCGTTCGGCTCGCCCTACGAAGGAGAGATCACGCCCTCTGCGGTCGCTGCGCTAGCCCGACAGGCCGTCGAAAGCGGCGCCACCAAGCTCACCCTGGCCGACACCACCGGGATGGCAACGCCCCGGCGCATCCGGGAGGTGCTGGCTGCCACCGGCACCGACGTCGGTCTCCACCTCCACGACAGCCGGGGGACAGCCCTGGTCAACGCCTATGCGGCCCTTGAGCTGGGGGTGCACCGCTTCGATACCGCGGTTGGTGGCCTGGGCGGGTCACCGTTCGCTCCGGGAGCGGGGGGCAACCTGGCCACCGAGGATCTTGTGTACCTGCTCGACGACCTGGGGGTGGCGACGGGCATCGACCTCGCTTCCGTGCTGGCCGCTGGCGCCAACCTGGCCCGGATCCTCGGGCACCCGTTGGCCAGCCGGGTGGCTGCCGCCGGCCCTCAGGCCCGGACAGGGCACGAGTCCGGGAGGCACGACGATGCCGTGGTGTGAGACCTGCAGCAAGTTCTGGAGCCCGCCCGCTATGGGCAAAGACGGTGAATGCCCGACATGCGGCGAGGTCATCGCCCAACCCAGAAAAGCGCCGTGGCACTTCAAGCTGCTCCTCGGCGGCCTCGTGATCTACCTCGGGTACCGCGCCTACCAAGGCGTCGAGTGGTTAGCTCACCGCTTGTAAACCGGCCGGTGACAGCAGGTTATGGACTAGGCTCACCTGGCCACGGGTCGTGGCGCAGTTCGGTAGCGCACTAGACTGGGGGTCTAGGGGCCGCGGGTTCAAATCCCGCCGACCCGACGGAAGGTTCGCCGATTGGCGAACCTGATGCTGGCGGAGCGGCTATTCCGTGAGCGCGGCACCCCGCGCCGACATTTGACGAACGGCGGCATCAACGTCCTCTCGACGGAAGCGACGATGACCGCCCAACGTCACAATGCATGGGATCCGCCCGTCGTTAGCCCACCGATTGATGGTCTTTGGCGACACGTGCAGGTACCGGGCAGCCTCTCCCGGCGTCACGTAGTCATCCCCAACCGGACCTGTCTCCCGCGATGTCTCGGTCATTGACTGCGTTTCCACCCTTTCACAAAGTGTTTCGAGAATCAGACAGAATACTCAGTTCGGGCAAATCCTACCTCCCGAGATCGTAGCCAGTACTGCATGAGGCCATCAACCGGGCGAGGTCTCTCCGTCCTGAAGCGCCTCTACCACCCATTTTGTTGCAATGCATACTTTCCACGCCAGCCATGAAAATTCGGTGCACATACCTGCTTCCAGGACATGCCACAATGGTGCCGCTCGGGATCGAGTCCGGCCGTTGTGTCCGGTTCAGGAGTGTTGATGAGTCTAGCCGTTTTGTCTAGGGTTCGCTCACAACGGTTCGACACTCCAAGTCCCCACTCGGCGAGGAGCATCACAGACCTAGCGATGTCGAAACTGGGAGGGTCACAAGGGTCGAGGACTCGGGTCCGCAATCGCGCGGGCCCGGCAGCTGCGGAGGCGACGGCGGAGTGGCCGCCGATGGCAGAACCCGGACCTGTGTTCACGACCGCGAGCAGCAAAGAGACTGCGGCCTTCGCCGCCATTCCTGAGTTGCCGGTTTCGGAGTCCTCACGTAAGCCCGAACCTGTCGCCACGATGTTCGCCTCGCCTGAGACACCGTGCCAGGTCACGATGCTGCCTGCGCTGGCACCGGCACCGCTCGCGACCACCGTTGCCAGCTCGTCGGCGGTGGTCATCTCGATTACGGCTGGCCCGGCGCGGGAGGCCGGCCCGGCGCCGGAGGCGCCAGCGCGGAAGGCGCCAGCGCGGGAGGAGTCGCCTGTTGGCGCGGAGGCGGCGGATGCAGACTCGTTGCTGTTTCCAGCCCCCGAAGCCTTCTGGGTGCGCACTGTGGTCGCTCACAGCCAGTCGGCCGGTCCGTCGTTACGGGCCTGGCAGGCGGTTGTCAAGCGCACGGTCGACCTGCTGGTGGGATTGCTGCTCCTGGTGTGGTGTCTTCCCCTGCTGGCGGTCGCCGCGTTGGCCATCAAGCTCGACGACGGTGGGCCGGTCTTTTTCCGCCAAACCCGGGTCGGGCACCGGGGCCGGCCGTTCACCATCTGGAAGCTGCGGACCATGGAGCCCGGAGCCGACCAGCACCTCCACCGGCTGGCGTGCGAGAACATGCGGACCAGCCCTCTGTTCAAGATGACGGACGATCCCAGGGTGACCTCGGTGGGGCGCCTGCTTCGGAAAAGCAGCATGGACGAGATTCCCCAGTTGTTCAACGTGCTCGTGGGCTCCATGAGCCTGGTGGGACCCCGGCCGGCACTGGCCCACGAGGTTGCACGGTTCGACACCGACCTGATGCGCCGCCTCGACACCAAGCCCGGGCTCACCGGCCTTTGGCAGGTCGAGGCCCGAGACGACCCGGAGTTCGAGCGTTACCAAACCCTCGACCTGTACTACGTGAGCCACCAGAGCCTACGGCTAGACTTGGCAATCCTGCTGTCTACGGCTTGGCCGGTGTTGAAGCGCCTCTCTCGTTCGCTGCGATTGGAAGCCTCGCTGTTGCGCCGGGATGGCAGCGAATCGGAGGCGATCGAGGTCCTGGACTGAGGTCGTCGCCTGGTCAGGCGTTGCCGCCGCAGGCGTGGCACCGCCAGCGCTTAGGCCACAGGTCAGACCCGCCGGGTAAGCCCGCCGTCAGAACCCCAGGTCGGGGCCCGCCGTCAGAACCCCAGGTGACCCCAGGTCAGACCCGGGCTTCCTCGCCTTCGCGGCTGCTCTCGTCCTCTGCCGTGTCGCCGTTGTCGGCCTCGGCACCAGCGCCAGCGCCAGCGCCAGCGCCGCGATCCTCGCTGGTGGCGGCCCGCTCACCGGGTCGACCCGGCCCACGGCCGCGCCGCGGGCCGCCCTTGTCCGCTGCCAGGGTCCGCACCAGGTAGGGCAGCAACGCCAGCTCGCGGGAGGTCTTGACCGCCATTGCCACATCACGCTGGTGCTGGGCGCAGGTCCCGGTGTTGGTCCGAGCCTTGATCTTGCCCCGATCAGTGATGAAACGGCGCAGCAGGTTGGTGTCCTTGTAGTCGACCCAGTCGACCTTCTGGGCGCAGAACATGCAGACCTTCGGCCGGCCGCGGCGGACCCGGCCCTTGGCGTCGCTGGGCTTGGTCCGTGACCGATCTTTGCCGTGTGCTGCCATGCCGCGCCTTCTCTTTGGTAGGTGGTCTCGAAAATAAGTTGTGTCAGCTTACCCGGCCGCATTGGCGGTCCGGTCCCGTGTCTCGGACCATTTCTGGCAGGTCAGGGGCCGCGCGTAGGATGGCCAGATGACCGTAGCTAAGGGAACTCACAATATCGGCCCACGGGATGGGCAGCTCCTGATCAATGTGTGGAAGGACGGTGTGGCCGCCAAGATGGGCCACGACCTGACGCTTCTGTGCACGCGCTGGAATGGCACCGCCGATATCAACCCCGAGAATCCGGCTGCATGCAGCGTCTCGGCGACCATCGACCTGGCTGGCATCGAGGTCTTGGAGGGCAAGGGCGGGGCCAAGTCGCTTAGCGAGGGCGACAAGGGCGACATCAAGAAGAATCTGCACAAGGCGCTCGGCTCGGGCCAGGTCAGCTTCCAGAGCACTGGCATCTCGGGTTCGCCGTCCAACCTGGAGCTGCAGGGCCAGCTGACGATCAATGGCAAGTCGAACCCTGTGAACTTCACGGCCAACGCCTCCGACGATGGCCAGCTCAGTGGCAAGACCTCCTTCAAGCAGACCGACTTCGGGATCAAGCCGTTCTCGGCGATGCTCGGTGCCTTGAAGATCAAGGACGCGGTGGACGTTTCGTTCAACCTGCGGCTGCCCACGGCCTAAGCGCCGGCCCTGAGGGCGCTCTCAGGCGACGCCCGACCCGTACACTCAACCGCGTGAGAGCGCCCACCGAATGCGGCGCTGCCGACCGCGTGCTGACGCTGCCGAACGCCGTCACAACGGTCCGGTTGTTGTGCATCCCGGTCTTCGTGGTCCTCTTGACCAACGGTGATCGGCTGGCGGCAGCGCTCCTGCTCGCCGGGTTGGGAGCAACGGATTGGGTCGACGGGCAACTCGCCCGGCGCCTGCACCAGGTGTCCACGGTTGGAAAAATCCTCGACCCCACCGCCGACCGGCTTCTCCTCGGGGTCGGGGTGGTCGCCATCATGATCGACGGGTCGGTGCCGCTGTGGATCGGCATCGCGGTGCTGGCCCGCGAGGTGCTGGTCGCCGGAGCGGCCCTCGTCTTGGCGGCTGCGGGCGCGAGGCGCATCGACGTCCAGTGGGTCGGGAAAGCGGGCACCATGGGCCTGATGTTCGCCTTCCCGCTGTTCCTGCTCAGCCACGCGGGGCTCGGCTCGGGCCTTGACCATGCTGCCCGGTGGGCCGCCTGGGGCTTCGCCCTGGCAGGGCTGTGCTTCAGCTACTACGCCGCCGTGACCTACATCCCGCTGGCCCGCCGGGCACTGATCGAGGGCCGGGCGGGCCGAGCCGCCTCCGACGTGGTCGCGGGCTCGTGAAGGCGGTCATCATGGCCGGAGGCGAGGGAACCCGCCTGCGACCGCTTACCTCGAACGCGCCCAAGCCCCTCCTGCCGCTGGCCAACCGGCCGATGATGGAGCATGTCATCAACCTGCTGAAACGCCACGGGCTCGACGACATCGTGGTCACCGTGGCCTATCGGGCCAACGCCATCCGGACGTACTTCGGCGACGGCTCCGAGTTCGGGGTGCGCATCGTCTACGCGTCGGAAGAAACCCCGCTGGGCACGGCGGGATCAGTCCGCAACGCCATGGCCGAGCTGGACGACACGTTCCTCGTGATCTCGGGCGACGTGGTGACTGACATGGACCTCTCCGACATCATCAAGTTCCACCGCAGCCGCTCGGCGCTGGTGACGATCGGGCTCAAGTCGATGGACAACCCGCTCGAGTTCGGCATCGTCATCACTCGCGAGGACGGCTCCATCGAGCGCTTTCTCGAGAAGCCGTCCTGGGGCCAGGTCTTCAGCGACACCATCAACACCGGCGTCTACGTCCTCGAGCCGGAGATCTTCGACCACATCGACGCCGACCGGGCGACCGACTTCTCGAGCGACGTTTTCCCGGCCTTGCTGGAGGCGGGGCTACCCTTGTTCGGTTTCGTGACGGAGGGCTACTGGGAGGACGTCGGGACCATCGAGGCCTACGCCCGGGCCCACCAGGACGCCCTCGACGAACGGGTGGCGCTCGACATCCCTGGATTCCGCCTCGGTGGCGGCGTGTGGCTCGGGGAGGGTTCGGAGATCGATCCCGCGGCCAAGATCCAGGGCCCGGTCGTCATCGGCGACAATTGCCGGATTGAGGCCAACGCCCACCTGCGGGAGTACACCGTGCTAGGCGACAACGTGCGGGTCTCCGAGGACGGATTCATCCACCGGGCCATCGTCCAGGACAATGTGTACTTGGGCCCCGGCGTCAGTCTCCGTGGCTGTGTGGTGGGCCGCTCGAGCGACATCCGGCGGGCGGCGCAGTGCCAGGAGGGGGTGGTGATCGGGGAGGGGTGCTTTGTCGGCGAGCACGCCGTCGTCAACGCCGGCGTCAAGGTGTACCCGTCCAAGACCGTCGAGCCCGGCGCGGTCGTCAACTCGTCCATCGTCTGGGAGTCCCGCGGCGCCCGCTCCCTGTTCGGCCGCATGGGCGTCGCCGGCCTGGCCAATGTCGACGTCACCCCGGAGTTGGCCGTGCGCGTGGCCATGGCCTACGCGGCCACCATGAAGAAGGGCTCAACAGTCACCACCTCCCGCGACACCAGCCGGGCGGCACGGGTCCTCAAACGGGCCCTCATGGTGGGGTTCAACGCGGCCGGCATCGACGTCAACGACCTCGAGGTGGCGACGGTTCCCTTGACCAGGTTCCACATCCGGGGATCCACCAGCAGCGGCGGGGTTACCGTGCGGCTGGCGGCCAACGACCAGCAGTCGGTGGTGATCCGGTTTTTCGACCCTTCTGGCATCGACCTCAACGAGGGGGCCCAGCGCAAGGTGGAGCGCCTGTTCGCCCGGGAGGACTTCCGCCGGGCGCTGGCCGGTGAGATCGGCGACATCCTGTTTCCGGCGCGGAACAACGAGCAGTACACGACCGTGTTGATGGACAACCTCGACACCGAGGAGATCCGCAGCGCCCGGCTCAAGGTGGTGCTCGATTACGCCTTCGGGGCCGTCTCCTTCGTCATGCCGCAGGTTTTGGCCAAGCTCGGATGCGAGGTCCTGGCAGTCAACCCCTACGCCAACACGCGCCAGGCGCTGGCGTTCGACCGGGCCCGCCACGCCGGCGAGGTCGCTGCCCTGGTGCGGGCCTCCGGGGCACACCTCGGGGCCGTGTTCGACTCCGACGGCGAGCATTTGACCCTGGTGGATGACAGCGGCCACGTCCTCTCCGACGACGAGGCGATGCTGTCCTTGCTGCAACTGGTGCTGGCCACCCGCGATCGAGCGACCGTCGCCCTCCCGATCTCCACCAGCCGTTTCGCCGAGCAACTATGCCAGGCGGCCGGCGCCACCTTGATCCAGACCAAGCTGTCGACCGC
>JBOGGN010000264.1:0-1818 GCA_050744165.1 Acidimicrobiales bacterium | reverse complement strand
GCCTCCTTCATGGGAACGAGCAGATTCTGGCTGCCCTGGGCGGTGGACACCACCTCACCAAGGGCTCGGTCGACTGCCGCCTGATCCCGCCGAGCCCGCAGCTCGGCCAGGCGCTCGCCCTGGGTGCGCTGTAGCTCGGGATCGGGTCGGAGCGCCTCAGTCGGGAACCCGTCATCGGAGACGTACCGGTTGACCCCGACAACCACGGCGCGGCCCTCATCGACCGCCTTGGCGTAATCGAACGCCGACCGCTCGATCTCGTCGCAGAGGAAGCCGGCCTCGATGGCCGCAACGGCCCCGCCCATCCCGTCGATCTTGTCGAGGTACTGCCACGCTGCGGCCTCGACCGCCTCGGTGAGCGACTCCACGTAGTACGACCCGGCCAGCGGGTCCACGGTGTCGGTCACCCCCGACTCGAAGGCGATGATCTGCTGAGTGCGCAGGGCCAATCGGGCAGCGCGCTCGGTGGGCAGGCCCAGCGCCTCGTCGAAGCCGTTGGTGTGCAGGCTCTGTGTCCCCCCGAGCACCGCCGAGAGCGCCTGGAGGGAAACCCGGACCACGTTGTTGTCGGGCTGCTGGGCGGTCAGTGTCGACCCCCCGGTCTGGGCATGGAACCGCAACGTCAGGCTGCGCGGGTCGGTGGCGCCGAAGCGCTCGCCCATGATCTTGGCCCACATCCGGCGGGCGGCCCGGAACTTGGCCACCTCCTCGAACAGGTTGTTGTGGGCGTTCCAGAAGAAGCTCAGCCGGGACGCAAACTCGTCCACCTTGAGCCCGGCCGCGATGGCCGCCTCCACGTAGGCGATCCCGTCGGCCAGGGTGAAGGCCAGCTCCTGGACGGCCGTCGCCCCGGCCTCGCGGATGTGATAGCCGGATATGGAGATCGAGTTCCACTGCGGCAGGTGCTGGCGGCAGTAGGCGAAGATGTCAGTGACCAGCCGCATCGAAGGCCGGGGAGGGTAGATGTAGGTGCCCCGGGCGATGTACTCCTTCAGGATGTCGTTCTGGATGGTGCCCCGCAGCTTGGCCCCGGGCACCCCAGCCTCCTCGGCCACCAGCTGGTACAGCAGCAGCAGGATGGCGGCGGTGGCGTTGATGGTCATCGAAGTGGTGACCTCGTCCAGCGGCAGGCCGGCCAGCAGCCGCTGCATGTCCTCGACCGAGTCGATGGCCACGCCGACCCGGCCCACCTCGCCCTCGGCTTTGGGATGGTCGGAGTCGTAGCCCATCTGGGTGGGCAAGTCGAAGGCGCACGAGAGTCCGGTCGAGCCGCTCGCCAGCAGCATCGTCCACCGCTCGTTGGTGGTCTCGGCGCTGCCGAACCCGGCGTATTGGCGCATCGTCCAGACCCGCCCGCGATACATCGTTGGGTAAATGCCTCGGGTGAACGGCGGCTCACCGGGGGCGCCGAGGCGCCCGACCGGATCCCAGCCGGCTAGGTCGTCGGCGGTGTAGACGGTCCGGACCCTGATGCCATCGTCGGTTTGGCGGTCGGCGGGCGCCACTTCGTTCACGTTAGGCGTCGCCAGCGATCGCGTCGCCGGGAATGGTTTTGAGCAGCGTGAAGATGGCGCCGTCACCCGGAGACCTGAGCGGTGGCGTACGCCGGGAGCTCACCCGGAGGAGGCATGCAAGGGTGCCGCTCCCGGTCATGCGCCGGCTGGTGGTGGCGTGGGTGTCGGGGGTCGTCGGGGGGTACGAAGGCTCGTTTGCCGGTGCCGGCGATGAGGGCCCAGCCGTAGATGGTTTTGAGGCGGTGGTGGTGGGTGCAGAGGAGGTCGAGCCATTCGAGGAGGGTGATGTGGGTGTCGGCCCAGT
>JBOGGN010000263.1:0-4501 GCA_050744165.1 Acidimicrobiales bacterium | reverse complement strand
ACTGGGCCGACACCCACATCACCCTCCTCGAATGGCTCGACCTCCTCTGCACCCACCACCACCGCCTCAAAACCATCTACGGCTGGGCCCTCATCGCCGGCACCGGCAAACGAGCCTTCGTACCCCCGACGACCCCCGACACCCACGCCACCACCAGCCGGCGCCTGTCGCATGACCGGGAGCGGCACCCTTGCACGCCTCCTCCGGGTGAGCTACAGGCCCCGTCACCAACTGCGGCGTAGGAATCGTCGTGAATCCACCCTTCGCCGACTCCGAGCGACAAGACCTCACGGCCTCTTACGACACGGCCTTCTTCACCAGTTCGACGATCCTCGCCTCGTTCGCCGCCGACAGGTCCATAAGGGCGAAGTCGGTCGGCCACATCGTCCCGTCATCCAGGCGGGCCTTGTCGCTGAAGCCGAGCGTCGCATACCGAGCCTTGAACTTGGCCGCGTTCTTGAAGAAGCAGATGACGTTGCCATCCTTTGCGTAGGCCGGCATGCCGTAATACGTTCTGGCCTTGAGCTCCGGTGCGGTTGCCTTGATGAGGGCGTGGAGCCGCTCGGCCATCTCGCGGTCGGAGCCCTCCATCTCACCGATCTTCGCCAAGACCTCGGCTTCCGCCTCGGCGCCGTCGTCTCCCTTGGAGCGGCGTGCGCTGGCCTTCAGTTCCTTGGACCGCGCTTTCATCGCGGCTCGTTCTTCGTCCGTGAAGGTTGCGGTGCTCTTCGGTTCAGCCATGGTGAATCCTTTCGCCGAGGTAGCCGGTGGGCCCTATCCGGCCTTGGCCACGTCCAGCCGCACCTGGGCCCGCCGTGCCGCCCTCTCCGCCTCGCCCGTCTCGTCCTCGCCGACGCGCCGTTCGGCCGCCTCGAGCGCCCGTTCGGCCCGGGCGGTGTCGATCTGCTTGGGGAGTTCGGCCACGTCCGAGAGCACGGAAACCTTGTTGTCCCGGACCTCCACGAAGCCCCCGTGGACGGCCGCCTTGACCTCGTCCCCATTGGCCAGGATGACCCGCACGGGGGCGATTTCCAGCGTCCCCACAAACGGGGCGTGCCCGGTCAGGAAGGCGATCTCGCCGTCGGGGGTCCGGCACACCACCATGTCCGCCTCACCCTGGTAGAGGATCCGCTCCGGGCTGACCAGCGCCACGTCCATCGCCATGGTGGGCAATCAATCCTTCAGCTTGGCGGCCTTGGCCATCACGTCGTCGATGCCGCCCACGGCCACGAACGCCTGCTCGGGGACCTCGTCGAACTCGCCATCGGCCAGCTTCTCGAACGCCTCCACGGTGTCGGCGATAGGCACCGTGGTGCCCGCCATGCCGGTGAACGTCTCGGCCACGTACATGGGCTGGCCCAGAAACTTTTCCATCTTGCGGGCCCGGCCAACCAGCACCTTGTCCTCCTCGGACAGCTCGTCGATGCCCAAAATGGCGATGATGTCCTGCAGTTCCTTGTAGCGCTGCAGCACCCGCACCACCCGCCCGGCGCAGTCGTAGTGCCGCTCGCCGACCACGTCGGGCTGCAGGAGGGTGCTGGTCGACGCCAACGGGTCCACCGCCGGGAAGATGCCTTTGGCGAACACGTCCCGCGACAGGTTGGTGGTGGCGTCGAGGTGGGTGAAGGTGGTGAATGGCGCAGGGTCGGTGTAATCGTCTGCGGGCACGTATACGGCCTGCACCGAGGTGATCGACCGCCCCTTGGTGGAAGTGATCCTCTCCTGGAGTTCGCCCATCTCGTCGGCCAGGGTGGGCTGGTAGCCCACGGCCGAGGGCATGCGGCCCAGGAGGGTGGAGACTTCGGAGCCGGCCTGCACGAAGCGGAAGATGTTGTCGACGAACAGCAGCACGTCCTGGCTCATCACGTCCCGGAAATACTCGGCCATCGTCAGCGCCGACAGCCCGACCCGCAGCCGCACCCCGGGGGGCTCGTCCATCTGGCCGTACACCAGGGCGGTGTTCTTGATGACCCCGGACTCCTGCATCTCCAGCCACAGGTCGTTGCCCTCCCGGGTGCGCTCCCCCACCCCGGCGAAGACCGACACGCCGCCGTGCTCCTTGGCCACCCGGGTGATCATTTCCAGGATGAGCACCGTCTTGCCAACCCCGGCTCCGCCGAAGAGGCCGATCTTGCCGCCCTGCACGTAGGGCTCCAGCAGGTCGACGACCTTGAGGCCGGTTTCGAAGATCTTGCGCTGGGACTCCACCTCGTCGAACGGCGGTGCTGGGCGGTGGATCTCCCAGCGCTCCTCGATGCCTTCGATGGGCTCGCCCCGGGTGTCGAGGGGCTCGCCCAGAACGTTGAAGACGTGGCCCAGGGTCGCGGTGCCCACCGGGACGGAGATGCCGCGGCCCAGATTCTTCACCGTCTGGCCCCGCTTCAGGCCGTCGGTGGGCTTCATGGCGATGGCCCGGACCCGGTTCTCGCCGATGTGCTGGGCCACCTCGGCGGTGATCTTGGTGACGGTGTCCGCCACCTCGGTCTCGAACTCGATGGCCCAGTTGATCTCCGGCAGCGACGAGGGTGGAAACTCCACATCGACCACGGGGCCGATGATGGCCACGATGCGGCCATCCTTCAGCTCGGTCTTCGGGGTGTCGGTCATGGTCACGGTGTTGGGCTCCTCAGGGACATCGATCGGCAGGGGTTACTCGGCGGCGACGGTTTCGGAGGCCGCCGCCTGGGCCAGCCCCTCGGCGCCGCCCACGATCTCCATGATCTCAGTCGTGATGGCGTCCTGGCGGGCCCGGTTGGCAATGCGGTTCAGGTTCTTGATCAGCTCGTTGGCGTTGTCGGTGGCCGCCTTCATGGCCCGCTGGCGGGCCGCCTGCTCCGAGGCTGCGGCTTCCAGCAGTGCACCGAACAGCCGGGCCTCGACGTAGCGGGGCAGCAACTCGGCCAGGATCTCCTCAGGCGAGGGCTCGAACTCGTAGGAGTCGGCCGAGCCGGTCTTCTCCTCGGGCACGGTCTCGGCGATGGCGGTGGGGTCCATGGGCAGCATTTGGCGCTCGGCCGGACGCTGCGAGCCAAGGGACAGGAACCTCGTGTAGATCAGCACCACCCGGTCGATCTCCCCCGACTGGTAGCGATCGAGGACATCGGCCGCTATGGCCCTGGCGTCCTCGTAGGTGGGGTTCTCGCTGAACCCGGTGAAGGAGGCGTCGACCCGGAACTTGCGGTACCGAAAGAAGTTGGCGCCCTTGCGACCCACCGGGATGAGCCGGTAATCCCGCCCCGCCGCCTGGTCGGCGGTGATGGCCCGCTCGGCGGTGCGCTGCATGGTGGCGTTGTACCCGCCGCACAGGCCCCGGTCGGCGGTGACGACGATGTAGCCGACCGTCGCCACCGTGGGCCGGTCCTCCAGGAGGGGGTGGCTGGCCCCGGCGCCGGCCCGGGAGAGGTTGGCGATGACCGTCGTCAGCTGCTCGATGTAGGGCCGGGCGGCCAGCACCCGCTGCTGGGCCTTGACGATGCGGCTGGCCGCGATCAGCTCCATGGCGCGCGTGATCTTCTTGGTCGACTGGACCGACTTGATGCGGCGCCGGAGCGCCCGCTCGACCCCACCGGCCATACGGCGCCTTCTAGCCCTCGGCCGAGCCGGAGCCCGAGCCGCCTGAGCCGGAGCCTGAGCCGGCTGAGTCCCGCTCGGCGGTCTCGAAGCGCTCCTTGTACGAGCCCACCGCCGATTTCAACTCGTCCTCCGGCAGGCCGCCACCGGAGCGCATGTCGCTCAGGAGCCCGCTGTGGCGGCTGCGCACGTCCTCCAGCAACCCGGCCTCGAAGCGGCGCACGTCGGCCACGTCCAAGTCGTCAAGGAATCCTCGGGTGCCGGCGAAAATAGAGACGACCTGCTCCTCGACGGGCAACGGCTTGCCGTTGGACTGCTTGAGCAGCTCGACCAGCCGCCGACCCCGGTCGATCAGGGCCTGGGACGACTTGTCCAGCTCCGAGCCGAACGAGGCGAAGGCCTCCAGCTCACGGAAGTTGGCCAGGTCCAGCTTGAGGCCACCGGCCACCGCCTTCATGGCCTTGATCTGGGCCGAGCCGCCCACCCGGGACACCGAGGTGCCCACGTTCATGGCCGGCCGCACGCCGGAGTTGAACAGGTCGAGGTCGAGAAAGATCTGCCCGTCGGTGATGGAGATCACGTTGGTCGGGATGTACGCCGAAATGTCGCCCGCCTTGGTCTCCACGATCGGCAGCGCCGTCAGCGACCCCGCACCGAGGGCATCGGACAGCTTGGCGGCGCGCTCGAGGAGCCGGCTGTGCAAGTAGAACACGTCGCCCGGGTACGCCTCGCGCCCCGGCGGCCGCCGGAGCAGCCGCGAGATCTCGCGGTAGGCCTGCGCGTGCTTCGATAGGTCGTCGTAGATGCAGAGCGCGTGGCGGCCCGAGTCGCGGAAGTACTCGCCCATCGTGCACGCCGAGTACGGGCTGATGTAGAGGAGCGGCGCGGGATCCGACGCGCCAGCGGCGACGACGATCGAATAGCGCATGGC
>JBOGGN010000262.1:0-10436 GCA_050744165.1 Acidimicrobiales bacterium | reverse complement strand
GCCACCCCGGACGGCGCGTGGTTCGTCTACTACGAACTGGCCCGGGACGACGGGACCCACGAACTCCAGGTGCAGCACGTGCCCGCGGCCACCGCGGCACCCGGCAGTCCCTGATCCGGTCAGCGGTGAAGCGCCGCGGGATCATCTACGACGTGGGGACGGTGTTCACCGGCTTCGGGTGGAAGGTGAAGACCCGGCCCCGCTTCGAGCTGGGCGTCGTCCAAAGGGAGCTGGAGATCGTCCGGGATGACCTGCATGCCAACGCGGTCCGCCTTCGCGGCCGAGACGTCGGGCGACTAGTCGAGGCCGGCCGCCTGGCGCTCGACGCCGGCTTGGAGGTTCTGCTGTCCCCGGAGCGCTTCTTTACCACCGCGCCCGACACCGTCAACTATCTAACCAGCGCGGCCCGAGCTGCCGAATCCCTGCGGCAGCGGTACCCCGAGCGGGTGATGCTCAGCGTGGCATCCGAGGCGACGCTGTTCGTACGGGGGATCGTGGCGGGGGCGACCATTCAGGGCCGGATGGCCAACCTCAAGCAGGAGATCCACACCGACCGGTATGCGGCCTCCCTGCGGGCGTTCCTCGCCGCCGCCGTCGAGGCCGCCCGACGGGAGTTCCACGGCCCCGTGACCTACGCCGCCCTGCCGTTCGAGCCGGTCGACTGGGGCACGTTCGACCTTGTCGGCGTGGACCACTACCGCGACGCGCGGGTGAAGGACCGCTACGAGGAGATGCTCCAGCCGTGGCTCGCGACCGGCAAGCCGGTCCTGGTCACCGAGTTCGGCATGCGGACCTACCGCGGTGCCGCGAGCTCTGGGGCGCTCGGTTTCGGCATCGCCGACCAGCGCTCGGTCTTCTGGCACCAGGTCCCGCTGCTGGGGCGGTTCGTGCGCCGCAGGCTGCAGCCAGGCGACCACGTCCGTGACGAGGCGGCCCAGGCTCGGGAACTGGTCGAGACCCTCTCCATCCTGGACTCGGCCGGCGTCGAGGGTGCCTTCGTAGGCGAGCTGGTGTCGCCCGAGTCGCCATTTGATCCCGACCCGACCTACGACCTGGACATGTCGTCGTTCAGCCTGGTGCGGACCCTCCCCGGCGGCGGCCATGGCATCCGCTACCCGGACATGGCCTGGGAGCCGAAGGAGGCCTTTGACGCCGTCGGGACTTTCTTCGCGGAATCAGGCGCGTAAAGCGCTCGATGTACTTTTGGTCGGTTTGGGACATCCGTTCCCGGGAACCGGCACACCAAATAGGGCAGCCTTCGCCTGGTTGACGATTGTTCACAGACCTGCCCTTGACAAAGAAGTGTGGTGGTACTACAGAGTCCTGTAGAACGATTTGCAGCTAATGGTGGCGCCGACGCGGCATGCCGGGATGAGATGCCGGGCGCCCTGTCCACATTTCCCGCAACCAGCCAGATCCAAAGCGGCTGCGCATTCACCATATCCTCCCGTCAGAGATTCCACCGAGGAGACGCGCATGTCCATATTTACAAAACCTTCCGTTACGGCGATGTCTCCAACCTCTGGGCCGTCCATAGGCGGCACTGTGGTCACCGTCAACGGAACACAGTTCCAAGACCCGTTGAACAAGGTGGCCTCAGTCACATTCGGGACGAACCCGCCGGTGCCCGCACAGTACTTCACGGTGGTCTCGCCAACCCAACTCACCGCGGTCGCGCCGTCCGGCACAGTGGGGCAATCGGTGCCAGTGACGGTCACCTGGAATGACCACACCAGCGACGCCAGCCCGAGCCCGTTCACGTTTGGCAGCTCCTTGACCATCCAGGTCATGATGACCCTGGCAGGGCTGGCGCCCACCGGCGCCACCGAGCGACCGTCCACCGAGACTTGCGGCGACCAGGCCCAGCGCATTTTTTCTGGCATCAACACGCAGCTGCAAGACAGCTCCTTGGCGACCGCGGCAGAGTGGACCGTGCGCTTTGTGGAGCTGACGCAGGACCGCGCCAACCTGGCATACATCGCCCAGAACACGTCGATCTCGCCAGACCAGCCGCAACAGTACGCAGTCTGCCTGCGGGGCACCGTGGCGGGGGATATCCCCGAGGACATGGACGTGACACCCCCGCTTCTCCCCTTCGCGGCGGGAGGAGCGCCTCCCAGCGGTGCGCCCGGGAACATCTCAACGGGGGCGATGCTCGCCTTCACGGAGATCGTCAACGGCACGACGCTGATGCCGGACCTGACGAGTCTCATCTCCGGCCAGACGCAGGCCCCCACCGTCTATGTCACCGGGCACAGCCTTGGGGGCTGTATGGCTACAACCGTGAGCCTCTTCTTGGCCGCCCAGACCTGGAACCCCACTCCCAGCTTTGAGGTGTACACCTTCGCGGCGCCGACCGCCGGCGACGCAACCTTTGCGCAGTGGTTCGCCGATCAGTTCCCGATGGCGACGTGCGTGTGGAACCAGTACGACGTCGTCCCGCAAGCCTGGTGGAATCTCACGGGTGGCCTAGCCCACAAACCGCCGGCCCCCGAGGCCGCCGAATGGTTCTTCCCGGGCCAGGGCGGCGGAGCGACGTTGCAGGCAGCGGTCGTTACCCTGGTAGCAAATATTGCTGGGAAAGCCAGCTCGAGCACCGTAGCCAACCCCTACACCCAGCCACAGACCCAGCAACAGCTGGTGCTCAATGTCAACTTTTCAGGCGAGTATCAGCAACCCCAAGCCAGTGCGATCACGACGCTGGACGATTGGGAAGACGAGCTCGGCCAACAGCACGCCAACAACACCTATTTGGGCCTGCTTGGCGCCACGCTTCTGCCGCCTCTCACGCCGACCATCACATCACTGTCGGCGAACAGTGGTACCTCGGCGGGAGGCACCTCGATCACCATCAATGGGTCGAACTTTACCCAGGACTTTTGCGGCGTCGATTTCGGCGTCGTCGCCGGCGTGAGCCTGGCTTTCGTCAACGCCAACCAGTTGACGGTAACGACACCCCCTGGCGTGGGAATCGTCAACATCATGGTTACCACTCCCTTCGGCAACTCCGGCCCACCTTCGACACCGGCGGCACTCAGCCAGTTCACCTACACCTAACAGGGTCGGCGGCCGACAGGCGCGTCTACCGGGCGGGCTCGTTCTCGGACGACCGGACCTTGGTGGCCTCGGTCGTCCGCCACTACCGTGCACCCTCTATGATTGGCGCCTTGGGAGCGCGTGAGAAGGCAGTCGCGCCCGAGGCGGCAGCAGCAAGGAACGGGGAACGGGCGGCGCGCCCCCAGCCGGGACCGGAGCTCTCGTCCGGCCTCGGGGGCCTCGGTGCGGGCCGGGTCTTGGCGTTGCAGCGGGCGGCCGGCAACCGCGCCGTGGTATCGCTGCTGGCCGCAGAGCGACCGGCCGAGGCGTCCGGCCGCATCCTGGCGGCGCCGGTTGCGGCTCGCGTCCAACGGCACTTTGCGCGTGGGGAGCACGTCGTGTCGAAACCGCCGGCCAAGCACGCCAAGCACACCAAGGGGGACGCCGACAAGGCCCTGGAGCTGACGAGGACCTTGAAGACCGAGGTCACCAGCCTGAAGGAGTCGCTGACCACGCCGGGGACTTCGGAGCAGGCAGGCACCGCAAACACCCGGCTCCTTGAGATCGAGAAGATCATCCGTTCCCAGATCGTGATGGTGAGGCAGGTCGAGGGGGTCAACTACGTCGCGGAGATGTCCCAGGTGGCGACCACGGCTCAGGGAGGCGCGGGCACAGCCGCCACCACCCGTGATGACCGGGCAAAGGCGGAACTGGTCGGGAAGGTCAAGAGCGAGGCGCCGGCCAAGCTCCGGGAACTCGAAGACTTCGCCATGAAGGCGGCGGACTACGCGGCGATCACGCTCAAGAAGGGGGCCGAGGGCATCAAGGTCCCGGCCACGGTCCAAAAGCCGGCCAAGTCGGCAGCCGATGAGCGTGATAAGGCGAGGACCGCTCGCCAAGCCCTGGTTGACTTGGCGAGCGCTGCGGCGTCGGTGAGCGAGGCCAAAGACCTGGCGGAGTCCTACCTGCCACCGGCCGATCGGGCCCTGGACCTGGCCCAGCGAATGGCTGATCTTGCCGATTCGGTGGTCGTGGCCTGGAAGCGGGTCTTCGACCGCAACGACGCTGCCAAAAAGACCTACGAGAAGGCGCAACAGGAGGCCAAGGATGCTGAGGGGCGCCTGGAAGAGGCGCGCGAGCAGGTCGCCCATCTGAGCGAGTACAACCGTGAATTGGCGATCGACGTGGCCGGTTGGCGCCTGCAGGAAGGGGCCGACGGCGATGCCCTCGACTCCATCCTGCGCGAAGCAGACGAGCGGCTCCAGATGGCCGAGGCGGAGGTCAACGATCTCCAACTGGCGCTGACCAAGGCGAAGGACAACCTCCCGCTGGTCAAAGTGGCCGAGGCGAAGGAGGTCCAAAACGAGGTCAGTTCGGCCAAACTCCACGCCGCGACACACTCCGGTGAAGCCTCCACCGGCAAGGCGGAAGTCGAAGGACTGGCCGATGTCCGGGATTTGGCAGGAGGTCCCGGTCCTCTCGAAACAATGCTGGCCCTGGTGCCCGATCGGGGCGACCTCAAGAAGCTGCTGGAGGCGCTCGGCGCCGCCGTCACCCGCCGCTGGCTGACATCGGGGACGATCGGACCGCTGAAGGCCAAGAGTCTGGTGGCCACATTCGGCACCGACGGCCTACGGGCGTTGGTGACTGGCATCGGGGATTCCGAGATCGACCGCCTGGTCTCCTCGCTCAGCGTCACCCGACTCTTCGACCTGGCGGAGGAGAGCGGGCTCGGTTTGGTTCATCTCAAGGAAATGAACCTCGCCTTCGGTCCCGACCGCATCGACGCCTATGCCACCGAGGTCGGACTGGGGCCATTGAAGGCATTCCTGGGCGACGTCAACGCGGGGATGTTGCGGCTGATCGGAGCGGAGCCGGCCAAGCTCAAGGCGTTCCTGGAAACGCTGACCAGCGGTGCTCTAAAGACCCTGATCACCACGGTCGGCGCGCCCGGTGTGCTGCGCCTGTTCACCGAGTTGACGGGCGCTCGGGTGGCTGAGTTGGCTGCGCCAAGCGGCCTCGGGAGCGCCAAGCTGAAGGCCATGCTGGCGGCCGCGCTCACGCCGACCCAGATCGACCGCTTCGCGTCCGAAGTTGGCCTGACGGAGTTGAAGGCGTTCCTGGGGGAGGTTCCGGCGGCAACACTGGTGGCCCTGGACATCGACGCCGTGAAGCTCAAGGCACTGCTCGGCGAGATGACCGGAACGGAGGTCAAGGGCCTTATCACCACGCTCACCGTGGAGATCGTCAAGGGCCTCCTGGCCGCGTTCACTGCCAGCGAACTCAAGGGACTCCTCACTGACCTGCCAGCCGTGGACATCAAACGGTTGAAGCTCACCGGGGCCGAGCTGAAGGATCTGCTGACGCAGTACAACGCGACTCAGATAAAGGGTCTGGCGGCCGATCTGGGCGACCCCGCGTTGAAAGACCTTCTGACAAAATTCAACGCCGCCGAGATCAAGGCATACCGCACGACGGTCGGTGCCGACCGGCTGAAGCACCTGATCACGATCAAGAACCTGAAGGCGAACGCGCTCCACCACTACGGAGCTGCGATGCTCAAGACCTTCGTCGGGGCCAACGCCACCACCTGGGGACACCTGGCAGGCAGACCGACTATCAGCAATACCAGCGGCCAGATCTCCGGGGGTCACGACGAGGCCGAGTTCCTCGGGTACATCAACGAGTTGGTCGGCACCGACTCGGACGAACCGCGGGCGACGATCGACTCCTCCACGGGACCGGGCGCCCAGTACAAGGTCACCTACACCACCCGAGGCGGGGTGAGCGGTTCCAAGACGCTCATACGCAACCTGGCCACCAACGAGGCGACCTGGCTGCCCCGGATCAACAACGCTATCTGGGCCGCGATTCGCAACGTCACCTTCGCCTGGCCCGCCTTCAGCGCCAGTGCCGGTGGTTACTCGTTCCAGGGGTATTACAACGGAGGTGTCGCCGTCGACACCATCTATCCGGTGTGACGCCCATGGAACGGGTGCCGGACCAAGTGGTCGATTCCGTCGAGGTGGACGCGGTCTCCGAACCAGTCTTCGCGGTTCGCGGGCGCGCCGGCTCGGGCGACGAGGGCGTGCGATCGGTACTGGAGGCCTTCGTCACGGTCAGCCGGGCTGACGGGGAATTTCTGCTCGAGGGCGTCCGGCAGGGCCGGTCCCGAGGGACCGACGGCCGGGCATACGCGTTCCGAGACGTGTCGGGTCAGGATGGAGTCGTGATCGAGGTCGGTTCCGGATTTTCGGTCCTCGTGAGCGAAGACGCCTTCGCCCGGCTGATGGGCCGCTTGCAGCGGGCCCTTGACCAGGCCTCGGCGGCGCAGGTTCAGGAATAAGCGGGGTCGGGGCCGGTCAGGACCCCTGGAACCGCTTTAGCCGCCCGAATACCTCAACGCCGATTTGCAGACCCTCTTTTACGGAGACGGCGCAACACCGACGCGGTGATCGTTCGTCCTGAAATCGGCCAACGGATCACCGGGGACGGTCGCTAGGCCAAGTCCATTGCATGGTGGTCAAGTCTGGAGGCGCTTCGCCTTTCCTCGGGCTGGTGCCCGAAGGGCGGCGTCGATCGTCGAGCGAGGTGCTGTCAGTGCTCGTGGTGGTGGTCGTGGCCCGCACGGGGCCCGTCGGCGGGCATTCAGCAGCCGGGCTGGCCGTGGTTGCCGCAGCAGCTGGAGCGGGTCACCACCTTCTTCCAGTTGTTGGCGAATGCCATCCTGATTTTGGTGGGCAGTGGGGCGTCGTAGTCTCGGAAGTTGGCGATGGACACCCGGAAGCTTGGTCGAGGCACGACCTAGAACCTACCCGAGAGAGACCGAGGGCGACAGCGGTGGACAGGATGGGCAGCCTGGGTGGCAAGCGCCGCCGGGAACTTGGCCTAGAACTCCGCCTCGTAGCTGTCGGCCTTCCCTCGCCAGTCAGTCACGATGCTGTTGGGTGCTCCCATCAACCATACGATGCTTCCTCGGTCATAGTGCGCCGTGATGTAGATCTGGCCGGTGATCCGGTCCAGAATGCCTCGCTCGATGCCATTATGTTTGTTCTTGTGACCGCCGGCGATCGTGAACTCGACGTAATCCGTATAGAGGTGTTGCTGTTTTTGCGCGACCTGGTCCAATGGTTCGCCGTTCGGACCCGCAACCTTTTTGGGCAGCTTGCGGTGAGCGTTGCCGTGCCAAGCGGTTGTTCTGCCGGTGCTGACCCGTTGAACGGGACACTCACAGAGTTCAGCTTCGAGACTGCTGGCGGCTTCGTCGGCAAATGAACTCCACTGGACAACCGTTACAGCTCCATCCTTGGCGACACCGGCTGCCAACGCACCCCAGGCATTGTCGGTCTTAGTTGTTGAGGGCGGCGCTGCGGTACCGTCAGCCGACCCTACCGTGAGATAGTTTGTGATCAGTGGCTGGTACAACGCAGTCGCATCCGCAAATTCCCGGCCAGTTCTTACACCGTCATCCCGCATTGATTCCGCTGCCGTACGCGCAGCGTCGATGACATAGTCCTGGTACTTGCTCTTGATGGTATCTGGAACAACGGGCAACACACCGTTCCTCTTCATCCAGCCAGCCCGCCCAATCTTGATCGAGCGTTGAACCAAGGTGGATGGCTGGCCAGCCCCTTGCCGTGCAAGGGTGTCGCATACCGCACGATTGCCCGCTAGGCGTTGCAGCTGGAGCAGTTCTCGCCCACTGGTCGGTCTCCCGAGGAAGACTTCGTGGATGGGCTCGCTCGTAGGGGCCTCAGTCTGTGGCGGGGACGGCTGGACACCCGGACGCTGCTCCCGACGCAAGTCCATCGCCTCCATCATGACATGGCGGTTATCGCAAGCCAACCACGAGGACATCTAGGGAGCCAGCGCAACGCCAACCTGATTGCACCGAGGGTCAAATCGGTACGCCGCCTTGCCGTTCCCTCACAAAACCTACCCGGGCGAGGTGGGCAGCGGGGGCGGGATTGCCCGCCGGGCTTGGGATCACGGGACCCCCGTGTCGGCAGGTCCGCCCTCTAGAAATCGGTGAAGATGGCCGTCAGGCCGAGGAGGGCATAGTGCTTGTAGCCCAGGTCGTGGAGGAAGTCGCCCACCCCGGATCCTTTGTGGTCTTCGACCAACACCACGCGAGGCCGGTAGCGCACCCAGTCGTTGCTCTGCAGCACGACCAGGTCATGCCCCTCGCAGTCCACGTCGAGCAAGTCGATCACGGTTCCGCTTGGCAGGTGATCGTCCAGGACATCGCGCAGCCGACGGGTCTCAACAGCGATCCGCTCGCCATCGCGTGACCACAGGTGTCGCTCGTCGTCGATGCCCGAGAATGAGCCTTTCAACAGGAACTCCGCCGTGCCCGCGGCCTCGGAGATGGCGTAGGCAAGGGTCAGGTCTCGAGGTCGGCGCCGCTCGATCGTTGCCCGGGCCGCCGGATCCGGCTCAAGATTGATGCCATGCCAACCGCGCCGGTACAGAAGAAAAGTGTTGGAGCCCTCGGCCGGGTGGTAGGCCCCGACGTCGACATAGAACCCGTCCGCCTGCCCCCAGAAGAAATGCTCGAGCACCCGGTCCTCGCCGAACTGCGAGAACGACGGCCTGCCATATGCCAGGTCATCGAGGCGAAGCGATCCCGATCGCACCCGCCTCGCGGCCAACACCCAGGGTCGCAGGATCGATTTCCCCGGAAACTCCCGCACGCCCGCAAGGGTATCGGCGGTCACGGCCCAGCCATCCACAGCTCTTGTTGGTTGTAATCATGTAATATCGAGGCGGTGCCGCCATGACGACCTCGCCGCCGGACTCCCAAGACACCGACGCCTCTCCGCTCGACGCCTACTCGAAGGTCGTCGTCTCGGTGGCGGCGGACCTCACTCCTCGGGTTGGCGCAGTCGAGATCGCCCGGCGCCGGCCGGGGGGCGGGTTCGGAGGCGCCGCCGGCTCGGCGGTGGTGTTCACCAGCGACGGCTTCCTGCTCACCAACGCCCACGTCGTCGGCCACGCCGAGGCCGGCAAGGTGGCCTTCGCCGACGGCACCGAGGTCCCCTTCCACGTCGTTGGCGCCGATCCGCTGTCGGACCTGGCGGTCATCCGGGCCGACGGGCCGACCCCGGCTCCCGCACGCTTGGGGGAAGCCTCCCGTCTCAAGGTCGGCCAGCTGGTCGTCGCCGTCGGCAACCCCCTGGGATTGGCCGGCAGCGTCACCGCCGGCGTGGTCAGCGCCGTTGGCCGCTCGATCCCCACCCGTTCGGGCCCCAACCAGCGGGTGATCGACAATGTCATCCAGACCGACGCCGCCCTCAATCCCGGCAACTCCGGCGGCGCCTTGGCCATCGCCAGCGGCGAGGTGGTCGGCATCAACACCGCGGTCGCCGGCTTCGGCCTCGGCCTGGCCATTCCCATCAACGCCACCACCCGCGAGATCGTCTCTGCCCTGATGGCCGAAGGCCGCATCCGCCGGGCCTACGTGGGCCTCGCGGGCACCCCAGCCCCGCTGCCGCCCGCCCTAGCCGCCCAGCGCCACCAAACCACAGGGCTGCGCGTCGCCCAGGTGGTCCCCGGCGGCCCCGCCGCCCGGGCCGGGTTGCGCGACGGCGACCTGCTGCTGAGTGCAGCCGGGCAGCCGGTCACCGGCGCCCAGATCTTGCAGAAAATGATGCTGGCCGGGGCCATCGGCAAGCCCCTGGCCATGACCGTGCTACGCGCCGGGGCGCTGGTCGACGTGATCGCCGTCCCCGACGAGCTGCCGGCGACCGATTAGGCATGTCCCACAGTCCGCCTCGCGTGAACTGATCCGATACGCCCTGCTCGTCGGTTGCGCTCCGAAAGCACCGCCTTCAGCGATCTCGGCGATCCACCCGACCACGTCCTCAACCATCGCTGCCATTCCCTGCCTACTCACGCTCAGGAAGTGCCGCCTGCAAATCCCGCGGCGAGGAATTGTACATTCGGACATCGGCTGCGCCATATCGGATGGGAAAAGGGCGGCGCGCGTCGGTGCCTTGCCCGCCCGGAACGACCCTCGTTGGATCGGTGCCTCCACCAGGGCCGCACTACTCGGTATCAGGCCACAAACGGGCCACACCGGGCCCAACACAGGGAACCCCAGGTCCTATTCGGTCATCTACGGTACCGAACAGGAGCCCCAAGGGCCCCTCACCTGCACTGTGGAATCGGTTGCCGAGCGCGACGCGGCGCTGCAAACGAAAGCGCAGGCGGAGCAGCGGGCGGCGCGGCTGCCGCCGAGGTCGACGTCGACGATCTGCGGGTGCGGCTCCAAGCCGCCGAGCACGCCGGCCGGCTGGTCGAGGAGACGGGGCGGAGTCGGCCGCATAGGCCCTAGAAGCCGAGCGGCGTGCCCGCCACGCCGAGGAAGAGACGGTCGAGGCCGAGGGGTCCGGGCGGCG
>JBOGGN010000261.1:0-2435 GCA_050744165.1 Acidimicrobiales bacterium | reverse complement strand
CCGCCTCGCCGCCAAAGCCGTGGTTGTCACGTCTGTCCCGTCATCTGGCCGAAGGCGACCACGTTGGCCACGTAGTGCCCGCTGGCGCGGTCGAAGGCGCCGCCGCAGGTGACCAGTCGGATGGTGGGCATGACGCTCGGCCCGTAGACAGCCGCCGTTGGAAAAGCGTCCTTGGGGTACTGGCGCACGCCGGTGATCCCGAACTGCTCGCGCCGGCCGTCGGCGCAATGGAGGACGACGGTGTCTCCCGGGCGCAGGGCTCCCAGGCGAAAGAACACGCCCGGGCCCCGGTAGGAGTCGACGTGGCCCAGTATCACTGTCGGCCCCGGCTGCCCGCACTGGGCGCTGCGGCGGTACCAGCCCGCCTGACTGAAGCTCGAGGGCACCTGCACCGTCCGGTCGGCCTCAAGGCCCAGGTCCACGAGCGACGAGCTCACCCCGATAGCGGGGACCTCTAGCCCGAGTTTCCTGGCTAACACCTCGTAGCCGCGAGGCACCCGGCTGAAGAAATCTTGAAAAAGGCCCGCTGACCAGCGCGTTTGTAAGCGCGTGGTGCTCGCGATTGTCGCCAGGATCGTGTATTACCTAATACATGCCATCCATCGTGGGCAAGAAGCAGGGCAACAAGACCTACTACTACCTGGTCGAGTCCGCCCGGGTGGGGGGCAAGCCCCGCATCGTGTCCCAGGTGTATCTGGGCTCGGCCGAGGAGATCGCTGATCGGCTCTCGGGGGTGAGCCCCGGTGAGCCCGATCGGATACGCGAGGCGAGCTTCGGTGCGCTGGCCGGGGTGTGGTCGGTGATCGAGCGACTGCGGATAGCCGAGATCATCGACGAGGTGGTCGGCGCCCGGCGTTCGGATGCCGGCGCCTCGGTGGGCACCTACATCGCGCTGGCCGTGGCCAACCGGGTGGTGGCCCCTCGCTCCAAGCTGGCCTTCGGGGAGTGGTGGGCGACCACGGTGGGCCCGAGGCTCGTGCGCCTGCCCGACGCCGCCCTGGACCACCGCCGGTTCTGGGACGCCATGGACTACCTCTCCGCCGAGGACCTGGCCGCCGCCGAGGAAGCCATCTGTCAGGCCATGGTCGCCGAGTTCGACCTGGACCTGTCGGGGCTGGTGCTGGACATGACCAACTTCGCCACCTTCGTGGATAGCGCCAACGCTCGCAACACCATCGCCCAGCGGGGACATGCCAAGCAGAAGCGCACCGACCTGCGCCTGGTGGGCCTGGCTCTGACCGTGACCCGTGACGGCGGGGTGCCCATCTATTCCCACGCCTATGAGGGCAACCGCCCCGACGTGACCCAGTTCGCCGAGGCGGTCAAGGTGCTCGCCGCCCGGTTCCGGGACAGCGTCGGGACCGACGCGGGACTCACTGTGGTCTATGACGCCGGGTGTGACTCGACGGAGAACCAGGAGCTCATCGAGGCCGCCAGCCTGCACTTCGTGGGCAGCCTGGTGGTCACCAATCACCCCGATCTATTGGCGATTCCCGCCTCGGAGTACCGCTCCTTGGAGCGCAAGGGCTTCCCGGGACTGACCTACCACGAGACCCGGGCCACTGCCCTGGGCAAGCAGCGCCGGGTCATCGTCACCCACTCCGCCGACTTCCACGACGCCCAGGTGCGGGGCCTGGAGCAGTCCCTGGCCAAGGCCCGCCGGCGCCTTTCCGAGCTGGCCGCCCGCCTGGGCCGGGGCAACACCCGCCGGGAGCGCCCGGCGGTGGATGCCGAGATCGCCACGATCCTCAAAGACGACCGGGTGGGGCGGGTGATCCGCACCACCCTCACCGGCCAGAAGCCTGCGAACCTACGACTCAGTTGGCGCAGCGACGCCACGGCACGACGTCATCTCGAGGCAGAGATCTTCGGCAAGCGGATCCTGTTCACCGACCACGAGGACTGGCCGGTGGCAGATGTCGTGGCCGCCTACCGCTCCCAGCCCGACGTCGAGGACGGCTTCCGCCAGATGAAGGACCGCCGGGTCGTGGGCTTCAGCCCCATGTTCCACTGGACCGATCAGAAGATCCGGGTCCATGCCTTCTATTGCGTCCTGGCGCTGGCCGTCGCGCATCTGATGCGCCGCGAGACGGCGCGGGCCGGGATCCCCATGAGCGTGCGCGAGCTGCTGGCCAAGCTCGAGACCATCAACGAGGTCACCCTGCTCTACCAGGGTGGCACCGGACGCCCCCGCGCCCGGCGCATGCTCACCGAGATCGACCCGATACCTGCACGGCTCTACGACCTGTTCGGACTCGACGCCTACGCTCCAGCGCGCTGAGGCCTGGGTAATACACGCCGCGGCGCCGTTCACCCCCGCTGACCAGGGGGTTCTTTCCTCAGCCAGCCGTTAGCCAGGAAAGTCGGGCTAGGAGCCGAGCCACCGTGGCCGACCGCACGCCGGTCATAGCCGGCATCGGGCTGTCCGACTACCC
>JBOGGN010000260.1:0-31611 GCA_050744165.1 Acidimicrobiales bacterium | reverse complement strand
GCTCCGGCGGCGGCGCGGGCAACGCGTCGGCGGCCAACGGCGGCAGCGCCGCCCTGGCGCTGGGCGTCGGCACCCAGATCAATGGCAAGGTGACCGCGGCCGACCCGTCCAACGTCGCCATCACCTTGAGCCCGACGTCGCTTGTCAACGAGGCGATGCTGGCCGGCTCCGGGCCCACCCAGCTGGCCTCCGCCGACTCGGCGGCCGTCCCGGCAGCTCAGTCGGGGTCGCCGGGCAAAATCCTGGCCGGCCTCTCGGCCCCACTCGAGGCGGCACCGTCGACTGGATCTCAGTCGAAGACGACCGCACCTGACGGCGCCTACACCTTCACCAAAGTCCCGACGCCCGGCAACTACGTGGTGACCTTCGCCAAGCCGGGGTACCAGACCCGCAACTTCATCGTCACGACCGCCGTCAACAACCCACCCATCACGCTGAACGCAGCCATGTCGCCCGGCACCGGCGCCATCAGCGGTTCGGTGGTCAACAGCGGGGGCCCCTTCGGAGGCGTCGACGTATCCATCACCGACGGGACACTGACCTTCGCCACCAAGACTCCGACCACAGGGGCTGTCGGATCGTGGTCGGTGTCGGGCTTGTCGACCCCCGACACCTATTTGGTGACCGCCACCGCGCCCGGATTCGCCACTCAGACGACGGTTGTCACGTTGGCGGCGGGAGGCACCGCCAGCGGCGTCGTCCTCAACATGCCCGCCGGGAAGGGATCCATCACCGGAACCGTCACCTCGACCACCGGCGGGATCGGCGGTGTCACCGTGACCGCCACTACCGGCACAACCACGCTGTCGGCCACCACCTCGACCGCCAACCCGGTCGGCAGTTTCAGCCTTCCCGACCTCGCGATCCCGAACACCTACGCCCTGACGGTGAGCGGACCCGGTTGGGCGACCCAGACCCAGCAGATCCAGCTCACCGCCAACGCGGTGGTGAACCCGGTCCTCACGGCCACCACGGGCGGCATCACCGGCCAGGTGGTGACCGCCACCCCCGGGGCCGGGTTCAACTGCTCCGAGAACCCACCGGTGACCGGCGTCTCGGTCACCAAGCCCGGCACCGAGGCGCTGCCCAACGCAGGACTCCTCCTGGCCAACAACCAGAACACGTTCAAGACAGTTTCCGCTTCTGACGGGACCTTCACCCTGGTCGGCATCCCGCCGGGGCTGTACACGCTGTCGACCTCGGCCTTCGAATACGGCACCCAGGTCGATCAAGTAATGGTCAACGCCGGCGACACGCCCACCACGATCACACCTGACCTGTCGTGCCAGGGACCGGCGGAGAAGGACCAGGCGACGATCACCGGGAGCGTTCAGGACCTGTTCGATCCGAACGTCACCCTGGTCCACACCGGCACTTCGTCACCCACCGTGATCACCGGGATGTCCGTGGCCCTGGACTGCAGCACCAACAACTGCAGCTCGAGCCCGCTCACCGAGTGCATGCCATCGGCAGGGACGGGGACGACGACCACCACCACCCCGCCCGGGCCTTGCGTCACCTACGGCAGCGGCGCCGGGACTTACAGCATTTCGGGCCTCTCGGCCGGCATCCACCGGATAACCGCCAGCGCCCCAGGGTTTGAGTCGGTGACCGTGACGGCGCCGGTGGCGCTCAACGGCCAGTCCAACGCGCCCACAATTTTCCTGCCCAAGCTGGACACCGTCAGCGGCCGGGTCACCACCAACGGCAACATGCCCGTCTCCGGCGCCACGGTGACACTGACCAACATCTCCGGAACCACCTTCACGGGCACCACCCAGGCTGACGGCACCTACCAGATCGTGGGCCTGTCGCACGGCAACTACACCTACCAGGCAACCGCCCCGGGCTTCAGCCCCGCGCCTACGCCGCCGGGCGCCGTCGTCCTGGCGCTCGACACCGACGACCCGAACCTGAACATCGCCCTGACCGGACTGCCCGAGAACCTCTCGGTGAGCGTCTTTTCGGCCACCAACCCCGACGCCACCATCACTGGTACCGCCAGCGTGACGGTCACCAACCCGGTGAACGGCGCCACGGTCGCCGGCCCGACGACGACCACGAACGGCGTGGCCACCTTCCCGGGCCTGATCTCCGGCGTGTCGTACAACATCGTCGCCACCCGCACCAGCGGCCAAGCCAGCGGAGCGACCATCACCGGCACGACCCCGTTCAACTTCCCGATCACCGACGCCACCATGCCCAACATGGTCACCGACAACGCCACGGTGACGCTGCCCGAGGGCCAAATACGCGGCCAGGTCCACCCGAGCCAGGCGCAGGTGACCATCACGGTGACGAACTCCGCGGGCGGCGTGGCGGAAACCGTGAACACGACGAACGGCAGCTACAGCGGCCCCTACCTGAACTTCGGCACCTACACCGTGCGACTGAGCGCCAGCGGCTACAACGCCTCGACGGCCCCCCAGGCAGTCCTCAACGCCACGACGCCGGTGGCCGACGAGGGCACGACGGTGCTGCAGTACAACGTGCCGCTGACTATCTCCTCGACGGCCGTTGGTGCTGTCGATCCGTCACAGGTGAGCGTCACCCTCAGTCCGACCACGGGGACGGTGGTGCAAACCGCGTCCGGCTTCACGCTCACCCTCAACTCGGACACGTCATACACCGTGACCGCGACCCGTACCACCGGGGGAATCGGGGTGAGCGGCTCAACGGTGATCACCGACAACGACACGACGCCGCCGAACTCGGCACAGATCACGCTTCAGGAGGGGACCATCAGCGGCTCGGTCGTCCTGACTCCCGACACGACACCGCAAACTCAGATCACGGTGACGGTGACCAATCAGTCCGGCACCACCGTCCAAGCGCTGAGCGGGGCAGGCGTCCTTGACCCGATGACGAACGCCAGCACCTTCACCTACAAGACGTCGCTGATTCCCCTCGGCACCTACAACGTCGCCTTGGCGGCCAACGGCTACTGCGCCCCGCCGGCGCCGGACGCCAACAAGTGCGCTGCGACCCCCGCGACCATCGATGCCACGACGCCCAATCTGACAATTCCCCCGCTCACCCTGGCACCGGTCAAACACGTGATAACGGTGACGGTCGTGTCGCCGGTGCCCGGGGTGAGCATCGGGGCCGGCGACGCCAACGTGAGCGCGGATGGTGGGCCGGACATGCCGACCGGGGCCGGCGGAACAGTGATGCTCGACCTGTCCCCCGGAGACCACACCATCACCGCCACGCGCACGGCCGTCAACGGCACGGTCCCCGACACCCAGGGCCAGGTCATGTTCAACATCGCCATCGGGAGTGGGAACTTCCCGGAGACCATCACGCTCGACGAATCGGAGATCAACGGCACCGTGGCGCCGTC
This sequence comes from Acidimicrobiales bacterium, assembly GCA_050744165.1. Lineage (GTDB taxonomy): Bacteria > Actinomycetota > Acidimicrobiia > Acidimicrobiales > Palsa-688 > JBOGGN01. The sequence continues at coordinate 28,268 of JBOGGN010000260.1, read as the reverse complement.
GACGGCCACCGTGACGATCACGCAGTTGAACGGCACCGTCAGCTACAGCCCCGCGGTGGCCGCGGATGGGACGTATACGGCGTTCGTGCCGCCAGACAGCTACTCGGTGCAGGTCACCGCCAACGGCTACATCAGCTCGCAGGTGTTTGCAGCCAACGTCCCCAATCCGGGCGGTCATACCACGGTGAGCACGACCCTGAAATACACGCAGACCTTTGTGGTGCAAAGCCAGGTCGGGAACCTACCGGTCGGGCTGAACGACGCCACCGTCACGGTGCAGGCCTCCGGCGGGGGCACGATGTCGGCGGGAACCGACAGTTCCGGGAGCGCCACGTTCACGCTGAGCGCCAACGTCTCTTACCAGGTCACCGCGACCCGCATCACCAACAGCCATGGCAGCGGCTCCACCGGCACGGCGGGCCCGATCACGGGTCCCACGGGCATCACCGCGAGCGGCAACAGCACCACCGTGACCCTGGCGGAGGGTGAGATCACCGGCACCGTGATCCCGGCCACGCCGGTCACCACGGTCGGAATCCAGAGCAGCGGAGGTGTCTGCTCCGCTGGCTGCACCACCACGACAGGCGCCCCTAGTGGCCCAAATCCCGGCGTCTACAGCTTCTTCGTCCCTGCAGGCACCTACAACCTGACGTTCTCCGCCGCCGGGTACCAGAGCGACACCAGCCACACCGGCGTCGTGGTCACCAACGGCAGTGTCACCACGGTCAACCCTACGTTGAGCTACCAGGAGACCTTCACGGTGGACAACGGGGTGGGCGGGACAGCAGTTGGCGCTGGTGACGCCACGGTCACGCTGACTGCAGGGCCCGGTACCCCGATGACGGGCACGACCGACGCCAACGGCAATACGAGCTTCACCCTGACCGCCGGCGTCACCTACGCCGTTACCGCCACCCGCAACACGAACAGCCACGGCAGCGGCGGTATGGCCACCACCAGCATCGCGGCGGCCACCGGCGCCAACGACACCACCACCGTGACGCTGGTCGAGGGCGAGATCTCCGGCACCGTCACCCCCACCAGCGCCGCCACCACGGTCAGCATCGTCAATGAGGACAACGCTGGCGCCTGTGCCACCGCCTGCACCACCTCCACCAACAGCGGCGCCTACTCATTCTTCGTGCCCGCGGGCACCTACGACCTGTCGTTCACCAGCACCGGAGTCGGGACTAGCAGCATCCACGGCGTCGTGGTCACCAATGGCGCTGACACCATGGCAAACACAAGCCTGACCTACCAGCAGACCTTCACCGTCCTCAGCCAGGTCACTGGGACCCAAGTCGGCGGCAACGCCACCGTCAGCGTCACCCCCGCCACCGGCGTCACCCCCGCCACCGGCACCGCTCCCACCGACGCCAACGGCAACGCCACCTTCACCCTGACCGCGGGGACCACCTACAGCGTTACCGCCACCCGCATCACCAACAGCGCCGGCAGCGCCTCCACCGGCACCCTTACCGGCATCACCGGGCCCACCGGCACCAACAACACCACCACCGTGACCCTGGCCGAAGGCGAACTCACCGGCACCGTCACCCCCACCGCGGCCAACGCCACAGTCACTATCGTCAACGAGAACAGCGCCGGCACGGCGTGCACCGCAACCGGCGCCAGCGCCTGCAGCACCACCACCAGCAACGGGTCCTACTCGTTCTTCCTCCCTGCCGGCACCTACGACCTGTCGTTCGCAGCAGCCGGCTATACGACCGACACCACCACCGGCCACGGCAAGGTCGTCGCCAATGGCAGCAGCACCACCGTCAACGTGACGTTGAACTACATCGAGACCGTCACGGTGCTGAGCCAGGTGGGGGGCACCGCGGTAGGCAACGGTGACGCCACCGTGACCGCAACCCCCTCGGGTGGCGGTACCGCCGTCACCGGCACAACCGACGCCCACGGGAACGCCAGCCTCGGCCTGATGTCCGGCGTGACGTACATGGTCAGCGCCACCCGGGCCCAGGGCGGTGCCGCCACCGTCTCCAACACCGCCATGGTGAGCAGTGGCAACGCCGTCACCTTGACGCTCGTCGAAGGCGAGATCTCCGGCACCATCACGCCCTCCAACGCTGCGGCCACCGTCAGCATCCTCAACGAGGCCAGCGGCGCCGGGACTGCCTGCAACCCCGCGTGCACCACCACCGAGGCCACCGACGGCAGCTACAGCTTCTTCGTGCCCATGGGTACCTACGACCTGACCTTCACCGCCGCCGGCTACACGAGCGACAGCACCCACACCGGCGTCGCGGTGACCAACGGCGCCAACACGACGGTCACCACGGCCCTGACCTACCAGCAAGTGTTCGCGGTCCAGAGCGCAGTCGGCAACACAGCGGTGGGCGCCAATGACGCCACCGTCACCGCCACGCCTTCGGCCGGCGGCGGCAGCACGCTGACCGCCATGACCGACGGCAGCGGCAACGCCACCTTCACCTTCACCGGCGGCGTCACCTACACCGTCATCGCCACCCGCAACGCCAGTACCAACGCGGCCGCCTCGACGAGCAACACCCTCACCGTCGGCGTCCCAACCACCTCCGCCGTCCTCACCCTGGCCGAGGGCGAGATCTCCGGCACCATCACGCCCTCCAACGCTGCGGCCACCGTCAGCATCCTGAATGAAGCCAGCGGCGCCGGGACTGCCTGCAACCCCGCGTGCACCACCACCGAGGCCACCGACGGCAGCTACAGCTTCTTGTTGCCCGCCGGCACCTATGACCTGACCTTCAGCGCCACCAACTACACGACCGACAGCACCCACACCCACGTCGTGGTCACCAACGCCCAAAACACGACGGTCAGCACGACCCTGTCGTACCAGCAAGTGTTCGCGGTCCAAAGCGCGGTGGGCAACACGGCGGTGGGCGCCGGTGACGCCACTGTCACTGTCACCCCGACCACGGGGGTCACCCCGGCCAGCGGCACGGTGAACACCGACGCCAGCGGCAACGCCACCTTTGGATTGAGGGCGGGCGTCAACTACAGCGTCACCGCCACCCGCATTGCCAACAGCCCGACCGGCAGCAATGCGCCGACGAGCAATACCGTCATGATCAGCGGCCCCACGACAACCCCCACCCTGACGTTGGCAGAAGGCGAGATCAGCGGGACCATCACGCCGACGACCGCGGCCGCAACGGTCAGCATCGCCAATAAGAACAACGGCTCCCAGGCCCCGTGCCGCAACTCCGTGCCCTGTACCACCACCGAGTCGAACAACAACGGCTCCTACCGCTTCTACTTGCCTGTTCCGCCCTCCAACGCAACCTACGACCTGACCTTCACCGCCACCGGATTCACCACCGACAGCAGCCATATGGGGGTGGCCGTGACCAGCGGCACCAATTCGGTGGTCAACGTCACGCTGGTAGCGACCTCATCGTCGGCATCGTCCCAGGCGCTAAGCCCGGCCGCGAGCCAGGCACTGAGCCCGGCGGCGAGCCCCAAGGCGAGCGCTAATGCGCCTGCGGCCGCCACCGGACCGGCCTCGACCACCAGCACGACCGTCGCCGGAGACACGGTGCAAGTAGCGGTTCACTCAACGGTGGCCCACGCCCCGACAGCGGGAGTCCTGGTCTCTCTCGGGACTTCGACCGGGCGCACCGACGCCGCTGGCATGGTCGCATTCCCGCACGTGGCGCCGGGCACCTACCCGGTGACGGCCGCCCGGACGCAAGCCGGCGCCCCGACGGCCGCGACGGTGGAGGGCGCGACCGCCACGACCTCGGTGAAGGTCCCCGCCGCCACCACCGCTCCGGTGAGCACCAGCCTCACGCTGTCCGAGTCGGCCATCTCGGGAACGGTGACACCCAACGGAAATGCGGGCGTGACGACGGTTCAGTTGGTGGACGCGACCGGCAAGCCCACGGCGAGCCCGGCCGTCAACAGCGACGGCACCTACCAGGCGCTGGTCCCCCCGGGCACCTACCAGGTGACCATGTCCTCGCCCGGCTACCAGCCGAGCCCGCCGGTGACCGTCGCTGTCCCGACGCCGGGCATGACCCAATCCGGCGTCAACGCCACCTTGGCGCCGTCGAACCACAACGTCACGCTGCAGATCCTCTCGGCGGTCGGCCGAACGCCGCTCGACGGCGCCACGGTGTCGCTCAGCCTGGTACCGGGCACCGCCCCGCCGGCCGTCGTGCCGCGGCCGCTGGCGCCCGCCCGCACCGGCTTCGTCGGCCAGAGCCACGGCGTGGTGACCTTCACCGCGGTGTCGCCTGGCCAGTACAACATCCAGGTCGACGCCTCGGGCGTAGCACCCGGCCACCTGCCGGTCACGATCTCCGGCTTCGCCGTCCCGGTGTTCGTGACCGACCCGCCGACGGTGCCCATCACCATTAACGAGGCCGAGATCACCGGACAGGTGTCGGTCCCCGGTGGCCAGGCCACGGTGACAATCGCCGGCGTCCCCGCCGCCGGTGGCACCCCGGTCAACCAGACGCCGCCGATCACCAATGGTGCCTACGACACCTTCGTGCCGCCGGGCAAGTACAACGTCAGCGTGTCGGCCAACGGCTACTCCAACCCGTCGCCAGCGACAGTGACCCTGACCGCGGGTCAGCGCTCGGTGCAGTCACCGATCAGGTTGGGGGCTACGGGCCATTCCGTGACCGTCGACGTGGTCTCGGCCGTCGGATCGACCCCACTCGACGGCGCCCGAGTGACGCTCGCGGCCAGCGGATCGGGCAGCCAGCCAGCGCCGCAGACCGCCACGGCCGGGCCCAACGGCGGCAACCACGGCGTCGCCACCTTCGCCAATGTCGCACCCGGGACCTATCAGGTGTCCGCCGACGGGTCTGCGTTGACCCCGTCCCACGGCCAGGCCACGACCTCCATCACGGTGCCTGCCGGACCCACGGACCCGCCCGCCTTCACGGTCACCGTTGCCGAAGGCGAGCTGACGGGATCGCCCACCGTGGCCGCAGGGCCCGGGACGGTCGCCGTCGCCGTGAGCGGACCGGTAAGCGCCTCACCGCCGCTCACCGGTGGTTCATTCGACATGTTCGTGCCCGCGGGCACCTACCACGTGACCTTCAGCGGCCCCGGGTATGTCAGCCAGACCGTGGCCCAGGAGTCGGTGACCGCCGGTAACACCGCCACCTTGAGCCCGTCGCTGGTCCCGCTGAACCACGCCGTATCGGTCACCGTCCGCTCCGATGCCGGTGGCCAGGTGGTGGGCGCCACGGTCACCCTCGCGGGAGGCAATGGCAACCAGTTCGGTCCCGTGGCGACCGGAAGCGGTGGGGTGGCCAGCTTCTCCTCCGTCCCGCCCGGCGCCTACTCAGTGACCGTCGGGAGCCCGGGCGCCGGCGTGAATGGCCAATCCTCGCCCCATCTCGGTGTCCCATCAGCGAGCGCCACCACCCTCCAGGTGCCCTTTGCAGCGACAACTGGGGACCCCGTTGTGGCAACGGTTTCCCTGGTTGAGGGCGAGTTGAGCGGCACCGCGGGGGTCACGCCAGGCCAGGGCAGCAGCTGCTCCTCGGGAAGCTCGGTAACCGTCGCCATCCAGGGTCCGGCCACCACCAGCGTGTCGGTCGCCGCGGGCGGGACGTACCACGCGTTCCTCCCCCCAGGCCAGTACCAGCTCACCTTCAGCGCCCCGGGATGCGCGGCGTCAACTGCAACCGCCACCGTCGTCGACGGGCGGAGCGCGACGGCCAGCGGCGCAGTGAGTTAGAGGGCTATTATGGACCAAGGAATCGAGGTGACGTGATGGGTCGGGACCGGCGGGTTGTCGCAGCGCATGACCAGGAACATCCGGCAGTTGGCGTCGATACGCACCTCCGGCGCCGCTCCGCCGAAGCCCCCTCCGGCAGCGAGGCGCTGATGTCCCTCCAACGGACCATCGGCAACCAGCAAGTCGTGAGCCTCTTGGGCCGCGTGCAGTGCAAGCTCTCGGTCGGTCCAGCCAACGATCCCTACGAACGGGAAGCCGATGCGGTGGCCCAGCGGGTGCTTTCCGCCATCCGGTCCGGCCCCTCGAGCCCGACGGTAGAGGACGAGACCAGCGCCAGCCCGCCGGCTATTCGGCGGATGCCCGTTGTCGGCGCCGCCGGTGGCGACCTCGACTCCGACACCGAGTCCCAGCTGAAATCCGAGGTCGGCCGGGGCCGGCCGCTGGATGGACGGATCCAGGGTTCCATGGAGTCTGCGTTCGGGTCCAGCTTCGATCACGTGCGGATCCACGAAGACCGCCGGGCGGCCGACCTCAGCAACCGGGTCCAGGCCAAGGCGTTCACCATCGGGTCCGACATCTTCCTCGGCGCCGGCTCGTCGTCATCGGATCACGGTCTTTTGGCCCACGAGTTGACCCATGTCATCCAACAGGGCGGCGCGCGGGGATTCTGATTTCGGGCTGGAGGCATCCTTCGATGGCCGCACAGGACGAGGCCTAACACGCCATAACTTAACGCGCTTAACACAAGTGCAGGGCGTGATAGCGCCCGGCACTTGTGTTAGGGATGTTAAGTTACCCCGGCGCTTGCAAAGGCGGACCCCAACCGGTCCATCCACGACGCCGGATGGGAGGCAACTCCTGCTGCACCTCGCGTCAAGACGCGCATACTGGTGGCGAGCTGAGCGCCAACAACGCGAAGCCCACCAACAAGCCCTACGCCCGGGTGTAAGCCAAAGAGGTGCTACAAGACGTGGTACCGCCAGAGGCCGTAACCGCACCATCCCGCGAGAATGAGACAGGCGACGATGGCCGCGATCCAGTCCGTGATCTGGAACGGTCGCGGAGGGGGCGGAGGCGCCAGTGGTGCCGGTGCTTGGAGGTACACCACGGGCGGCGCCGCCGGAGGGGGAACGTATGGCGGCGGGGCTGGGTGGAGAAGCTCTCCGCAGCGAAGACAATTGACGTTGGTGACCGGGTTATGTTCCTCGCAGTTCCAGCACTCGATCGTTGCGATTGTCACCAACCCAGCGGTGCCCGGGTAACGGCGCATTCCGACTTCGTCGGCCAAGCTCCCACCCGCGACCCCCATGGCGGTGTTGCGGATCCAGAACAACGGGTAGTCGCACACCCGGCAGAAGGCGCCGGCGTCCCGATTGATATCGGCCAGTTCGGTGACCGTGCCGCAGGTCGGGCAGGTTACGTCGGCGCTCATGGCGATCCTTGAGGGGATGGCGGCTCGTCGTTGCCCTCGTGATGCTCCGGATCGTTGACGCCGGGCACCGGCCCATCCGGGCTGACGCCCGGCACCGGCCCATCCGGGTTGACGCCGGGCACCGGTCCGTCGGACGGACCTTGGGCCGAGGCCGGCGGCATCCAGCCCGTCGGGGGCGCAGGCGGCCCGTCGGACGGATCTTGGGCCGAGGCCGGCGGCATCCAGCCCCCCGGGGGCGCAGGCGGCCCGTCGGCGGGATTCGGCGGCGACCAATCGGCGGGGCCTTCGGCGTGCCAATCGTAGGGACCCGGCGAGGGCATCCAGTGAGCGGGATTCGGCGGCGGCCAGTCGGCCGGACCCGGAATCGGAGCGGGAGTCGGGTCCACGATGGGAGCCGGCCAGGAGCCCGTATCCGGGCTGGCAGCCGGCCACACCGTTCCAGCGGGGTCCGGTGCCGCGCCCACCCATCCCGGGGGGCGCTCGCCATCGAAGGAGCCGCCGGCCGCCGTCGGGGCCTCCCCACCCTGGCCCCAGCTGCTTCCACTGGGCCCAACGCCAGGCGACCAGCCGCCGGGACCGCCACCAGGCCCCATGCCGGCACCCACAACTAACGCCGCAATCGGACTAGGCGCGGAAATCTGCGGCGCCCCAACCTGGAACAATGGAGGCCACAACCGACGGTCCCGGACGTACACCTCGAAGGCGACATCGGCGGGGAGCTCGTCGTGCAGCAGGGCCACGAAGTCGCGTTCGGGCACCCACCCTGTTGAGTCGACCCGGATCCAAACCTGGGCCGGCCGGATCCCGACCTCGCCGGCGGCGAACACCCCACCGCTGTCAACCACCTCCACCGGCCCGTCGGTCACCAGCTCCAGAAACCGGACCAGACCCTTGCGGGTCCCGCGCCAGGCCAGGATAAGCGCCGATTCCTCCACGATTCGCCGCTGGAGGTCCACCGGAAGCGACGAGTCGATGTTCTCGACCCCGATCCATGACCCGAGCCAGCGGACCAGCGCCGGCGGGGCCACGGTCACGTCGACGGAGTTGGGGATGTTGTCCACTCCCTCCAGCAGCCCGGTAGCCAACTCCTGGAACAGGGAGACGAAGCGGAGGAAGAACCCATCCTCCATCATCCCCACCGGAAGCTGGCCAACGAGCCAGTCGGTGCGCCTCACCGGCTCACCGCACCACGACCTGGTGACTCGCGGAAAGGAACAGGGAACGCCGGTCGAGGCGGATCAACTCCCGTCCTTGCCCATAGCGGCCGGCGGTGCGCAGGTCGTACTCGAACAGGAGCACCTCGTCCACCCGTTCGACCCCCTCGACCGCCTCCAGCATCTGGGCCAGCGGCGCCGCGTTGATGTCGGTGTCGAAGGGCCAGCCGTTGCCATCGGGGCCTCCGACAAGCGGGTTCACATAGCGGTACAGCAGGTCGAGGGCCCGCTGGCGCACCAGGCCGGGGGGCCGCCCGGGCAGGGCGTGCAGCAGCACCGCCACCGTTACGCCTTGGTAGTACGGGGTCCCGATTTCAACGGTGGCGCCGAGGATCCGCCGTTCGTCGAGGTGCTGGCGGATGCGTGTCACCAGCGCTCCGGAGAGCGCGAAGTCGTCAAGTTGCTGCTCTTCGGGCAAGCGGCGGACATGGGGCACCACCATGACCTGCACCGGGCCTCCTGGCCGTTCGGGGGCCAGGCAACGCACCCGCGCGACCTCCGCTGAGGACTCGAGCGTGAGGCGCTCGAAATCTCCCACGGTTACCGCCCGCTGACCCGTCCGCAAACTGAGAGGACCGCGGAGCTTCGCATTTTTCACCGTTTCGCCATCGACACCGCCCGCGGCCGGGAGCGTGTTGCCGACCCGGTCGATGAAGGCCACGGTGGTCCTCATGACCGTCAGCGTGCTGCGGCCCACGTTGCCGACCGCACCGCCGCCGTGGCGGTACCGGTCGACGACGATCTCCGCCCCGTCGGGCGGGATGGCACCATGCTGGATGCTGGTCCCATCGGCGTAGCGCACCGCCGGCCCGAAGGCAATGGTGCCGGTGGCGCCGTCCCAGACGAAGTGGCGGTCACTCGAGCCCGAGGTAGTGAAATCCTCGACCTCCTGCCACAACAGGCTGTGCCCGGGCGACACGGTGCGCACCGTCTCGCCCTCGCGGCGGGGTAGAACCGGCGGCCGCGACACGCTGAAACTCTGGCTGGGGCTGCCGTCGCTGCGGCCCACCGACTCCGGGCCGATCACTCGGGCGTGTTCGGCGGCCACCGTGCCACCGAGGCTCTCGGCCTTCACCGAGCCGATCCGTGGCGATGCCTGGTACGGGGGCTGTCCGGGACGGTTGGCGACCAGCCGGGCCCGCAGCCAAAACGCCCTGGTCCCGCCGATCGAGAGGAACTGCATGCCCATGGGCACCAGCAGCGTGATGGCCCCGTCCCGGTTGAGGCCCCCAGTCGTGTCGCCGAAGACCGGTACCGGGATCCACGACTCTCCACCCCATGATTCCCAGGCCAGGGGCGGGTCGTTGGGGTTGACACCGATCCCGCGGATGGAGGCGGTGATCGTAAGCCGCACCGCGTTGCCGGCCAGGCTCTTCTCGAAGCCCAGGTAAAGGGCGTCGCCCGGCGCCGGCGGCTCGGAGGTGAAGCACGCCGCGGAGGCGCCTGCGAAGCGCAGATCGTCCCAGACGTCGACGAAGTACTGGTCGTTGCCCGACTTGCCAGTGCGGGCGGTGAAAAGCCTCGGGGGGCCGATCACCAGGTCCTCAACCGTCGAGAACAGCACCTCCTCGCCCCCTGTGGCGAGGGCTTCGGTGGCCACCTCGGTGCCCGCGGGCACCACGACGGGGTGGTCGAGCACCGTCGAGAGCCAGAAGGTGAGGTCGGCCCGGGCTACCGAGGGCGGAAATGGCTCGATGCCCACGAGCTCCAAGAAGCGGAGGTACAAGGCGTCGGGGACCTGGTTGAGCCGGAAGAGCACCATCTCGCTCATCCAGGCAAACAACTCGATCAGCGCCACGCCGGGGTCGGCCAGGTTGTGGTTGGTCCACTCGGGGCAGTACCGCGGGATGAGGCGCTTGGCCTCGTCGACGATGTCCTGGAACTTGCGGTCGTCCAGGTTGGGGGCGGGCAGAGCCACTACAGCTCCTCAGGCTCTCGGGGGATGACGTAGAAGGGATAGACGAGGTTGCGCCGGTCGTTCGTGGTGCGGATCTCGTAGGTCAGTGCGATGCGCACCAGGGAGGATTCCCTACGGTCCGGGGTGATGATCACGTCGAGCAGGTTGACCCGGGGCTCCCACTGGGCCACCGCTTCCCGGACCGCCTGGGCCATGAGACCGAGGGTGTTGGCATTGATCGGCTCGAACAGGAGGTCCCAGATGCCGCACCCGAAGTTGGGCCGCATGACGCGCTCACCCGGGGCCGTCGACAGGACCACCCGGAGGGCGCACTCGACCGCCTCAGGCCCCGATACCAGGGCGATGGCGCCCCGGTGGTCGACTGAGATCGGAAACCGCAAACCCCGGCCGATGAAGGAAGGGTCGAAGGTGGCGCCGGGCGGGAGCGCGGCGGCAGTGGGCGGGGGATCGGTGTACGCCATGTCAGTTGATCTGCACGATGCCGCCCTTGACGGCGGTCATGGCCGACCCCTCGATTTGGATCGTCGCCCCCTTGAGCCCGGCCTGCGTGGATGCCTCCAGCGCCAGCTGAGCGCTCGCCTTGACCGAACCATTCAGGCACTCGACCTGGAACTTCTCCTTGGCCTTGATAGTGACGTTGAGACCTTCAATGGAGATCGACCCATCGTCGGCGAAGGCGATCTTGGTGCTGCCCGCGGTGATGTTGACCGGCGTCCCCGAGGGGACGGTGAGGTCCACCTGCGGCTTCTTCGACATCTTGAAGGTGTGTTGGTTGCCGGCCAGCTGCAGCAGGATGAACTGGTCCTCCGGCTTTGACCCATCTGACAGGGTCATCACGTGGCCGAGGCGCGACGTGATCCCCCGCGCAGTCACTTTCCCGTCCTGCACGGCCCACGCCGGGATGGCGGACTTGTCCCCGTAGAGGCCACCGAGCACGACCGGCTGGCGCGGGTCGCCGCCCTCGAAGGCGACGAGCACCTCGTCGCCCACCTCGGGGATGAAGACCGTCCCCCGACTGCTGCCGCCCCCCACCGCCAGAAGGCGGGCCCAGGCGCTCTCGTCGGTCGAACTGAGACCTGGATAACGGACCTTCACCCGCCCAGCCTGGTTGGGGTCGTTGATGTTGGTGACCTCTCCCACCACCAACCCGGCGTGGGCGGTGGCCGCCGTGGGGGCGGCCGAGGGAGCGGCCAGCATGTCGACCAGCGACGTCGGGCGGCGGTCGCCGGCCACGAACTTCGTCAGGTAGGCGGTACCGGTGCTGTAGACGTGCTCGACCTTGGTCACCGGGTAGGTGCCCGAGAGCGGCCCGGCATCGGTGACCTTGACCGTCACCCCGGGCTTGATTTGGCTGGAGCCGTCGGCCACGCCACGGGCGGTCACCGCGCTGGACGCCGCTCGCTGGGCCAGGGCAACGCTGAGCTGGGTGGCCTCGTCCTGGTTGCTGGCCGCGATCCCGGCGGTGAGCACCTTGGCCTGGCCGAACTTGCCCTTCGGCGACGCCACCAACGTGGCTACGTTGGAGCTGGCCTTGATGGCAGCGCTCGAGGTCTGCGCGGTGGCCGTCACCTGGGCCTGCTGCTTGCGGTCCCAGCCGTCCACGGTGAACTCGTCGGGGTAGTGGCCACTGGCCCGCACCGAGAAGCTTCGCAGATCCTGGTGCAGGGTCAGGTTGACCGTCGTGCCCGCGGCCGGCTTCTTGAAGTTGAACGTCTTCCCCTCGACCCACCAGTCGAAGCCCGCCCGCCGGGCCATCTCGGTCACCAAGCCCAGGTCGGAGTCCACTTGGAGAAGGTACTCGAGCTTCAGTTGCGTGCTGTCGGTCGCCGCGGTGAGCCCGTAGGAGGAGACGACCTTGCTGACCACATCGGAGTAGGCCATCTGCTGGTAGGTGGTCACGACCGTGGGCCGGCCCATGCGGTGGCTCTTGTCGTGGCCGACCACGACCAGTTGAGGGTTGGCGGCTTCGCGTTGCTCGGCGGAGATACTGGTGACCTCGGCCTCGATCAGCTCGCCGCCGTCGGCAGCAGAGATAACGATGGGCATTCCGAGGGTGACGGTGCCGCTGGCCAGCAGGGCGTAGCCGGGGTCGACGAATCGCAGCGTGCAGCGCCCTGGCACCTGGAACTCGCGCTCGACGCGCAGATCGATCAGGGCCTCGATCCACGTGTTGGCGAGCTGCTGGCCGCTGAATTTCACGATGGGTGCGAGCGAGATCGGCATGGCGGCCCAGCCCTCAGTGGAGTTCGGGGATCGCCAGCAGCGTCCCGGCCCGCAGCGCCAGAGGATCCTCGATCCCATTGGCGCTGGCGATTCGACGCCACATGGTGGCGTCTCCGTAGTGCATGGCGGAGATGCGGTCCAGCGTCTCCCCTGGCTGGACCCGGTGGGTGCGATGGGGGAAGGGCGTGCCCGAGGTGGGATTCTGCGGCCCGAATGCCAACTCCTCCTGGTACTGAGTCAGCGACAGGTCGGCCTTGGCCCGCAGCGGGACACCGGTGGCGCTGAAATACGTGAAGTTGAGGCTGAGCGAGGTGATGACGGCCTTGAAGGAGTGCAGGTCACCCCAGTTGAACACCACCCACGGAGGCCGGGCGTTCTGGGTGGCGTCGCTGCTGCCAGGCAACCCGGAGTCGACCTCCATCAGCTTCAAGAGCTTTGATGTGTGGGTCGTGACCGCCGTTCCGTCGTCGGTGGTGTCGAAGAACAAGCTGAGCGAGAAGGTGCCCGACGACGCCCCCTCGTAGCGCAACGTAGGGACGCCTCGTCCAGGGGCGCTGCTCGATTGCCAGCTATTGGAGCGGCTCACCGAGAGCGACTCGGGGTTGAACATGCACGGGATCTCGGTGCCGTCTTCGGTCTTGAGAAACGCTTTGGGCATGGCCTAGAACACCCCTGGATTGTGGCGGAGTCCCCGCCGCTCGAGCTCGTCGATAACCCGTTGCTCCAAGGCGTCCACCAAGGCGTCGAACAGCGCGACATCGACGCCGCCTACGGTCATCGGGCGGTCCGAGGTGACGTCGGCTGAGGTGGTGCTGACCGTGGAAGGGACGGTGGTGAACCTCTGCACGCCGCTCCAGGTGTTGTGACGCACGATCGGTCCGTCACCAGGGCGGGGAACTGGCAGGTTGCTGGCACTCATGGCGCTTGTGATGCTCCCGGGGCTCGTTGCAATGGTGGCGGAGCGACCGCCGTTAGCGGTCGCGGGGCTGGTGCCCGCTTGGCGAAACAGATCGGCCGTCCGCTCGACCAGGCTCGATGAACCGCTGCTGGACACCCGCCGTTGGGGGGCGATGGTTGGGGGAACAGGAACCTTGGCCGCTCGTTCGACGGATAGCGTTTTGGCGGCACCACCCAAGCTGCCCACGGGTAAGCCGCTCGTCCCCCACGCCAGCCGGTCTTGTTGATGGCCCCGGGGGGGCGATGCCACCTCAGACGCGACCAACGCTCGCGCCAGGCGCCCGGTGTGTTCGGCCACATGCTCCTCGGCGCTGCGCCGGTCGTCGCCGAAGAACCTGGCCTGCGGCGACGGCCGAGCGGCATGAACCAGCTCGTGGGCCAGCACCTCGACCGATTCGAGCGAACGATCGAGGGACCGACGCAGGTGGATCACGTTGCCCACCGTGGCGGCCGGCTTTCCGGCGGCCGCCAGCGCGGCGCGCGTTGCCGGGCCGGTACGCACTGATACCGCCCGATCGCCGACGATGGCACGGGCCAACGGTCGGAAGTGCTGGGGCAACGGTTGGGCGACCTCGATCGGCCGCTCGGCCAGGGCTCGATGGAAGCGCTCGGCTGCTCGCTCACGACCTCGGGCGGCCGGCGCGGGCCCCAATGGTCCCATGGGCCCCAGCGATCCGCCCGGCCTAATCGGTCCCGACGGTTCCCGGGGCGGTCTTGCTGTTTTTTCGTGGCCTGGCAGGCCGTAGCGGGGATCATCCGCGGAGCCCGTTGCAGCACGGAGGCTCCGGAGGATGGGGGCAACCGGCGCAAGCGGCGCAAGCGGCGCAACCGATGGTCGACCCAATGGTCGACCCAAGGGGCGGCCCATTGCAGGGCGGGCCATTGCAGGGCGGCCCATTGCAGGGCGGGCCACCTCGAGGCGAGAGCCGAGCGGTCTGCGGCGGATGGGGTTGTCGGTTGTGCCGCCCCGGGCCAGGATCGGGGGGAGACCAGCGGGAGAGCGGCTGGTCAACGGGGATCCGGCGACGCCGGCACCTGCCGGGGGGCCGGGCACGTGGACGGCGGCCGAGCCAAGGCCGGGCGAACCGAGGCTGGCCGAACCGAGACCAGGCAAGCGATGGACGATCAAACCAGGACCGGATGAACCGAGCCCCCACGAAACCGGGCCGAGTAAACCGGGTCCGACCAAACCAGGGCGGGCCGCACCGAGACCGACCAAACCGGCGCCAGTCGAGCCGTGGTCCGCCGCCCGGTGAAGCCGCTGCGTCTGGATCGGCACTCGGTCGGGCCGACGCAGGGTGGAGGGCAGGTCCCAACCCGGGCGAGATTCCTCTAGGCGGGGCCAGGCACCAACAGGTTGGGGCCGGAACAAGGCTGGCGCCAGATCCGACCGAACATGAGCGGCGTCCTGTGCTCTCTTGCCGCTAGCCCGTACGGCCGCGGTCGCCGCCGTGGTCCGCATGGCCGGGGTAGGCCGCGCGGCCGCCGTGGCGGGGGTGGTCGCCCGGAAACGCCCGGTTGGGACATCCGGTCGGGACAGATGAGATTGCCCGCCCGCGGACGGTGCCAGCGGCCAGCTCGCCGACCCCACATCGGCACGGGCGAAGCGGGCCACTGTGACCGGTGTCAACGCCCGCACGAGGTCATCGCCTTGGGCGCCAAGTGCGTGGCGGCCCGACCTGATGCCGCCCGAGGATAGGTGGTCATCCAGCGGCCCGCCTACCAGCGGGCGCGGAACTCGGTGGGGCCCTTCCCGACCGGTGACTGCCGGAAGGACCGCACGCCCGGATGCTGCTGCCGTTGCCACGAACGGCGGGGCAAGTGCCGCACCGAGTACGCCCGGTCGCGACCTCGACTCGACCGGTCCCCCAAGAAGCGAGGAACGCGCCACGAGAACCCCACCAGGTCGCGCCAAGCGTGCTGCCACCCCGAGACCGTCGGCACGATTGCCAACTGCCGAGGCCTGCCTGGAGACTCGCCCGACCGGGTTACCGGCAGACGCGGCGGCGTGTTCTTCGCGCCTTATGAGACCGCCGGCTGACGCCACGGTGTGATCTCCATACCCTGTCCGCGAGGTCGGGGGCAGGTTCGTTGTCGACCAGTTCTGGGCCGGGCTGCTCCGTCCGGAGAGGGAACGAGTGAGGCGACCCGTTCCCGGCCCCGCTGCTGCCAACCGACCCAGCCGGCGCCGACCCACCGCCAGCACCGACGGCGACATCTCATCGGCGCTGTGGGCCGGTTGCGGCCGGGATATAGCTGTTGACCGACGGAGACCAGCGAGGCCTGGCACCGCAGGAACCCAACCGGAGAGGACGTGGCCCTGGGCGGACGAGCTGGCAGAACCGCTCCCGCCAAAAGGTCGAGGCTGCGATGTCGTTACCGCATCTTGGGAGAGGCGGGCCACCACGGGACGGTGCACGATCCTTGGCAGGTTCCCTTGTGCCCGCGGCACGATCGGAAAAGCGCCGGCCCACTCGTTCGACCAGGCAACCATGCGGCTCTGGCGGACACCCGCTACCGAGACGGCCGCGGGCCCAACCGGCATCCCGGCGGTGTCCCCTGACCGCGCCAAGGACGAGGTGGTCGGTGTTCCGGCCGAGGTGGTCGGTGTTCCGGCCGCGGTGGTCACCGGACGCCCGCTTTCTGCGGCCGTCACAGGATCTACCCCCGGCGGGTTCCAGCGCCGGCCGCCCGCGCCCAGCGACTGCGAAGCGCGACCGCTTGATTGGCTACCCGAGAAACCATCGGAACGTCGGACCGAGGCCGGTCGCGGACTTGCCCCCAGTCGCGGCCCCGGCTCTCCGGTCGGCGTAAGGGTTCCCATGAGGATCCCGGGACCGGGTCGCACAGCACCGCTTTCTGCGGGACTGCGCCGCACCGCCGTGGTCACCCATGGCGCCGCCACCATTCGGGGAAGACCCGCTTCCAGGGCGGGCAGCCGAAATCCGTTGCCTCGCTTCCCGAAACGAGGGATCCCGGGCGAGCGAGTCGAGTCCTCGGGGGCTGCAGCCTCGGCTCTGCCCCAAATAGCGTCGGACCCGACGCTGAACCCGCGAGCGAGCCCGGCCCCCGGACCGCCGCCAGAGCCACCACCGGCGGCCAACCCAAGACCGGATCCCGGACCGCCAGAGCCACCACCGGCGGCCAAACCAAGACCGGATCCCGGACCGCCCCCAGAGCCACCACCGGCGGCCACTGCCGGGCTAGGGCCACGGCCCACGTCGACCTGACGTGCGGAACCAGCGGCAACCAGAGGATCTGCACCTCGACGGATAGCAACCGCGGGGCTGGGACCGGCAACATCACCCGGGCCGCGCCCGGTTGTGGTGTCGAACCTCGGCATAGCCTGGGATGCAGCAACGCGAGCGACCCGTGATGCCGTATCGACAGCCCGGGAGGCCGCTGCCGCGGCCCGCGCGCCGCGCTGCAGAGCACGAGCCGGCCCCGCTTGGGGGCCGGAAAGGGCCGGTTGGGGGCCGGAAAGGGCCGGTTGCGTCCTCCGGCTCCGCAATGTTGGCGATGCGCCCGGCAGCCCACCGCCGTCGATCGAGGGTCGACTCGAGTGCCAGGCCGCTTCGGCAATCGCGGATCGGTACTGGACTCCGCGTTCGGTAGGGGCGGCCAGCAGGTTGGCCGTCCCCAGCGGTCGCAACCACGTGGGCGTCGAGGTGGCAACCGCGATCGCCGGCGTCCGTGCCACCTCGGACCCGCGCCGCGGCCCAGCACTCGCCAGGCGTCGCCGCAACCGGAGAACTGGCTCCGCGACCTCACGGCCCAAACCCATCCGGGCGGCGGCCGCGGTCGCCACCGAACCAAACCCCATACGGTCCACCGGTACCGTCCAGCGCACTGGCCTCAAGGCCGACACGGCCGAACGCGCGAACCCGGAAGCCGACGCCGCTTGCGCGCCAAGCCCCGTCGCCGCGGGCCG
The DNA here is from genome assembly GCA_050744165.1 of Acidimicrobiales bacterium. Taxonomy (GTDB): domain Bacteria; phylum Actinomycetota; class Acidimicrobiia; order Acidimicrobiales; family Palsa-688; genus JBOGGN01. The sequence goes on along the minus strand of JBOGGN010000260.1, from coordinate 10,889 downwards.
GGGGCCGACGCCAGCTCCCAGTTGAGTTGCCCCACTTTGGCCACCGGATTCGGCAACCGTGCGGTCGGGTTCGGACGGCAGGGCTCGCCGGCGTATGGCGGCTGCGTCCGGCACCGACGTCGACTGGACAACGACCGCCCCGCCCGGCCTGGACTCCACCGGAACGGCTTGGCGCCGGCCGGAGTCGGCCGTTGGGACCGCCGTCGGCCCGCCCGAGCCGACCGTGGGCGCGGCCGTTGGGACCGCCGTCGGCCCGCCCGAGCCGACCGTGGGCTCGGCCCGACGGAACACCGTCGTCCCGGTCGTCCCCGTCGTCCCGGTCACCGTCGTCACCGCCGTCCCAGTCGCGCCCGTCGTCCCAGTCGTGCCGGTGGTTGTGGCTGTCGAGCTGGCCATGCGAGCCGGCGTCCCGGGCTGCTGACCCACGTTCGGCAACGGGGCGGGGGCCGCCGACGCGGCCGGGGTGCTCGCGCCAGCTCGTCCCCCAGCCGTGCCAGTCCCGATGGACGATCGTCCGGTGCGTCGTAGAGGAACGTCGGCCGGACCAGGCGAGAGCCCGGTGCCAGGCCGCGGCGCTGATCGCCCGGCCTCACGCGGCCGGCCGGCCTGGGGGACCGCGGTCGGGGCCGGCGCCTTCGATCTCTCTCCTGATGCACGCCCCCCGAGGTCGGATGGTACCGCGGGCACCCGCGAGGCCGACCGGGTCAAGGCGGCCGGCATACGCGGCCGACCCCTTGCCGGATCCAGCGCCTGCGTCGCCTGGGACCGGGCTGCGGGCCGGTCGAGCGCAACCAGCCGGGAGGCGCCCATCGGGCCAACCGCTCGCACCTCGGCGGGCAACCGGACTGGGACGACCTTGGGTACCAGGCGCCGCGGAAGGCCGGTGGGACCGGTGTGCGCCCCGATCCGTGAGACTTCCGGACGGGCGGTGGCCCGACGCAGCCCCCGCTCGGTGTCCGCTTGGCTTTGGCCCTCCCCCCAGGCCGCCATCAGTAACGGCAGCGTCGGGTGGCGGACCGGCAGCCCACCCAACCTCGGTGTCCCGACCTCCATTGACGGCAAGGTCTGGCGAGCCAACAGGGACCTACCGATCGTGGTTGCGAACCGGGCGGTCCTGAAGCCCACCTGGCCGGCCAGGGGCGCCGGGCGTCCAATTCGTCCGGCGCTTCGGATCCGGAAATGTCCCGCTACCATCCCGCCCAGCCCTGGCGAAGGCACGCCCTCGGCGCTCATTTGAAGGTCTTCGACGTAAAACCGTGGTGCGCCAGCTCCAACTCCTCCTGGAGTGGATCGTTGGCCCCCACGTTGAGATTAGGCCCGGTCCAGCGCACCGCGAACACGCCCTTCAGTTCCCAGCCGCGCTCGCGAGTTCCCTGGCTGTCGATAATGGTGATCGCCCCGGTGCAACGGGTCAGCTTGTTGCCCGCGCTGGCGAAGGCATCTCCAGCGGACTTGCTCACCCACGAAAACAAGGCGTCGCTGTCGACGACTCCCCTCTTAAGCACAATGTGGGGCCATGTCATCCGGCCTGGAAGCTGGTGTACGAAGCCGTTCTCCCCACCTTCCTGGTGCTCTTCAACTGTGACGCGCATCTCCAGCCCCGACACCTCACCAAAGACTCCTACTTCGACACCGTCGACTTCGAAGAGGAACCGGTTGCTGACCGGCGTATCGCCCCTGAAACCATCTCTCATACTCATACCTGACGCACCGCCTCCCACGCCCGGGCGTTGAGCGAAGCCACCCCACGGATCAGGCGGGCCCGGTCGGCATGCTCCAAGTCCAGGATGTCATCGAGGCTCCAGTGCAGGTGGTACGCGAGATACAGCATCTCCTGCCAGAGTGCCTCCGACGGGTACCGCATCATCGCCCGCTTGCTGGCACCTCCTCAATGGAGCCGCGCCGTCCGGCCGGCCGCTCAGGTGGCGCCTCATCGACATCGCCGTCGGGGCTCGAGGTTGCCGGGTCGGATGCCGAGGGGCTCGAAGCCGACGGAGCAGGAGCCGAAACCGGCGGAGCAGGAGCCGAAACAGCCGGAGCCGGAGCCGGAGCCGACAACCGCGGCGCGCTCACCGCCGGCTTGAGCATCGCTTCCTGGGCTTCCATCAGAGCGTTGATGTCCTCGTCGGTGCCAAAGTTGATGACGCCATAGAAGTCCTGGAGGTAGGCCAGATCGGCGGCGAAGAGCCCCTCGATCTCGTGCGCGGTCACCAGCCGGAGGGTGCCGAGGGTCTCCACCACCCGGGCCAGGACCACGATCGTGAGGCGGGGATCGTCCGCACTGTTGATGGTTGGGTCGCGCAGCGGCTCGAGTTCGTCGCGCGCCGTCGCCAGGCGCATGGTGCCCTTGCGGTGCACCACGCCCTCCTCGTCCAGGTACCCTCGCGGCAGGATGAACTCGTATTCGGTGCGCATCTAGTTACTTCTTGCGCTCCAGCTTCTCGTGCTGGAGGGTGATCGTCTCGCTGACCGGGTCGTTGGATCCGACCGTCAGGCTGTCCTGGGAGATCTTTGACGGCCAGGCGTCGTAGAAGTTCCAACGGGCGATCTCTTTCATCGTCGTGTCGTAAATGACGATGGAACCGTCTTTGCGCTCCCCGTTGCGGTTGTCGACCGACATGCCCTTCGTGCGGATGTCATCGAACCATTTCCACATCAGGTCCTTGGTCGCGTCGAGCGGTGCGATCCGCTTGACGCTGATCTCGCCGGTCCACTTCGGCTTTGAATACGCCTTGTGCTGGACGTACATCCCCTTTTCGGTGCGCTGTGTGATCTCGGCGACTTCTAGTTCGACGTCGAGACCGCTGACCTCGGAGAGGGTATCGACCACTTGCCCCTTGAGTTCCAGGAAGAAGTTGGTTGCGAGAAGTGCATCGGTTTTGACCAGGTCGGTAATAGGCATGTTGGCCCCCTATGGGTGTGGGTATAGGCCCGGGTTAGCTGGCGGTTTGCTTCTGCTGGCTGATACGGAAGATGACGAACTCGGCCGGCTTGACCGGCGCCAAGCCCACCTCGACCACCAGTTTGCCCTCGTCGATGGACTGGGGCGGGTTGGTCTCGGAGTCGCACTTGACATAGAACGCCTGGTCCGGGGAGGTGCCGAACAGGGCGCCAGAGCGCCATAGCCCGGTCAGGAACCCGTTCAGGGTGCGAGAGACGCCCTCCCACAGCGTGACGTCGTTGGGCTCGAAGACGGCGTACTGCGTCCCGTCGAGGATGGTCGTCTCGATCATGTTGAACAGCCGCCGGACGTTGATGTACCGCCAGTCGGTGTCGGACGACAGCGTGCGGGCCCCCCAGATGCGGATGCCCCGGACACCGAAGGGCCGGATGCAGTTGATTCCGATCGGGTTGAGCAGCGACTGCTCGTTCTTGGTGATCGGGCGCTCGATGTCGAGACAACCCCGAATGGTGTCGTTGGCCGGTGCCTTCCACACCCCGCGGGTGTCGTCGGTGCGGGCCCAGACACCCGCGATGTGGCCCGACGGCGGGATGAACATCTCTCGGTCCCCATTGGTACCCGCCGGGTTGTCCACTTTGATCCAGGGGTAGTAAAAGGCGGCGAACGCCGAGTCGTACATGGCGACTTCGGAACGCCACTCCTTGATCTGCTGGGGCGTCATCCCCGGAGGCGAGTCGAGCACCGCCATCCGGTTGCCCTGCAGTTCGCAGTGACCAATGAGGGCGGTCTGTACTGCCTTCCACATGCCGAGGTCGACGGTGCCATCGGCCTTTCGGGCTGCGGTGATCAGGTCGGGCACGATGACCATCGTCACGTCCTCGGCGATGGCCAGGCCGTTGATCCCCGTGCGAGCCGTCTCAGAGCCGGCGAACTTCTTCCCCGCCACGGGTACCCGAATCGGCTCGGCCTTGGCCAGCGGGAAGCTGCCGGGCTTGAGCACGTCCATCATCTGGGAGAGGTCGACGTCGGATGCCAGGTCGACCTTGACCCGGACCTTGGTGGACTGGGCGTTCACGATGGTCTCGGCGTTGTTGTCGCCGGGCGTGATGGTCAGGTTGGGGAACTGCTCGACCACCGCACCGCCTTCGCGGACGGTCATGGTGAACGGACTGGGCCCTTCGCTCTCGTCGTCCTCGTTCTCGTCATCGCCAGACGGCGAGATGTCGACGGTGATGTTGGCGTCGGGCTCGACGCTGGTCACGGTCAACGGCTTGCCCAGCGCCCGGTCGGCCGCAGGCAACGACAGTTGCGCCGGCTCGCCCGCGGGCGAGGTGTTCGGGATGCGCACGATATAGGCGATGGAGCCGCCGTTCTGGAAGTACCCGTACACCGACAGGGGCAGCAGACAGCCGTTCTTGAAGCTGCCGTACAGCTCCTCGAACTGCGTCCAGCTGGTCACCAAGCGGGGCTTGGCACCATCGGGATCGGTGGGATCGTCGCTTGGCGCTCGTTCGGTGAAGCCGACGAATGCAGCGACCGCCGTCGGCGCTGCGGTGAGGACCTTCTGTGACGATGGAACCTCTTCGACATACACACCGGGAGCGGCGTAATTAGGCATGAGCCCCCCTTAAAGGTTATGAGATTTATCTACGCCCAGACCCTTCGGACTCAGGTTCCGCCTTCGCCTGCCCCGACCCCTGAGGAATCCTGTCATGCACCATAGAACATTTCCGCTGGTCGTGCTCATCAGGCGTCCAAAGTTTTCACAGAACCGGCAAACACGATCGTGATGACGCCGCCCCAGGCGCAGTGGCACTGGCCGCTCGCCGTCAGCGCGGGGACACCGCCGACCAGGGTCTGCGGCGCCGGTGGAGCCCAAGGAGCGACCGTGACGGGAATGCAGGGCATCGGCGTCAACACTCCCAGGGCGGCGGCCGTGGCGGCCGCAACGGTGGGGTTGGACAGGCTGGTGCACATCCCGAATGGCGGGATGTTGACGATCGGGATCTGGTCCTCGATGCACGCCGCCGGCTTGCCCTCGACCATCACCCGCTTGAGGGGCAGCACGTTGAGCGCCGAAGGGGCCATCCCAAAGCTGCACAGCAGCTGCGCCGTCGACGTCACCCAGGGCTGACCCATGTTCAGCGACCTCCTGCGATCATTGCCTCGAGCCGCGGACCGAGGTAGTCAACTGCTGGCCGGTGGTGGTAACCAGGCAGACCACAGTGCGATCGTTGCTGCTCCAACTCCGAGCCGACGGCAGCATGTAGGTGTAGAAGAGCGACGAGTACCGGTAGTCGATCCCGACATAGGCAGCGAAGTCCTGTAGGCAGGCGCCGTTGGCATAGGTCTGCAGGGCGGCGACGCCTGGGTAGTTGTCGCTGGTCGTGGACGTACTGGCCGCCCCGAGGCTTCCGTAGGCGAATTCGGCGAACACCTCCTGGGTGTGCGGCCTCGTGCACGGCACGACCTTCACCGAGCTGATCTCGGCCTTGATCGCCGTCGGCGGCACCACGCAGTCGCCGATCTTCAACTTGAACACCGACGAGCCGCTTCCGTTGCTGGAGGTGGTGTGCGAGCAGCCGACCAGGGCCGCCCCCACCGTCGCCACGGCGACCAGCATCCGCCAGCGGAGGGTGATCAACGGGCACGGGACGTCGTGTCGTCGGCGGGCCCCACGGCCTCCGGTTGGTCGGGCGTGGACTGTGCGACCGCCGGCTCGCCGGAAGCGAGCACGTCGCTCGCCACCGGCCCGTCAACCACCGGCCCGTCAACCACCGGCAAGTCAACCACTGGCAAGTCAACCACTGGTCCATCAGCCACCGGCCCGAGAGGCCTGGGCAGGTAGGCCATGAGCTCGGTCAGACGAGCCTCTAACTGGGCGTTGATCGCTTGTTGCTGCGCGGTGACGGTCCGCGTCAACTCAGCGGTATACCGAGCCAGGGCGTGGATCCGGCGGTCCAGCACGGCTTCGAACGCCACTTCGAACTCGCTCATACGGCGGTCCAGCGCGTCGAGGCGACTGAGCACCAACGCGTCGGGGTGCTCGGCGCTGCGGGCGTTGACCTCCACGCGGTGCAAGGTCGCCACCACCATCTCAAGCGCTCGTTCCAACTCCAGCGAGTCCGAGGAGGGTGCCGGCGCCGGGGCCGGCGCTGGAGGCACCTTGGTCGGGCGAGGTGGCCGCGCCGCCTGTGGTGTCGCCGAGCCTCCTTTGGCCGACGCCGGTTTGGCCGGAGCCGACTTCGCAGAACCGGCTTTCGTCGAAGCCGCTTTCGCCGAAGCCGCTTTCGCGGAAGCCGCCTTCGTCGAGCCCGCCTTCGTTGAGGCCCTCCCGGCATCGCTACCGTCGACCGTGGCCGCTTCCCAGCGCGCCAGCTGCTGGCGCCAGTGCGAAGCTGCCACCGCCGACCCGCTGTCGGCACCGGTCGCGGCCGACTGATCGTTCGGGAGCTGGAAGCTCAGCTGGTCGGCAGTACGCAGCACCGCCGTCCACCGGGTACCCGAGGGCGTCGAAGCCACCAACTCGGCGGCCAGGTGGCTGGCCTGGCCGCAGTCGGCAAGGTTGCGCATCGCGGTCACCGGACTGGCGAAGTCCTTCAGGGTGCAAGGCGTCAGGTCGCCGATCTGGTAGCAGGCGACGGTCCAGGTCGCATCCGCCTGTTCCGGGTCGGGTCGCAAGTACTGGCGCAGGGCGGCGTCGTTGCGCGCGTCGGCAAGGTCTCGCAACGCCTGGGCCGCCTCGCGGGCAGCCTTGATCGCCTGGTTGGTTCGAGGCTTGGCTCGGGCCAGCCGTACTGCCGAGGCGCGGAAGTCGGCGGGGTGCTCGTCATCTGGCTCCGCGGCCTCGTCGTCCTCGTCTTCAGGGGCCTCCTCCAACGCCTGGCCGGCCAGGCCCGCGAAGGCATCGTTGACGTCCCTGAACGGCCATCCCTGCACGACGGCGGGCGCTGAGTCCCAGCCCACGCCATCCGCGTCCAAGCCCTCGTCGGGCCAGCGACCGTCTACGACCGAGATTGGTTCTGTCACTGCGCCTGCCGTCCGCCGGGCTGGTGACTGGTCTTTGGCCCCCATGGCCACCACATCCGCTCCATGCCACTGTAGTCCACAGAGGCGTCTATACCCTGGCGGGGGGGCAGATTAGAGCTGGTACCGGGGGACCGGCGTTCAGGAGCCGGTCAGCGGGTGGCGAGGCGCGTCCACCAGCTCCAGGTCGGCGCGCAATCCCGAGACATCGACCTTGTCCCCCTCCACCAGCACCGAGACCCGGGCGCCGGCCAAGGGGATGCGCGACACACGCAGCCGCTCGATCTGGTCCGGCAGGGCGGGGTGGAGCCACACCTTGCCCCGCGGCACCCAGGGGTCGAGGCGCAGCAGCGTCCGCAACATGAGCAGCGGCGAGGCGGCGGCGTACGCCTGGGGTGAGCAGGACGTCGGGTAGGCGACAATCGTCGGCATCTCGAGGCGGTCGAGACCGCTGAACAGCTCCGGCAGCCGCCCGCCCTGGGCCACGGCGGCGTCGAGCATGCCCAGGATGACCCGCTGGGCCTCCCGGACGAAGCCGTAGCGCATGAGGCCGGCCGCCACGATGGCGTTGTCGTGGGGCCACACCGAGCCGCAGTGGTAGCTGATGGGGTTGTAGCCGACCATGGAGGCGGCCAGCGTCCGCACCCCCCAGCCGGTGAACATGTCGTGGGACAGGAGCCGCTTGGCGACGAGCGACGCCTTGTCGGCGTCGAGGATGCCGGTCCACAGGCAGTGGCCCATGTTGGAGGTAAGGGCGTCGATGGGCCGCTTGTCCTTGTCCAACCCCATGGCCAGCCACCCCTTGTCGGGCAGCCAGAAATCCCGGTTGAAGTTGGCCTTCAGCTTGGCCGCCCGACGCCGTAGGTCGGCGGCCATCTGGGGGTCGCCCTGCTCGCCGGCGAAGTACGCCCGGGCCAGGTACGCGCCGTAGACGTAGCCCTGCACCTCGCACAGGGCGATGGGCGCCTGGGCGATGCGGCCGTCGGCGAAGCGCACCCCCTCCTTGGAGTCCTTCCAACCCTGGTTGGCCAGGCCGCGGTCGGAGGTACGCAGGTACTCGACGTAGCCATCGCCGTCCCGGTCCCCGAAGTTCTCGATCCAGGCGATGGCCCGGTCGGCGTGGGGCAGCAACTCGTCCACCGCCTCCTTGGCCAGGCCCCAACGGCGCAACTCGCCCATGAGCATGACGAACAGGGGGGTGGCGTCGGCGGTGCCGTAGTACACCTTCCCCCCGCCGAGCGACAGGGAGGGCGAGTCGCCGAAGCGCATCTCATGGAGGATGCGGCCCGGCTCCTCCTCGGTCTTCGGGTCCACCTTGGCGCCCTGGAACCGGGCCAGGGTCTGCAGCACCCCAAGCGCCAGGTCGGGATCGACCAACAGCGCCATCCAGGAGGTGATCAGGGAGTCCCGCCCGAACAGGGTCATAAACCACGGCGCCCCGGCCGCCACCACCGCCCGCTCCGGGAAGTCGGGGTCGAAGATCCGAAGCGCCCCCAGGTCCTCGGCGCTCCTGGCGACCACCATGCGCAGCCCGTCGTGGTCGGTGTCGAGGTAGGGGACGCTGCGCCGCCACGCCGCCATCCGCTCCGCCGGCTTGGCCTGCTCCACGGGCTGGCCGCACAGCCAACGGGGCTCGATGGCCTCGCCCTCGATCAGGCACGTGAACTGCTGGCAGAGCGCCCACTCGCCCCGGGCCGGGATGATGACCTCGAAGGAGGCGAAGTTGGCATCGAGCGCCGCCGGCACCGAGAACGAGATCCGGATGCCGCGGCCGTGGGACCCCCGCCGATGGCGGAACACGATGCTGCCGCCGACGTGCTCGGACAGGGTGTCATCGTCGGCAGTGGGAGCCACCCGCCGGCCTTCCTTGACCTCGAACAGGTCGGCGAAGTCGGCACCGTAGGCCAACTCCACGGCGCAGTACGCCGGTTCGTCGCCGAAGTTGCGCACCACCAGGTCCTCCCGCATCCCCCGGCCCACGTAGCGGGAGCGGGTGATCAGGATCGTCGAGTCGGCCCGTCCCGGTCGGGGCCGGACTCGCCCCACAAACCGGGCGGAAAAGGGCTCCGTCGGCGACATGGCCAGCGTCTCGGGGAGCTGACCGTTGATCTTCAGTTGCAGGCGGGAAAGGAACCGAGTGTCACGCACGAACAGCCCCTCCGCGGTGCCCGGCGTCATGTCGCCGCCGGTCGAGGAGATGGCGAAGGCCGAGCCTTCGACGAGGGTGACGCTGGTGCCGGCAATGCCCACGGCCACCGATTCGCCGGGAAAGCTCCAGGGATCGGACACTACGACGACGCTAGTGGTGCCGGTGGCGCACTCCGTTCACCTATTTCCCCTACCGCCGTAGTGGTAATAGGATGGTGGCCGTGACGGCCCCCCTGTTCGCGGTCGAAGACCTCCACGTCGCCGTCGGTGACACCGAGATCCTGCGAGGCGTGGACCTGGTCGTTCAAGAAGGCGAGATCCATGCCCTTATGGGCCCCAACGGGTCGGGCAAGTCGACGCTGGCCAACACCTTGCTCGGTAATCCCGACTACCGGGTGACCGGCGGCCGCATCCTGTTCAAGGGCGAGGACGTGACCACCTGGCCGAGCGACGTCCGGGGGAAGGCGGGGCTTTTCCTGGCCTTCCAGTACCCCGAGGAGATCCCCGGGGTACCCATCATCCAGTTCCTGCGCCAGGCCCTGTCGGCTCGTAAGGGCATGGACCTGTCGGTGCTGGAGTTGCGGCTGTCGATCATGGAATGGATGAAAAAGCTGGACATGGACCCCTCGTTCGGCGATCGCTACCTAAACGAGGGTTTTTCCGGCGGCGAGAAGAAGCGCAACGAGATCCTGCAGATGGCGATCCTCGAACCGGACATGGCCATCCTCGACGAGACTGACTCCGGCCTCGACATTGACGCCCTGCACGCCGTGGCCCGGGGCGTCCAGCAGGTGCGCGCCGCTCGGCCCGCCCTCGGTGCCCTGATCATCACCCACTACCAGCGGATCCTGGACGAACTGACGCCCGACGTCGTCCATCTGTTCATCAACGGTCGGGTGGTGGCCAGCGGGGGCCCGGAGCTGGCCCGACGCCTCGATGAGGAGGGGTACGAGGCATGGCGCTAGACGTCGAAGCGGTCAAGAAGGACTTCCCCATTCTCGACCAGGAGGTGCACGGCCACCGGCTGGTGTACCTGGACTCGGCGGCATCGTCGCAGAAGCCGACCATCGTGCTCGACGCCATGCAGCGGCTGTACGAGACCACCTACGCCAACGTCCACCGCGGCGTGTACACCATCGCCGAGGAGACCACCCGGCTCTACGAGGAGGCCCGGGGCAAGGTGGTGTCGTTCATCGGGGCGGCGTCGCCGCGGGAAGTGGTGTTCACCAAGAACGTCACCGAGGCCATCAACCTGGTCGCCTACTCCTGGGGGCGGGCCAACCTGCACCCCGGCGACACGGTGCTGCTGACGCACATGGAGCACCACGCCAACCTTGTCCCGTGGCTGCAACTCAAGGCCGAGCGGGGCATTGAGTTGCGCTACCTGGAGATCGACGACGAGGGGCAGTTGATCCTCGACGACCTCGAGCGCAAGGTCGACGGGGTCAAGTTGGTCGGCCTGACCGCGGTGTCCAACGTCCTCGGGACCCTCAACCCCGTCGCCCAGGTGGCGGCGGCGGCTCACGCCGCGGGTGCCTTGGTGCTGGTCGACGGGGCCCAATACACCCCGCACTTCACGACCCGGGTGGCCGACCTCGGGTGCGACTTCTATGGCTTCACCGGACACAAGATGCTCGGCCCGACCGGGATCGGCTGCCTGTGGGCCCGGGAATCGCTGCTCGACACCATGCCCATCTTCCTCGGCGGCGGCGAGATGATCCGCGACGTCCGCCTCGACGGCGTCACACCCACCGAGTTGCCCTGGAAGTTCGAAGCCGGGACCCCGCCCATCGCCGAAGCGGTGGGCCTGGGC
>JBOGGN010000259.1:0-4429 GCA_050744165.1 Acidimicrobiales bacterium | reverse complement strand
CGGGATGGTGGGGCGCAACTGCGCTCGGCGAGTGCTGGCCGACGCCCGGCTGCGGCGGATCTAAGCCCGTGGCGGGCGCCGAGGCGTCCGATTCAGTCCAGCAGCTTCTCTCGCCGGAAATAGGAAGCGCGGACATACCTCCGGTAGGCCAAACGTGATTGGCGCACAACCGCCCGGATTACAGCGACTGTTGTTATAGCACCAAACACACGCCAAAATACCGATGAGGTCGTTATTGCATAGATAACCACAGCAGCCAAGAAGGCGATAGACACGATAAGACCGACGATTGTCTCCGACAATAACGTATCGGGTCCCGGAAGCAGCATACGGAACCAAATTGGTCGAGGTCTGTCACCTACATGATCTGGACCGACCCACTCGACAAAGGTATCGGCCCTCTGCCGGATCTGTTGGAGCCGATTCCTTTTAGAGCGTCTCATTGTTCACACGCCGGGGAATGGACGGGGCATCCCAGGAAGCCTGGCCATCGCCGACAATAGTACTCACAGATGCGCTCGGGCTCGGATTCGCCCCGCCCGCCGCTCAGTGCCGGGTGAAAATGCGCTGCACCCGAGGCCCGATGCGCGCCATCAGCTCATAGGGAATGGTCCCGACGGCGGCCGAGACCTCCTCCAGGGAGATGGTCCAGTCGTTGTGGCGCCCGTAGATCAGAACGTCGGCTCCCAGATGGGCCTCCGGGCAACCGCTGATGTCGATGGTCATGGAGTCCATGGACACGATGCCGACGATGGGGCAGCGCACGCCGGCCACGATCACGTACCCGAAGTTGGAAAACGCCCGCGGGACGCAGTCGTGGTAGCCCGCGGGCACGACGCCGACGCGGCTGCCCGAGGGCGGAGCAACCCAGGTGCCCCCGTAGCCGACCCGCTCCCCCGGCGGGACGTCGATGATCTCGACCACCCGGCTGACCAAGCCCACGATGGGCGTCAGATGGGCCCCGGCCCGGGTGGCGGCCGAGGGGTGCATGCCGTAGAGCCCGAGCCCGATGCGGACCATGTCGAAATGGGTCCCCGGCAGCCGGATGGTGGCCGCGGTGGCAGCGGCGTGGCGGATGACGTCGGTCAAGCCCAAGCCAGCGGCGTAGTCGGTCACCTGCCGGAAGCGGGCCAGTTGCGACGCCGTCGCCACATCCTCGGCCGGATCGTCGGCGCAGGCCAGGTGGGTCATCAGCCCCTCGATGCGGATAGTGGGCCGCTCGTGCAGACGCCGGATCACCACCTTGGCATCGGACACCTCGAAGCCGGTCCGGTGCATGCCGGTGTCCACCTCGACGTGGACCGCAACCGCCTGCTCGGTCCGGGACCAGGCCTCGGTCTGTAGGACGGCCTCCAGCATGGTGCTGGAGTACACGACCGGCGTCAGCCGGTAGCGGGCCATCTTTTCCAGGTCGTCGGCGGTCCCGAGCAGCACCAGGATCGGCGAACTGACTCCCGCCCGGCGCAGCGCCGCCCCCTCGTCCGCCCCGGAGACGCCGAGGAAGTCCACTCCGGCCTCGGCCAGGCAGGTGCTGACGTTGATCGAGTCGGTGCCGTAGGCCAGCGCCTTGACGACGCCCATCAGCTGCACCGACGGGCCAATGATGCGCCGGAAGGTGGCGACGTTCTCCTCCAGCGCGGAGAGGTCAAGGTACAGCCGGGTCGGGGCCATCGACTCCATCAGGGCGACCGAGACGTCGCTGATCGAGCGGTCCCGCGGCGACTGCACCAGGGCCACGTCCCCCGGGTCCAGGTCGTTCAACAGGTGGCCCCGTAGCTCATGAGTACTGGGAAAAATGCGCATCCCCAGCCCGCCTCCGGTCCTCCCGAGCGCATCGGCCACCGCGCGGTGGGAGGCCACGTCGAGCCCGTAGACGGAGCTGGCCCCTTCTCTCGACAGCACCTGGGCCATGGCGGTGGCACCCGCGTCATCCCAGCCCCGCAACGGGTCCGAGAGGACCACCACCGCTCGGCCGTGGGGTCCTCGCATCCGGTTGATGGTCCGCACCGCCGAGCCCACCGCCAAAGGGTCCAAGGTGGCGACGTCCCGGATAATCGTGATTCCCCCGGGCGATCGCCAGATCTCCATGCGCGTCGAGCCCGCCACGTAGTGGGCCGACGCCTCGAATAACGAGGCTGAACCGGCGCCCAGCAACCACGCGGCAGTCATCGCCAGCTCGAAGTCGGCCAGGATCTCCTCCGAGGGCGTGGGCACCGAGATCGACCCGTTGGCGCCGTCGGGAAAGGCCACGTCGACGACGAGGCCTCCGGGGCGGTGCTGGGGTGGCGAAAACCGCGGCAGGGCGGCCGAGCTGCCGGCAACGAATCGTTCGCACGCCAGGGGACCCGATGCCTGGCGCAGGTCGGCGTCGTCTTGGCCGAAGAGCACCCATCCTCCGGACGGGACCCGATGGGCGATGCGGAGCATTTCCCCAGCCATCTGGGCGCGGTCGCCGAAGTGGGACAACCAGCGCCACCCGAGGTTGGTCACCACGACCCGGTTGGGGCGGAGCATCGTTTCGAGGCGAGCCATCTCGCCGGGGTCAGAGATCGCCACCTCGACGACGGCGAGATCGCAAGAGCGGGGGCATTCCAAGATGGCCAACGCCACGCCGAGTTGGCTGTTGTAGCTGCCGGGGCTGGCGTAGACGGAGCGGTCGTTGGCTGCCAAATGAACCAGGGCGTCCTTGGTGGTGGTCTTTCCGTTGCTGCCGGCGACGGCGACCACCGTGGCCTCGACCTGGCCCCGCCACCAGGCCGCCAGCCGCTGCAGGGCCGCGAGGGGATCGTCGACCTCGATGAGTACCGCCGAACCGGCCTCGGCGCTCGGACCGCGGTCTCGCAGAGGGCGGCGGCCGCCGGCGACGACCGCAGCTACGGCGCCGTTGGCCACCGCCGCGGGGACGAAGTCGTGCCCGTCCCGGGTTCCCTGCAGGGCGAAGAACGCACTACGGCTTCGGATCTGCCCCGAATGGGTCGCCACGTGCTGGATCTGCAGGTCCGAGTCGGCGACCGAGGCGAGGGTCCCCTGCAGGATCTCGACGAACTCGTGAAGCAAGAGGGTGTCCATCTCAGATCAACGCTGGTCGAGCGCCAGGTCCAGCAGCTGTTCCAGGAACACCGTTGGAAACATCGGCGGGTCCTCGGCCAGTGCCTGGTGGTAGAGAACGGTGGACGGCGTCAACGCGGGCAGCGAGTTGGCCTCGATGAAGATGACGTCGCCGGTGTCCCGGTGGATAAAGGCGTCGATGCGGGCGTATCCCTCAACGCCCAAAGCTTCGGCAATGCGCACGGCGTGGCGTTTCGCCTGCTCCACTGCGTCCGGGCGGACCCGGCCAGAGGGCGGGCTCGGCGGCGGGGTGATGTTGACCCCCGTTCCGCCCATGAACTTCTCCTCCACGCTGAGCACCCCACGGCGGGCGATCGTCATGCTCGGCGACAACGCTTGCAAGGCACCGTGGTGGCCGACGACGCCGACGGTCACCTCGACCCAGCCGGTGTCACGCACTGTCGCCCACTCCAGCCGGGCGCCGTCCGCGACGGTGTCCCCGCCGGGACCGTCGACGACCGCCACGTCGTCGGTCTCGACGTACTCCTCCAGCAGCAACTCCCGAACCTGGCCGGTCGGGAGTTCGACGACCTGGTCCCGCCCGAGCCGGCCGAAGCTGGCGGCCGGGATCCGCCCGAAGCCCCCCTCGAGGTAGCTCAGATAGGTCGCCAGCTCCTCGGCGCTGTCGAGAGGGACGACGCCCGCCGAACAGCCGTCGGCAACCGGCTTGACCACCACCGTCGCCGATTGGCAGCAGGTCTGGCCGGCGAGCCACATGTTCTTGGCACCAGCGGCCTCGGACGGCACGACAAGGCGCAATCTCATATGGCGGGGAACCCAGATGCCCGGGTCGCCGATCGACCGCACCCGTTCGCCGGCGTCGAACTTGTCGATACAGAGCGCCGACGCGTCGGGCTGGCAGCCGTTGTAGCGGATGCCCCGCCGATCGAACTCGGCCTGGAGCGTGCCGTCCTCGCCGTCGCCGCCGTGCAGGGCGTTGAACACAATCGAGCAGCCGTCGAGGAAGTCGCTCAGCTTGAGCTTTTCCGGCGGCACGGTGGCGGCGCCCAGATCCTCGGGCCGGAGGCGGAGTCGCTCGATCACCTCGTCGGCGATCCGCCGCCGCTGCGGTTCGTTGGCGCTCGCCTCCTCGCACACGGTGGAGATCTCCTCGACGGTGTGTCGCAGGGCGGCGGCGTAGGAGAGAAGCCAGACACTGCCGTCGGTGTCGAGCAGGCACGGGTAGGGCTCGTAGCGCGACGAGGCCTGGAGCTTCAACCACACGTTGGTGCCGCTCAGGACTGAGACCTGGCGCTCGGCGGTCGACCCGCCGAACAACACCGGAACCAGGATCCGGGGAAGGCCCTTGCCACCGCCGTTC
>JBOGGN010000258.1:0-1985 GCA_050744165.1 Acidimicrobiales bacterium | reverse complement strand
GTGTTGTCGTCGGGAGCCGGGGTTGTTGCCCCGGGTTGCGCGGCACCCGCTGCGCGGGTTGCGCTCCACCCGTGGCTACACTCCGCCGCCCCCTTCGGGGGCTAAGACCAAGGACCGCCAGAATCGGCGCACGCACCCACCTCACACCTCACGGTGTAGGCGTCAGATGAGTTGGTGGGACGGACGTTCAGGCGGCCGCCTGGCGCCGCCAGAACGCCTCCCACTGGCCCTTCTCGCTGCGGTACAGGGCGCGGATGTGGCACAGCGCGTGCGCGCCCTGTTCCCCCCAGCGCATCCCCGCCCCCTTCAGCCGCTGGCCCACTACCGTCTTGCACGCGCTCTCCACCGCACCGCTGCCGATGCACCACCCCGCCGCCTGGTACTCCGGGTCCTCCATCCGATGCACGTTGTTGCCGAAATACTCTTCCACCCGCGCCAACTGCTCCCGCAAGCCCTTCGACCGCCGCGGCCCGAAGTCCCATTCTCGCAGCGCCGCCAGCGTCAGCGCGCCACCCTCCTCCTTCAGCAACCGGCGCCACTCCCCCGCCAACTCCCCGGACGCCCCCTCGTCCGCCGGGTACACCGCCCGTGCCAGTTCCTCTAAATAGCTGGCGGCGTGCCAGAAGTCGAGGATCACCACCAGGTCGGGCCGGCCGAAGTTGTCGCGCGCGAAGTCCTCCAGGCCGGCGCCGCCGTCGGTCAGTGCCACCCAGACCTCGGCCGATGCCATGCCCACCTGCGCCGCCTGCCGGCGCAACAGCGGCCCCATCTCGGCCAGCGGGTACAGGCCACTGACGTAACGCGCCTGCATCGCCGGCCGCGGCCGGCCGGGCGGCGGCGGGCACAGCAGCGGATCGACGGGGTTGAAGACCATGCCGACGTAAGCCATGCGCCCCTCGGCCACGGCGCCCTTCGGCCCCTGCTGCCGCACGCCGGTGGCGTCGAGGCTGATGTAGGCGGTCGGCCGCCCCTTGGCGTCGGGGCGCCAGGCCCAGGCCGCCGGCCCGCCGAGCACCTCGCCGGCGGCGGCGCGGCGCTGGTGGCGCGAGCCGGCATCGACGGCCGTGCGGCCCACGGCGGACTCGGACAGCCGCGCCCCGGCCATCTCCTCCAGCAACTCGGCCCCCTTGGCGAAGCTGTCGGCGACGGCGCCGGCGAGGGTGGCCAGGCGCTCCAGGGCGGGGGTGAGGTTGCGCTCGGTCAGGCCGGCGTCCCGGTCGAAGGGGCAGAAGCCCTGGCCGCAGCGGCGGCAGTAGTAGTAGGCGCGGCCCAGGGGGATGGGGCCCAAGGGGCTCAGCGGGGTGCGGCCGCGGTCGCCGTGGTAGGCGGCGGACTGGCCGCAGCCGGGGCAGGGCAAGCCGGAGCCGTGGTAGCCGTTTTTTTGGGGCGCAGGTGCAACTCGTAGGCGCGGGCGGCGAGGAGCAGGGCGATGTCGCGCAGCCTCAGCTCGGTGTCGCCGAAGAGGGTGGCGGCGGTGGTGGCGGCGAGGGTGCGCGCGATTTGGGTGAGGAGGTCGTCGGTGCCCTGGCGGATGGCGTCGGCGAGTTCTTGGGCGAGGGCCTCTTGCTGGGGGGTAAGCGGTGACGGGGACATGGGGCCTCCTTGGCGATGCGCGAGGTGGATTTCTAGCCGCCGGGGCGAGTTGTCCCTTTGTGTACAAAGATTCCACCAACTGTCGAGACGCCCACACTTTCGTGCCGCCCTCACGGAATTCCTGTTGCCTTCCGGACGCGTGGCCCCTACAGTAAGTACGTTCCGAGTTTCGCGGCGCACACCGGGGCCGGGCATGACAGCAAGCCTGCTGCTACTTCTGGACCTTCTTCCCCTTTGCGGGGAGTTGTCCTAGCGCGCCGCCGTCCGTCACACGACTGATAGCTACACCGGCCCTGGGACTCGCAGTCTCAGGGCTTTTGTGTTGGTGGAGTGTCCCGGCACTCCTTGACCGAGGTGCGATTCGCAGGCTGTGGCCGAATTGAAGTGACACG
>JBOGGN010000257.1:0-18866 GCA_050744165.1 Acidimicrobiales bacterium | reverse complement strand
TTAAGGCGGTATACCGCCTTAAATGTCGCGTGGTGGACCCAGCGACCAAGCCGGCTTGCGAGCCGCCCGAGCCAGTCGCCAGCACCAGCACTCCCGCCACGACAGCAGCTGCCGCCAGTTGGGCATGCAGTTCTTCATGGGCGTGGGCGAAGGCCGTTGTGCCCAGGGCAGTGGCCCCGCCTCGGGGCAGCGAGAGGGGGCGCCGGCCCTTGGCGGCGAGCTCAGCCGCCAGGGTCTTGACGGCCACGTCGATCTCCTCCCGGTCGTCGCGCTCGGTGAAATGGAGCCGGGCGCCCGCCGCCCGGGCGGCCACCAGGTTCGGATGCGCGCTCGAGGCAGTCCCGGCGACGACCAGGTGGCAGTCGATTCCTGCCACGCGGGTCCCGGCGGCCGCGGCGGCACAGAAGTTCGAGCCCGGCCCGCCCCCGGTGACGAGGACGTCGCAGCCCCGCTCGAGGCCGTCGCCGAGGAGCAACTCCAGTGGCCGGGCCTTGTTGCCAGCGGTGCCGAACCCGATCAGGTCGTCTCGCTTGACCCAGACCAAGGGCCCGCCGATGGCCCGTTGCAGCCGGTGGGCTGGGACGAGAGGCGTGGGGAGCACGGCCAACGGGAAGCGGGGTAGCTGCGTTCCCGGGGACAGGGGCGTCAGGTTGGCCACGAGTCCGACTCCTGGGGTCGAGCGGCACGGCCGCGGCGAACCACCTCATCGACCATGGCGACGACCGCCGGTGGTGGCTCAATGACCGCACGTTCGGCGTCCAGCCGCGCCAGGAGGTCGGGGTCGACGCCCGCGCTGGTGCCGACACTGGCCAGCGCCGCGATCACCTCGCGAGGAGCCGGACCGCCCGGGGCCAGCGCGGCGTGCATCAGGGCCTGGGTCCGGTGCTTGCCGAGGTGGGTACTCAAGACGGCGAGGACCCGCTCGGAGTTGATGAACGCCGACTGCGCAGCCACGTTGGCCGCCATCTGTTCCACGTCGACCTCCGGGCCGGAGACCAGGTCGATAGCGAATCGGAGCGCGGCGCCGGTGAGGAGGCAGACCTCGGGGAGGGCGACCCATTCGGTTTTCCAGCCCCGGCCGTCGCGCTCGTGCTGCTGGACCATGGCCTCGACGACTGCGCCGGCGTTGGCCCGCACCAGCCGGGCCAGGGTGTCCAGGTGCTCGCTGCGTTCGGGGTTGCGCTTGTGGGGCATGGTGATGCTGCCCACCGCGGCGTCGGTCGAAGGTTCTCGCAGCTCACCGATCTCGGGCCGCTGCAACTCGTAGACCTCGTCGCCGATGCGGGCCAAGGTGCCGGTGATCATCGCCAGCAGCTGGACCACCTCCACCAGTCGGTCGCGGGAGGTAAGCCAGGAGATGACCGGGTCGGCGAGCCCGAGTTGCCGGCAGAACGCTCGGCGCAGCGCCACACCGTCCTGACCAAAAAAGCCGAGACTTCCGACCGAACCGCCGAGCTGGCCGACCAGCCAGCGGTCTTGGCCGAGGCGCAGCCGATCCAGGTGGCGCCGCGTCTCGTCCGCCCAGGACGCAGCCTTGAACCCGAAGGTGATCGGCGCCCCAGGCTGGCCGTGGGTGCGGCCCACCATGACCGAGTCACGGTGGCGCGCCGCCAGGTCGAGGAGCCGGTTCTCGATGGCTCGCAGATCACGCCACACCACTGCCCCGACCCGGCGGACGGCGAGCACCGTCCAGGTGTCGGTGACGTCTTGGACGGTGACGCCGAAATAGACGTGTTCCCGAGCCGACTCAGGCAGGACGTGCTGGAAGGCGCGAATGAAACCCAGCGTGGAGTGGGACGTGGCTCGGGTCTCGGCGGCGGCGTAGGCCAGGTCGATCTTCTCGATATGGGCCGCCTCGGCGATGGCCTGGGCCGACCCGCCGGGGATGATGCCGAGCTCGGCCTGGGCCCGCGCCAGGGCGACCAAGACGTCGAGCCAGGACTGAAGGCGCGCACGCTCGTCGAAGATGGCCCGCATCTCCTCGGTGCCCCAAAGGTGGGCATAGAGCTCGGAGTCGGCTAAGCGGGCGACCACGCCGGTTCCGAAGTACGTTCAGGGCCCTGGACTAAAGCGAGGTCGACCGCGGTCTGCAAACCCTGGCGCACCTGGTCGAGCGACGCCCCCCAGGGCACCACCACCGTCGTTCCGTCGTGCTCAATGCGGTCTTCAAGGAGGCAGCATTTGGTGAGCGACACCGCGCTGGTCGCCGGCGCCGGCGCCGTCGGATCGGGGCTGCGGGCGGCCGGCCTCCCGCTGCGGGCCGCCAGCCGGCGGGGACAGATGTCGACACAGGCCGGAAGGTCGCCGTAAAACCACCGGTGCAACTCCCTCGAGCGGGCGCAGCCGAGAAGCGTCCAGTCCCGCCTCGGTGGGCGCTCGTCGAGAAAGGCGACGTCAGGCGTTGCCATGGCGGTTGTCTGCGCCGCCGCCACCGCCGGCGCTGGCGCCGGCGCCGCGCCGCCGGTGGCCGCCAAAAGCCCGCCGCCGGTGGCCGCCGGAAGCCGGGCGGTGCTCTCGATGCCAGCGGGAAGGGCAAAGCCCGATCCCCGGCACGGAAGCAAGTACGTGGTCGACGGATGCATGCGCGCCACGTCTGCCAGGTCGACGACGTCCGGCACGAGGCGAATGGGGGGCAGTTCCTCGGCAACGCCGAGGATGCGGGCGGCCTGGTCGACCAGCTTCGGTGGGCCCGGAGGGACCAGGTCGACGACCCGGACCGACAGGGGAGCCGGGTCGAGAATGAAGTTGATGTGGTGGTACCGGCCCTCAACCACCGCCATGCGGGCGCCGGGAGCGTGGGTGGCGGCGGCCTCCGCCAAGGCACTGGGGATGCCCGTGTCCACGCCGGCGACCTCGACGAAGGCACAGTCCGGGGGCAGGGCGAGCACCGAGACGCCCGCCACAACGGTCATGACCTGCTCGGAGGGCGCCTTGACCACCTCCACCACCGCCGTCTCCGCCCCCCGCCGAAACACCACGTACTGCGTCCGGCGATACACCTCACGCCCGAGCAGGTACTCCCGCAGGCGTGGTGCCTCGAGGGGGAAGTCGACGGTCGCCACCGCCACCTGCCGGTACTGGCTGGCCCAGAGGTTGGTCACGACCGGTGGCGCTCCACGACCGGCTCGACCGGCTCGACGGGGAGCCGTTCGAGCGTTCGCAGGCGGGCCACGGGCCCGAGCGTGTCGGCCCGTAGCCCAAGGCGCAGCGCCTCCAAGCCGATCGTGTCGTCGAGGGCGATGTTGGCCAGGTTGACATCCGGGCCGAAGCGGTTGATGAACCATGCCTGCTGGTCTTTGCGGGGCGCCTCGAAGACCAGGTGGCCGAGCCCCAACGCCGAGACCAACGCTTCGAGGAGGTCGGACCGCAGCGAGCCGTCCTCACGGAACATTCCGACCGTCCCGCTCTCCCGCCCCTCGGTCAACACCCAACGGGCGCCCGCCTCAAGGTCGCCGGCAGCCTCGGCAATCCACGCCTCAGGGGTCGCCGGCGCCGAGGGGTCCTTGGCTCCGACCTCGGAGACCACGGCAAACGACCGCGCCGCCACCACCTGGCGGATCAGGTTCCACTTCTCGTCCAGTGGCATGTCGACGGCCCCCCGGGACACCTCGATGCAAGGGAACCCCATCGCCGTCGCCCAGCCCAAGAACTCCGCCACCTTGTCCTGCGACCACGCGACCTCAAGCAAGGTCCCGCCCACGCACGCCCGGACCTGATGTTCCGCCAGCAGGCGAAGCTTCTGCTCCACATCGGGATCGAGGTAGGCGGTGCCCCAACCGAACTTCCACACGTCGATCCACCGGCCCGACGCCGCCAGCCGTCCTGCCACCTCGGCGACCGGTACGCCCTTGTCGAGCACGTGGGTCAACCCGGCCGCGCGAGGCTTGGGCGACCGTGCCGGCAAGTCGAGGAAGGTCGTCACCTCATTCATTATAGTAAATGCAGTACTACTTTAGTTGGAGATTTGAGGTTGACGCAGGGGACGGAACAGACGCTGGAGC
Source organism: Acidimicrobiales bacterium (assembly GCA_050744165.1). GTDB lineage: Bacteria > Actinomycetota > Acidimicrobiia > Acidimicrobiales > Palsa-688 > JBOGGN01. The sequence continues at coordinate 14,865 of JBOGGN010000257.1, read as the reverse complement.
AACTGGTTGACATCGTGCGCGCGCACCCCGGCGTGCGCAACAAAGCGCCGATCTCCCTGGTGTCGGAGGTGCTCGGCGTATCGGACTGGATGCACGGTCCCGGTGATGACGGGGCAGTGGTAGCCGCAGGGGACACCACCATCGTGGTGGGCGGCGAAGCATTGTGGCCTCCCTTCGTCGAGGCCGACCCCTATGGCGCCGGCATTGCCGCGGTGCTGGCCAACGTCAACGACGTGGCGGCCATGGGCGCCTACCCGCTCGCCATCGTCGACACCATCATCGGCCGCGAGCCGCTCGCCCGGCGAGCGCTGGAGGGCATGCGTTTCGCCTCCGACCTTTATCAGGTTCCCATCGTCGGGGGGCACCTCACGGTGCGCGACGGGCCTCCGGCCATCTCCGCCTTTGGCGTCGGCCGAGTGGGCCCGCCCGGAGGGACCGGCTCCCGGACTGGTAGCGTCCTGTCGGTCCGCAACGCCGCCCCTGGCCAGGCGCTGATCGTCGCCTGCTGCACCGAGGGCACGATGCGCCCGGACTTCAACTTCTTCCGTTCCTTCGACGAGCGCGGCCGCCGCTTGGCCGGGGACATCCGGGTCCTCCCCGAGGTGGCCGCCGGCGGCGATTGCGTGGCTGCCAAGGACATCAGCATGGCCGGGTTGGTGGGCTCTCTCGCGATGCTGCTGGAGCACCGACGCCTGGGGGTCACCGTCGACCTCGAGGCGGTCCCACGGCCGGGCGGCGTGGACCTTGGCGTGTGGCTGACGACATTTCCCTGCGTCGGCTTCCTTCTCTGCGCCCCGCCCGGCCGGGAAACCTCGTGTCTGGAGCCTTTCCGCCGCCGGGGACTCGGCGCCGAGGTCGTCGGCACGCTCGACGCGTCCGGCGAAATCCGCCTTCGGCGCCATGGTCAGGTGGCGACTGTTTTCGACCTGCTCACCGAGCCGATCACCGGCCTCGGCGGCGCTCCCGCCTGACGCCTCTGATCGCCGACCGACCACTGGCCTCGATGTCAAGCCCCCCGGCTGAGCCCGATGCACATGGGCTGGTGCGCCACCCCGACGTAGGTTTCGACCTCGCCGGACGCCTGCCACCCCAGCTGCTCGAAGAACGCCACGTTAACCAGCTGGATGTGCGCCACCATGTCCGCCCCCCCGAGGGCGCCGGCGGTGGCGACTGCGAAGCGCACCAGCGGCTTGCCCACCCCCTGCGTCCGGAACGCCGGTAGCACCGCCAGCCGGTCCCCCTGCCATCGCCGCCCCCCGGCATCGAGCGGGAAAAGGCGCACCGCCCCGGCGGGTTCCGACTCGCACAGCGCAAGGACCCGGATGACATCGGGGCGCCCGTCGTGCTCGTCAACGTCGGACGGGTGGAACAACCCCTGCTCCTCCACGAAGATCTGGTGACGGATCTTGTGGTGGGCCGCCACCAGCTGCGGCGTCGTGGCGGCCAGGCACTCGACCGCCTTCCGCCCCGACAGCACGACCGAGGTGCCCATCAGCCCGCCCTGGTCGCGGGCCGGGTGGCGGTCAGCTTGATGGACCGCTCCACGCTCGCCATGGCCGAGCACGCCTGGCAGCGTGCGCAGCCGGCGGAGACCCCCGAGCTGTCCATCCCCCGAGCCAGCAAGTACGGGACCACCTGCCGGTAGATCGACTCGGTGTACTCGGCATCGGGCGGCAGGCAGTCGGCCATGAGGCTGCCGGCAATAGGCCGCAGGGGAACGACGAAGGGGTACACCCCCATGTCGACGGCTCGCCGGCACCCCGCCACGGTGAGGGTCGGGTCCTCGCCCATCCCGAGAATCACGTAGGTCGAGACCTGTCCCGGGCCGAAAAGGGCCACCGCTCGTTCCCACGCCGCAAAGTAGGTCTCGATCCCGGTACGAGCCTTGCCAGGCGCCACCCGCGCCAGCACCACAGGGTCGAACGACTCGACGTGGATGCCGACGGCGTCGATACCCTCGTCGTGGACCCGGTCGATGACATCGAGGTCGTCGGCCGACGCCGGCGGCTCGAACTGCACCTGGACGGGGAGTCCTGACGCCTCCTTGACGGCCCGGCCGCAGGCGGCGACATACAGGGCCCCCCGGTCCCGACCCGACGTGCTGCCCGTGGTCAAGGTGGCGTCCACGGCTCCGTCGAGCTCCTTGGCTGCTACGGCCACCTCGGCCAGTTGCTCGGGCCGCTTCTTGGCGATGGTGCGCCCACCAGCCAGCGACAGGCCGATGCCGCAGAACTGGCACTGGTCCTTGTTGCCCCAGTAGGTGCAGGTCTGCAGGACCGTGCTGGCGAGGGAGTCCAGATGGAGGAGGGCGATCTTCCAGTAGGGGATGCCGTCGTCAGTCGCCAGGTCGTAGTAGCGGGGCCGGCCGGCGCTTGACGCCGCCGCCAGTCGTTGGCCACCCGCGTAGATCGCCAGCTTGCGCCCGCCGCTTCCACAGCCCCCAACGTCCCCGGCATCCCCGGATCTGGTGGCGCCGCTCTCGCCGTTCCCGGCATCCCCGAATCTGCTGGCGCCGCTCTCCCCGTCGCCGTGGCCCCGGGCGTCCCCGTCCTCCCGCAACACGTAGGGCGTCGTGGCATCGAGGCCGCCGCCCGTCGGCAAGGTAACGGGAACCCCTTCTACCCACAGCATCCCCGAGTCCGACGGCCCGGCGCCGCCCCGGCGGGTCTCCACCCCATCAGGCGAGTCGCCGATCTCGAACCGAACCCCCCGGCTTTGGAGGTCGGTGATCAGGTCGGCGAGCTCCAGACCCCCCCGAGCACCTTCGCCGAGGGGGCGGGCGCCGTCAAAGTCCACAGCTGGCCGCGAGGGCGTTCCAGGCACGAATCCCCCACTTTCGGAGACGGACGTTCACGTTGCGACGTTTACTATAGGAAATCGCATTGGGGAACGGAAGTCAAACCCCAATCACTCATTTCACCCATCCGATGGTCCCCGCTCGATCTCCGACCGCCGAGCCGCCGCCGCCGCCTGCCACGACGCCAAGTCCTCGAAGGACTCCTCGGTCGCCTCGTCCGCGCGGCCCTCACCGGTGGCGGGGTCGAGCGATAGGCAGCGCAGCAGAAACAGCGGTGCTCCACTCTCGAGGTCCAGCAGCACCGTCTGTTCCAGAGCGGAGCCGCTTGCGAGGTGCATCTCGAGGGTGGTCGACGGCATCGGCGGCCACGTTGTAGGTGGCGTCGCACGGGCGAGCAGGACCCACGTCTGGCCCGCCGCGGCTGCCTCCTCGATCAGCCGAACCTGCTGCTCACGGCGCAATTGTTCGTCAACCTGGCGGTAACGCAGGAGCAATGCCGAGGCACCGATCAAGGCATAGTCGAGTACGTCGGACACCAGGGCCGCCTCGGCCAGTCGGCGAACCCGGTCCGCCGCCCGGGGGGCCTCGGCGACCAGCGACGCCATATCGGGGCATGCGAGCTGCAACTCGACCGCCGTCTCGCCCACCAGCCGCACGACTCGCTCGTAGCTCTCGGGGATGACCATTACCATGGGGTAGAGGCGTTCCTCGGCCGCCCGCCAGCTGGCCAGCAGGGCCGGCGGCACCCCTGGCGAGGGGTCCGGTTCCGCTGGGGCGCCCGGTGTGTCGGACATCTGTCTGCTCCCTTGCCTCGCCGAGATTCATATACTATCGTAAACGCCGTCTCCTATTGTTTAGCTGACCGTGGTCTCCGGGTCACCACCCCGGACCCGGGCGCCTTCTCATCCCCACAGGGAGCCCCATGGCCAAGACCGCAGTCGTTGCCCTCGGTGGCAACGCCCTTATCCGTGCCGGCCAGCGCGGCACCTACGAGGACCAGGAACACAACGCCACCGCCATGGCCAAGTCGGTGTGCTCGCTGCTCCGCACCGGCTGGCGGGTGGTCTTGGTCCACGGCAACGGGCCCCAGGTCGGCAATCTGGCGATCCAGCAGGAGGAGGGGGCGTCGCTGGTCCCCGCGCAGCCGCTGTTCGCCCTCGGCTCGATGACCCAGGGGCAACTTGGAAGCCTCATCTGCCTGGCGCTGCACCGGGTCGGCGACCCGTGGATCACCGGTGCCGTATCGGTTGTCACCCACGTCGCGGTGGTGCCCGACGACCCGGCGTTCAAGGACCCCACCAAGTTCATCGGGCCGTTCTTCGACGCCAAGGAAGCGGCCTCGCTGGGTGCCGCCCGCCACTGGGTGATGAAGAAGGACTCCGACCGGGGCTACCGCCGAGTGGTGGCCTCGCCAGAACCGATGGGCATCGTCGAGACCGACGCCATCCGGACGCTCCTCGAGGCGGGCCAAGTGGTGGTGGCGGCCGGTGGCGGCGGGGTGCCGATCGTCCGCACCGCAACCGGCTACGGGGGGATCGACGCCGTCATCGACAAGGACTACGCGGCCCAGCTGCTGGCCACCTCGCTGGCCGCCGATGCTCTGGTGCTCGTCACCGGCGTCGAGTCGGTGCTCCTCGACTACGGCACACCGCAGCAGCGGCCCATCGAAGAGATCACCGGGGATGCGGCCGAGCGCTTCTTGGAGGAGGGTCAGTTCCCCGAGGGGAGCATGGGCCCCAAGGTGCGCGCGGGTATCCGTTTCCTGCGCCACGGCGGCGAGGTGGCGGTGATCACCAGCCCCGAGTTGGTCTACGCCTCGCTGGAAGGCACGGTCTCCCAGCTCGAGGGAACGGTGGGGACGAGGATCGTGCGGGTCCGGGCGGCGGCACCCGAACCCAGCCGGGCCCCGGCGGCGGGGGCGGCGTGGCGATGAGCACCGCCGTCAAACTCTTCAAGGACACCTACCTGGACTCGGTTCTGCAGCTGTCGGGGACCCGGGCCATGTCCCAGGCCGAGGACGTCACGTGGGCCGCCGCCGCCATGGCCACCCCCGCCAACCTGGACGTCCTGCGGGAGAAGGGCTTCCGGGACGAGGTGCCCGAGGCCCATGCCAACGACCTGTTTCTCGCCGTGCTGGCGGGCAGCGCGAAAGCTGCCGGCGCGGCGCTGGAGGCGGGCGAGGCGGCGCTCTTTTCCCACCGGCCTTCCGGTACGGCAACCCGGGGCACGGCCACCCGCGGCACGGGCACCCGCGGTACCGGCACCCGCGGTACCGGCGCCTCGGGCACCGACGGCAGCGACGGCATTGCCCTCGCCCGCAGCCTGGCTGATTCGTTGGCGCGGTTGGAGGGCGCGGCCAATGTGGCCATCGTGTCGGTGCCCGGTCCCTACGCCGCCCTCGAAGCGCACAAGGCGCTGACCGCGGGCCTGCACGTCCTGCTGTTCAGCGACAACGTTTCGCTCCAGGAAGAGGTGGAGCTCAAGGACCGGGCGCGTGCCCTCGGACGGCTCGTGATGGGACCGGGGGCGGGGACCGCGATGCTCGCCGGAACGGGGCTGGGCTTCGCCAACGTGGTGCGGCCCGGGCGGGTGGGGGTTGTGGCGGCGGCCGGCACCGGCGCCCAGGAGGCCATGAGCCTGCTCGACCAGTGGGGCGCCGGCGTGTCCCACGTAATCGGCCTGGGCGGCCGCGACCTGTCCCGCCAGGTGGCTGGCCGCATGGCGATCTCGGCCATCGAGGCCCTTCAGGCCGACGCCGGCACCGACGCCATCCTGCTGGTCTCCAAGCCACCCGCCCCCGAGGTGGCCCAAGCGGTGCTGTCGGTACCGGGCGCCAAGGCGCTGGTTGCGGCACTGATCGGCCTCGCCCCAGCCGACGCCCCAGCCGACGCTCCCGCGGCGGCGGTCACCGCCGCCACCCTGGAAGAGGGCGTCACCGCGGTGATGGCCTCATTGGGCCTGATCGCCCCCGATCCCACCGAGGGTCTGCTGGCGCCCGTGGATGCCGCCTGCGACCGCCTCGGCGGGGATCGGAGCCTGATCCGGGGCCTGTTCTCCGGCGGGACCCTGTGCTACGAGGCCCTTTCCCTGCTCTACGGGCTGGTCGGGCCGGTGTACTCCAACACCCCGATCGACAAGCGCTGGGGCCTGCCCGCCCCGGATTCGGCCCACACCTGCCTCGACCTGGGTGAGGAGGAGTACACCAAGGGCCGTCCCCACCCGATGATCGACCACGAGGCCCGGATCGAGTTGATGCGCCAGGCCGGCCACGAGCCCGAGGTGGCGGTGGTCCTCATCGACGTGGTGCTCGGCTATGGGTCCCACCCCGACCCCGCGGGACTGCTGGCCCCGGTGGCTCGGGAGATCCGGGCGGGCGGCGCCGGGCCCGAGGTGGTGGCCTACGTACTCGGGACCGAGGCCGATCCCCAGGGGCTGGCGGCGCAGCGGGCCAAGATGCGCGACTCCGGTTGCATCGTGCCCGCCACCGCCGCCCGAGCCGCCCTGACGGCCGCCGCCCTGGCCACTCGGCAGCCACAACTTGTCCTGTCGACGCCCGCTCCGGCACGAAACGAGATTCCCGTCTCCGGGTACTAAAGACACGTGAACTTCGTTTCATCAAGGGGCGCTCGGTGAGCGCCCGGGTGGCGCTGGTCACCTACTCCAACAAGCCTCGCGGCGGCGTCGTGCACACCCTGGCCCTGGCCGAAGCCTTGTGTGCCCTGGGCTACGAGCCGACCGTCGTGGCGCTGGCCGACCTGGCTGCCGAGGACGGCTTCTACCGGCACACCGTGGTGCCCTATGCCCTCATCCAGGCCCCGGCGTGGGCGCCCAGCCTGGAGGAACGAGTCTTCGCCTCGGTCGAGGCCCTGACCGAGGGGCTGGTCCACCTGCGGGGCGAGTTCGACATCCTGCACACCCAGGACTGCATCTCGGCCCGGGCTGCGGTCGCCGTGAAGCGGGCCGGGGCGGGTGTCGCGGTGCTGCGCACGGTGCACCACGTCGACGACTTCACCACTCCCGCCCTGGTCAACTGCCAGACCCGGGCCATCCTCGAACCGGACCGGTTGCTGGTGGTGAGCGAGCACTGGCGCCAGTTGCTGCACCGTGACTACGGCGTGGGCGCAACGGTCGTCCACAACGGCGTCGACCCCTCCTGCTTCCCGCCCATCACGCCACAGAGCCGGGCCGCGATGCGGGCAGGGGTGGGGGCCGGGGACCGATTCGTGTTCCTCACCGTGGGCGGCATCGAACCCCGTAAGGGCAGCGTCCACCTCCTTGAGGCACTGGGCCGCCTGAAAGCCCGGCTCAGCCCGCCGCCGCTGCTCGTGGTCGTCGGGGGCCACTCCTTCCAGGACTACACCGCCTACCGGGAGGGCGCCCTGTCGCGTTTGCCCGAGTGGGGGCTCGAGCTGGGAAAAGACGTGGTCGTTCTCGGCACCGTCCCCCAGAACGAACTGGCTGGGTGGTACCGGGCCGCCGACGCCCTGGCGTTTCCCAGCCTGAAGGAGGGGTGGGGACTCGTGACCCTCGAGGCGCTGGCCGCGGACCTGCCCGTGATCGCCACCGACATCGCCGTTTTCCAGGAGTATTTGGCGAACGAGGAGAACGCGCTCCTCGTGCCCGCCGCCGACCCCGAGCGCCTCGCCCTCGGAATGGCGCGGCTGGTGACCGACAAAGGCCTGCGGTCGCGGCTGCGCCGTGGGGGCCAGCAGGTGGTGGGCCGATTCCCCTGGCGAGACACCGCCGTCCGCCACCTCGGCGTCTACGAAGAACTAGTCGAAATGCTGAATCCTTCCCAGACCACCGGACAGTAGGGTCTGTTTATGGCCGACCAGGCGAGCCCGCACCCCCGAGCACCGGGCCAAACCGCCGACCCGGCGGCGGAACCTGATCGCCGGTCGGGCTTTGCGGATCTCGCCATGCCCCACATGGGGTCGCTGTACACGGCGGCCCTGCGCATGACCCGCAACCCCTCCGACGCCGAAGATCTCGTCCAGGAGACCTATCTCAAGGCGTACCGGGCGTTCGCCACGTTCCAGCAAGGGACCAACATCAAGGCGTGGCTCTACAAGATCCTCACGAACACCTTCATCAACTCCTACCGCTCGCGCAAGCGCCGGCCCGAGCAGACCGAACTCGACGATGTCGAGGACCTTTACTTGTATCGGCGCATGGGCGGGCTGGAGGCGGTGGCCGCGGGCCGCAGCGCCGAGGACGAGGTGCTGGAGCACTTCACCGAAGCTGACGTCAAGGACGCGGTCGAGTCGCTCCCCGAGCAGTTCCGCATGGCGGTGTTGCTCGCCGATGTAGAGGGTTTCAGCTACAAGGACATAGCGGAGATCCTGGACATTCCGATCGGAACGGTGATGAGCCGGCTCCATCGTGGAAGAAAGGCGCTACAGAAGGCGTTGTTTGACTTCGGGTTGCAGCGGGGCCTAGTGGCTCCGGTGCCCGAGGTACACGGTTGAGGCGCTGATGGATGACCATGACGATCAATTCGGAGGCTGCGGGGGTGGCGCTGACCACGATGACGGCGAGTGCGAAGACGCCATCCGACGGCTGTACCACTTCCTCGACGGTGAGCTGACCGCCCTCCGGCGCGAACAGATCGCTCAGCACCTGGCGGCATGCTCGCCGTGCCTGGACGCCTTCGACTTCGAGATGGAGCTACGGATCGTCATCGCCCGCAAGTGTCGCGACGTCGTTCCCGATTCGCTGAAAGAGCGGGTTTGGAAGGCCCTCGAACAATCCGGCATGCCCACCCGTGGCGAATACCGGTGGGAATGAGCCAGGTACCGAGAGCGTTAGGAAGTATATGAGCGACCGTTCACTGGGAGGGCATGCACTGGCAGGGAACGAGCGGCCGTCGCGGGCCTTCGCCAAAGGCCGGGTGTGCCGCGAGTCGGGCTGCACGACCCGCCTTTCGATCTACAACAACGGGAAGTACTGCTACCAGCACGAGCCGATGGCGGTACCCCGTACCCGGGGTCGCAAGATCGCCTGAGCGTCCCTGCCACCTCAATGAGGGCCACCTCAATGAGGGTGGCAGTCAGGACGTGGCGATACGATCGCACCATGCTCCTGTCGAGTGAGGTTTGGACCTATTGGATCTCCTTCTTCATCTTCGTTCCGGTCCTGCTGATGATCATCGGTCTTGGCGTCGCCTACTTGGTCAAGGTCGTCAGCCTGAAGCACCCGAAGCAGTAGCCCGATGACCGAACCGGTCGCGTGGGACCTCGCGGAACGAGTCGCTGTCCGCGTTGGCGGCCACGAAGCTTTGGAGCAGTCCTACCTCTATCGAACCCTTGAACCCGACTTCTCTGAGTTAACGCAGGAGGCCGAGGCCCTCGTCGAGCAAGAGACGGGATTCAAATCGGCGGCTGGTCCGGCCCGGGCTCGGGTCACCGATCGGGCCGGCTGGGTCCACGCCAACGTCAAGTCGTTTCAGCGGCTCCTCCGGCCGCTCACCCGCAAGTTGGAGGCGGCACTCGACCAGCCGACCAACCTTGGCCCACTGCCTATCCCCGTCGCTCGGGTCGGGCGCAGCGTGGCCGGGACCCAAGTGGGGTTGCTACTCGGGTGGATGAGCACCCGAGTCCTCGGCCAGTACGACCAGCTGATTATCGAGGACGAGAACCCCGACGAGCAGGACATCGTGTACTACGTGGGACCCAATGTGATTGCGCTCGAAAAGCGCTTCGCCTTCCCGCCCCGTGAGTTCCGGCTGTGGCTGGCGCTGCACGAGGTGACCCACCGCATGCAGTTCACCGCTATCCCCTGGATGCGGCCTTACTTCCTCTCGTTGGTGGAAAACACCCTCTCGGGGGTGGAACCCGACCCCCGCCGGTTCGTCGAGGCCCTGAAGCGGGCCACCGAACAGGTCCGCCAGGGCCACAACCCCCTCGACGACGGCGGCCTGGTGACGCTTCTGGCCGGTCCCGAGCAGTACGAGGGCATCCAGCAGATCGGTGGCCTGATGAGCCTGCTCGAAGGCCACGGCGATGTGACCATGGACCGGGCGGGCGCCGACCGCATCCCATCGGCCGAGCGTTTCAGTCGGGTGCTCCGGATGCGCCGCCAGCAGAAGGGCCTCATGAAGATCATGAGCACGCTGATCGGACTCGACGCCAAGATGAAGCAGTACCAGCAGGGGGAGGAGTTCATTCAGGCGGTCGAGACCACGGAGGGGCGGGAGTTCCTCAATAAGGCGTGGCAGGGTCCGGAATGGCTCCCCGACCTGCCCGAGATCCGGACTCCGACCGACTTGATCGCCCGTATTAAGCGGGGCGATCCTCGGCAGCTGCCGGCGGCGTCGTCGTCGTCGGTGTCGCCCACGTCGGTGTCGCCCACGTCGGTGTCGCCCACCTGACCCTGACTGACACGGAGCCTCAGCCGGTGACCGCGGGGGCGGCTCGCCGGGCCGGTCCGTCGCTACCGCCGAACTGTGCCGCGGACATCAGGGCGCTGTTGGCGCGGTGTCGTTTCCCGCCGCCTGGGACGCCGGTGGCGTGCGCCGTCTCGGGCGGCGCCGATTCGCTGGCGTTGCTGGTCTTGGCGGTGGCCGCCGACCTCGAGGTGACCGCGATCCACGTCGACCACGGCCTGCGTCCTGAGTCGGCGTCGGAGGCAAAGGTAGTAGCCGCCGCGGCGTCGTCGTTCGGCGCCTCGTTCACGTCGGTCGCGGTGTCGGTGGGGGCTGGGCCCAACCTCGAGGCCCGGGCCCGCTTCGCGCGCTACGCCGCCTTGCCGGCGGGGGTGCTCACGGGGCACACCGCCGATGATCTGGCCGAGACCATGCTGGTCAACCTGCTGCGGGGGGCCGGCCTCGACGGGCTGAGCCCGATGCGGGCGTCCGAGTGGGGTCCGGGGCAGGGGTCCGCGCCGGGAGCGGAGCGTGTGATGCGGCCGTTGCTGGGGTTACGGCGGGCCGAGACCCGTGCGGTGTGCGAGTCGGCCGGCCTGCTGCCCGTAGAGGACCCGTCGAATGCCGACCCGCGCTTCGTGCGCAACCGGGTCCGTCACGAACTCCTCCCGCTTTTGGCGTCGGTTTCCGGGCGGGACCCCGTTCCCGTCCTGACCCGCCAGGCCTCACTGCTCGGAGAGGAGGCGGCCTTTTTGGACTCGCTTGCGGCGTCGCTCGATCCCACCGACGCCCGAGCCCTCGCGGGGGCGGCGCCAGCATTGGCTCGTCGGGCGATCCGCGAGTGGTTGCGCGCCGTGCCGGTCGACGGTGACCAGCACCCTCCCTCCTTCGGCGAGGTCGAACGGGTGCTGGCGGTGATCCGTGGCGAGGTCGTGGCCTGCGAGCTGTCTGGGGGACGCCGGGTGTCTCGGTCCCGGGGACGACTGTTCGTCAGTCGGGGGACCCGATCGGAACGGTCCTGGCTCGGGGCCGGCAACCGGTTGACAGCCGCCTTCGACCCCGACGGGGCCCGCCCCAGCCCGCGGCTACCGTGACCGCACGTGGGCAACGACCCGGCGCTGGGCAAGGTCATCATCGACGAAGACACCCTCCAGGCCCGGGTGAAGGAGTTGGGCCGCCAGATCACGGTGGACTTCCACGGCCGAGTGCCGCTCCTGGTGGGCGTGCTCAAGGGGGCGTTCGTCTTCATGAGCGACCTGGCCCGGGCCATCGACCTGCCGGTGGAGTTCGACTTCATGGCCGTGGCATCCTACGGGCGGGCGACGCGCACCAGTGGCGTGGTGCGGATCGTTAAGGACCTGGATCTGGACCTCACCGATCGAGCGGTCCTGGTCGTCGAGGACATCGTGGACTCGGGGCTCACGCTGTCGTACCTGCGCAAGAACCTGCTGGCCCGCAACCCGCGAAGCCTCGACGTTTGCGCCCTCTTGGTCAAGCAGGAGAGCCAGCGGGTGGACTCCGACCTGGCCTACGTGGGCTTCCGGATTCCGCCGGACTTCGTCGTCGGGTACGGGCTCGACGCCGCCGAGCGCTACCGCAACCTGCCCTACATCTGTCTCTATCAAGGCTCGGGCGCCCCAACATGAGCTCGGAGAGCGCCAAGGGACAACTTTCTTTCGCCTGTACCCTGGCGCCGGTATGAAAAAGGTCCTGCGCATGCCGGTCTTCTACATCGCGCTGGCCGCGGTGTTGCTGCTGCTGATCGGCTGGTCCCTTTTCCGGCCCGGTCCGAGCATCGACCACCTCACCTTGCAGCAGTTCGAGCAGAAGGTGAACAGCGGCCAGGTGGCTACGGCCACAATCCACGACGGGTCGGACGACGTCTCGGGGCGGCTGAAGGGCACCGGAGGCCACAACAACGGCAAGCAGTACGACGTCACCTACCCGGACCGGTACACCGAGACGATCACCCAGTCGCTGCTCGACAAGCACGTCGGCACCGTTTCGGTCAAGCACGCGTCGGAGTCGGTGTGGATCACCTTGCTCGACAACTTCGGGCCGATCCTCCTCCTATTCGGCGGCTTCATTTTCATCCTCAACAGCATGCAGGGCGGGGGCGGCAAGGTCATGCAGTTCGGCAAGGCCAAGGCTCGCCCGGTGTCCAAGGACCAGCCCAAGGTGACCTTCGCCGACGTGGCCGGGGCTGATGAGGCGGTGGCCGAGTTGGAGGAGATCAAGGATTTCCTGCAGGCGCCGGCCAAATTCGAGGCCATGGGGGCCAAGGTCCCCAAAGGGGTGCTGCTGTTCGGACCGCCCGGCACCGGCAAGACGCTGCTCGCACGGGCGGTGGCCGGTGAAGCGGGGGTGCCGTTCTTCTCGATCTCGGGATCGGACTTCGTCGAGATGTTCGTCGGCGTTGGCGCCAGCCGGGTCCGGGATCTGTTCGACCAGGCCAAGGCCAGCGCCCCGGCCATCATCTTCATGGACGAGATCGACGCCGTTGGGCGCCACCGAGGGGCCGGGCTTGGCGGCGGCCACGACGAGCGGGAGCAGACACTCAACCAGTTACTGGTCGAGATGGACGGCTTCGACGTCAAGGGTGGCGTCATCCTGATCGCGGCCACCAACCGGCCCGACATCTTGGACCCGGCACTTTTGCGGCCGGGCCGCTTCGACCGCCAGGTCGTCGTCGACCGGCCCGACGTCGCGGGCCGCAAGGCCATTCTTGAGGTCCACGCCAAGGGCAAGCCGCTCGTGCCCCAGGTCAGCTTGGAGACACTGGCCAAGCGGACCCCGGGTTTCACCGGCGCCGACCTCGCCAACCTGCTTAACGAGGCGGCGCTTCTCGCCGCCCGGCGCAGCCGCGAGCAGATCGGAATGCCCGAGCTCGAGAGCGCCATCGACCGGGTGATCGCGGGACCGGAGCGCCGCTCGCTGATCATGACGGAGAAGGACAAGCTGGTCACCGCCTACCACGAGAGCGGCCATGTGATCGTCGGTCACGTCCTGCCCCACGCCGACCCGATCCACAAGGTCTCTATCGTCGCCCGGAGCCGGTCTCTCGGCCTGACCTTCACCCTGCCGGAGGACAAGTACAACCACACCCGGCGCGAGTTGCTGGACTCCATGGCCATGTGCCTCGGCGGCCGATCGGCGGAGGAGCTGATCTTCGAGGACCCCACCACCGGGGCCGAGAACGACATCGAGAAGGCCACCGGCATCGCCCGCGCCATGGTCACCGAATACGGCATGAGCGATCTCCTCGGGCCCCAGCAGTTGGGGCGCAAGAACGGTGAGGTGTTTTTGGGCCGCGACTTCGGGCATGAACCCAACTACTCCGAGCAGGTCGCTGCCAGTATCGACGCCGAGGTACGCCGCATGATCGGTGACGCCCACCAGTGCGCCCGCGACATCCTGACCCTGCACCGCGAGACCCTCGACACCTTGGCGGCGGCGCTGGTGGAGAAGGAAACCCTGGAAGGCGACGAGTTGGCCGCCATCATCGGGCCGCTTCCCAGCTGGCCTCCGGACGGCCATGCCGGCAACGGGGTCAATGGCAGCAACGGTGGCAGTGCCGTTCACGGCGGAGCCCACCTCCGTGAGTCTCGGCAGGCCGAGGACGAATGATCGGCGGCGACTCGATGGACCCGGGCAAGGACCGTGGCGAGTTCGATGGTGCCGATGACGACGAGGTGGGGCTCGACGGGCAGGACGTCGACATGGACGGGACCGCGCTGGCGCCCGGAGGCGGTGAGTTCCCGCCCTTCGACCACGAACGCATCCGGCGGGCGGTGCGCGAGATCCTCGTGGCGATCGGCGAAAACCCCGACCGCGAAGGTCTGGCCGGGACGCCCGGTCGGGTGGCCCGCATGTACGCCGAGCTGTTCTCCGGCCTACGCGAGGACCCGGGCCGGCACCTGAACCTGACCTTCGAGGAGGGTCACGACGAGATGGTGATGGTCAAGGACATGCGGGTCTATAGCGTCTGCGAGCACCACCTGATCCCCTGGATGGGCTCCGCCCACATCGCCTACATCCCCAACGAGGATGGTCGCATCACCGGGCTCTCCAAGCTGGCCCGGGTGGTCGACGGTTTTGCCCGCCGGCCCCAGGTCCAAGAGCGGCTCACGACCCAGATCGCGGAGACCGTCGAGAAGGTCCTCGAACCCCGAGGGGTTCTGGTAGTGGTGGAAGCCGAGCACCTGTGCATGTCGATGCGTGGGGTTCGCAAGCCCGGGAGCACGACGATCACCTCGGCGGTGCGTGGCTTGTTCCGGGACTGCGAAGCGACCCGGGCGGAGGGCATGAGCTTCATCCTCGGGTACCGGCGGTAAACCCTTCACGATCGAGTGGTTGGCCTTTCAGAGCCACGGTCCCTGATCGTTGGGGGCCTAATCGCATTGCCGACCCAACCGCTGGCGGTGGCCATCTGTGCCTCCGCCGCACCGGCCGCCAGCGGGCCCAACCGCACGCATCGCTTTTTGGCACCCCTACCGCTCGGTCGTTTGGGTACGGGCCACATCCTTCCCGATCCGCCCCGGTCGGCGAGCCGAGCGCGTCGTCGGACCGCTGCGAGGCTCCACGACGGACGAACGATCTCGTTCTTGGCCGCGTTTCGTGAACCTGGCCGCGTTTCGTGAACCTGACCGCGGCTGACTGACCGCCACGACAGTTTCAGATCCCAAGTTCACCGAACGCGGCCAAG
>JBOGGN010000256.1:0-7984 GCA_050744165.1 Acidimicrobiales bacterium | reverse complement strand
TGGCGGCGCTCGAAGGCGCCTTCGGCGACCTCATCGCCCGTCACGCGCCGCTGCGTACCACCTTCGAGTTGGCCGACAGCCGCCCGATCCAGCGGGTCCACCGCGCCCAGCCTCCCGCGGTACCGCTTATTGACCTGAGCGACCTCGACGCCGAGTCCCAACGTCGCGTCGTCGCCGGCGCCGTGGCCGACGCCCTGGCCCGGCCGTTCGACCTCGGGTCAGACGGCCTGTTCCAACCATGGCTGTTCCGCCTCGCCGCCGACGACAACGTCGTGGTGATCCGCCTCCACCACCTCGCATTCGACGACTGGTCGGTCGACGTGTTCCGTCGCGACCTGACGGCGCTCTACCTGGCTCGAGTCGAAGGCTCGGGGCCGCCTCTCCCGGAACTGACCACCGGCTTCGCCGACTTCTGCCGCCAGCAACGGGGCCGGATGGCAGGGCGGGAGGGCGCCGAGCAGCTGAGCTATTGGCGCCGGGAGCTGGCCGGGGCGCCGCTGACCCTGGCCCTGCCGCTCTCCGACCCGGCCCGGCCCCCCGGGGCAGCCCATCCCGCCGCCGTGCCGCTCACCCACCCGCTGGCGGCCGACTCGATCCGGCGGTTGCGCCAGCTGGCGGCCCGCCAACGCTGCACCCTGTTCATGGCGCTGCTCGCCGTGTTCGGGGTGGTGGCTTTCGGTTGCACCGGCCAGGATGACCTGGTCCTGGCCACGGTGGTCGCCAACCGCAACACCGTCGACTGGGAACCACTGGTGGGGTGCTTCACCAAAAAGGTGCCGCTGCGCCTGCGGGTTTCTCCCGAGGCGAGCTTCGAGGTGTCCTTGGCCGGCGCCCGCGCCGCCGTCCTCGGCGCCCTCGCCCATCAGGACCTGGCCTTCGAAACGATTGTGCAGGGCGTGCTCGGCGCCCGGGCGGCGTCGCTCGGGGTGGTGCCCAACCTGTCCCTGGTGTTCCAGGCCGACACCCCGCACCGAGAACGGCTCGTCCTGCCGGGAGTCTCCGTCGAGCCCTACGACGCCGCTTCGGGACTGGCGCAGCCTCACTTCGCCGCCTCGGAGGAGGGCGTCGCCCGAGCGAGCGCGCCGACGGCTGGGTCACCGCAAGAATCCGCGCCGGCGATCTGGGGCGCCGGCGCCTACCAGGGCACCTTCCTGATCCTGTCGGTCGTCGAGGACCCCGAGCAGGTGACGCTGGTCGCCCGGGGCGCCTTCCATCCGCCGTCGGTGGAAAAGGTCCTCGACTTCTTCGACGCCATGCTGGCCCGGGTGGTGGCCTCCCCGGGCGCCCGCCTCGTCGACCTCGTCGCCGCCGGTCCCTCCGGCGGGGGCCGCTCCGCGCGGACCGCAGCGGTGGCCGGCTTCGTCGTCGACACCTCTCGCATCGAGAGCGCGCTGGCCGCGCACCCCGAGATCGCCGAGGTGGCAGCCACAGTCGTGCGCCGAGAGGACGGCACCGACGACCTCGTGGCCTACGTCGTGCCGGTCAGCGGCCAGGACTGCCCGACGCCAGCCGAGATGCGGTCGTTTCTTTGGTCCCGGCTGCCCGGCTGCCCGTGGCCGTCGCAGGTGCTGCCGGTGACCTCCCTGCCACCCGAGGTCGCGGACGAGCCCCATCCGCTCGAGGAGACCCCCAGCGCGGAGGAGGAACGCTTGAGCTCCCTCTGGGCTCACGCGCTCGGCGGCGACGCCATCGACGGCGCCACCAACTACTGGCAGCGGTTCTCCTTCCTCGAGGTCCCTTCCCGGGCAGCGGCCGGCGGTGTCGGGTTGCAAGGCCAGCAGGTCCGGCGCAACCGGACCTTGCGCACCCTGGCCGCCGACCTGGGCGCCGATACCGTCTCCGCTGACCTGGGCGCCGATGCCGTCGCCGCTGATCGAGCCCGAAAGACGACGGACCCATGACCCCTTTGGCGGCACCCGTATTTGCGTACCGGCCGGTTGAACCAGCCGGGCGACCGTGAGGCTATAGTGCGGGCCGCTAGAGCGCGCGAGGTGGGAGGACGAGAGTGGCGTATCGGAGCCGTCTGATCGAAGTCGTGAAGTACGGGAACTTGCCCGAATACCTGGCAGTCATCGACGCTATGAACAACCGGGCGCAGGCCACCGGGCGCATTCCGGCGACGGTGCTCACACCGGTAGCCGGGTTGAGCAACCAGGTCATCACCGAGACCGAGTTCGAGGACATGACGGCCTATCAGGCGCAGGTCGATTCGTTCTGGTCCGACGACGAGGCCATCCAGCTGTGGCGGAGTAAGGCAGCCATCACGATGGAGGGCCAGAGCCACAGCGAGCTGCTGTTCGTCGTGACCTGATCCCCTTCGGGCGCCCCTGGCTCGGGCGATCCTCTACCCCAGGGCCTCCCGGGTGGCGGCCACGTCCCGTTCAATCTGGGCCACGAGGTTGTCGACGCTGTCGAACCGCTCCTCGCCCCGGAGACGGGAATGGAAGCTGATCGCAGCCGGCTGGTCGTAGAGGTCGCCGTCGAAGTCGAGCAGGTAGGCCTCCAGTAGCGACGCCTCGGTGTGGTCGTAGAACGTCGGCCGGCGCCCGAGTGACAGCGCGGCGGGATGCTTCCGGCCGTCAAGTTGGTGGTACCACCCGGCGTAGATCCCGTCGGACGGCAGGCAGATGTCGGCCGGCACGGGAACGTTGGCGGTCGGAAACCCTAGCGTCCGTCCCCGCCCGTCGCCTCGCTGCACGTGTCCCCGGACCTGGTGGTCGCGCCCCAGCCCCGACGCCGCCTCCTCCACCCGGCCCTCGGCGAGGAGCCGGCGGATCCGGGTCGAGGAGACCGGCGGCCCGCCACCGGCTGCGACCAGGTCAATGCCTTCGACCTCGAAGCCGAGTTGCCGGCCCATCCGGGTGAGCAGCGCCACATCTCCCCGGCGACCGTGGCCGAAATGGAAGTCCTGGCCGACCACCACCGTTCGGGCGTGCAACTGAGCCGACAGCACCGTCGTCACGAAGTCCTCGGCGCTCTCCTCTGAACGCTCCCGGTCGAAGCGGATCACCAGGCAGCAGTCGACGCCCGCGGCGTCGAGCAACTCCAGCTTCTGGTCCAGATCGGTGAGCAGCTTGGGCGCCGACGCCGGCCGCACCACCGTTGCCGGGTGGCGGTCGAAGGTGACCACGGCGCTGGCCACACCCAGGGCCGCGGCCCGGGCACGGACCTTGCCGATCACGTGCTGGTGGCCCACATGGACACCGTCGAAGGACCCGATGGTCACGGCATAGGCCCCCGCCCCGGGCCGCCCGCCATCGAGGAGGAGCTCCATCTCCGACGAGGCTACTGGGAGCCGCGCAGGACCACGGCGGGCTTCACCCGGCCGTCCGGGCAGCATTCGTACACCGCCAGCAGGCGCTCCCCCGGGCCGACGATGGCCCACGGCCCCTCGCCGTCAACGCCAAGCTCGGCGGGCGCCAGCACCTTGCCGTGGCCCACGGCCTCTGCCAGGTCTTGCCCCACCGCCACCGGCACCATCCCCGGAAGCGCATCGGTCAAGGGCCGTACCGCGTCCATCGACACCTGGTCGAGGGGAACGGCGCCGTGGAGCGAGAACGGACCCACCGATACCCGGCGCAGATTGCGCAGGTGGGCCCCGCCACCCAGGGCGGCGCCCAGGTCGGCGGCCAGGCTGCGGATGTATGTCCCGGTGGAGCAGTCGACCTCGGCCGCGAATACCGGCCCGCCGTCGGCCACCGCCGTCCCACCGCCGGCCGCGCCCGCCAGCGGGCCGTCGGCCACCGCCGACTGGTCCCGGGCCAGCGGGCCGTCAAGGAAGAACCGGCTCACCGTGACCATGCGCGCTGCCCGCTCGACCTCAGTGCCCTCGCGGGCCAGCTCGTGCAGCCGGCGGCCTCCGACGTGGACGGCGGACACCATCGGCGGGATCTGGGCGATCGCTCCTGTCAACGTCGCCGCCGCGGCCCGGGCGTCGGCAAGGGTGACGCCGCCCATATCCCAGAGGCCGGTGGCCTCGCCTGAGGCGTCCAGGGTGGTGGTGGCGACGCCGAGGACGATCTCGGCCCGGTAGGACTTGGGCAAGCCCGACAGGAAGCGCAACAACCGGGTGGCCGTCCCCAGGCCCACCAGCAGCACACCGGTGGCGTCGGGGTCGAGGGTCCCAGCGTGACCGACCTTGCGCAACTTGAAGATCTTGCGGCACCGGGCAACCACGTCATGGCTGGTCCACCCGGCGGGCTTGTCGATCACCAGCAGGCCACCGAAGGAGGGATCCCCCTTCGCAGCCGGCCCGGCTTCAACCACCGGCACCAAGCGCCGCTCGGAGAGCGGCCAGCGCCTGGTCGACCGTGCCGGCGTAGGTGAACCCGGCCGCGAAGCGGTGTCCGCCGCCGCCGAACCCCGTCGCGATGGCACCCACGTCGACTCGCGACAGGGCCCGGAGGGACACACGGACTCCCTCGGGCGCGTCCTTGAGCACGCAGGACACTTCGGCCTCGGCGGCTCGGCGGACCAGGTCGATCAGGCCCTCGGTCTCCTCGAGGGTCACGTCGAAACGACGCAAGTCGTCCTCGGTCACCCACGTGCACACGAACCCCAGCTCGACGTCGAGCTGAGCTCGTTCCAGGCACGCGGCCACCAGTTTCAGGTAGGCGAAGCGGTGCTCCTCGAAGAGGGAACGGGACATCTGGCCGATGGGAAGGTCGAACAGCGACAGCTCGTGGGCCAGCCAGAACACCTCGGGGGTGGTGTTGCTGTGCTGGAAACGGCCGGTGTCGGTGACGAGGCCCGTGTAGAGGCAGATCGCCGCCTCCCGGGTCAGGGGCCAGCCGAGGTGCTCGGCCAGCTGGCGCACCACCACCGCCGTCGCCGCGGCCGAAGGGTCGACGGCGTTGACCGAGCCGTAACGGTCGTTGGTGGCGTGGTGGTCGAGGACCACCAAGTGCCCGAGCCCTCGGCAGTGCTCCGCGACTGCCGCCAGCTCACCGAGGCGGGCCAGGGACCCGCAGTCGAAGGTGACCATGACGTCGGGTTCCGCCGGGAAGTCGGCCGGGTTGGTCGCCAGGCCGAGGCCGGGCAAGAACTGGTAGTGAGGAGCCGCCACGAACGGTTCGGGCCACGACGCCACGGACTTGACGCCTGCTCGGCGGGCCAGGTGGTGCAGGGCCAGCATGCTGCCGAGGGCGTCCCCGTCGGGCGCCACGTGGCAAGCCAGGGCCACCATTTCCGCGCCTGCGATGAGCTCGGCCGCCTGGCCCAGCGCTTGGTCCACCTCCGGCTGGCTGCTACCCATGGTCATCCCCTTGGTCGCCGCACCCCGCCTCATCGTCGTGGAGATGGCGAAGGATTTCCTCCACGCGCTGTCCTGTTGATACTGCAGGATCGACGGCGAAAGCCAGTTGAGGGGTCCGCTTGAGTCGCACCTGGCCGGCCACCGCCGCCTGCAGCCGGGGGCGGGCGGCGGTCAGGGCCTCTCGGGCACCCTCGCTGAGGGAGGCAAACAACACCGTGGCCCGGGCCATGTCAGGCTCCACGGCCACTGCGGTCACGGTAAGCAGGGTCAGGCGATCGTCGGTGTCCGCCAGCCGCTCGATGGCCTCGGCCAGCACCTCCCGCAGCACCTCGTTCACCCGAACCGCCCGCGGGTAGCGCCGCTGCGGGCTGCTCGGCAGCCGGCGGTCGGCGCCGCGGTGGCGCTGCCCACGCCCGGCCATCAGTCCTCCTCCAGCCATCGCCGCTCGGCGGCCAGAACCTCGACCTCAGGGAAGGACCACACGAAGCGTTCCACCTGATCGAGCACCTGGTTCACGTGTCCGGCCGTCCCTGAGACGGCGCTGACGCCGAGCCCCGCCCGCTGCCACGCGTCCTGGTGGTCCACTTCGGCCGCCGCCACCTGGTAGCGGCGGCGGCAGCCTTCCAGAATCGGCCGCAGGATGGCGCGCTTGTCCTTCAGAGAGTGGGCCTCGGGGAGGCGGAGGTCGAAGCGGATGGCGGCGGCGTGCAACGCCTTAGGTTCGGGGGATCTCCCGGACGTCGTAGGTTTCGATCACGTCGCCCTGGCGGAGATCCTGGTTGTTGGACAGCCCGATGCCGCACTCGAAGCCGGTCTGGACCTCGCGCACGTCGTCCTTAAAGCGCTTGAGAGAGGTGATGGCGCCCTTCCAGATGATGACTCCTTCCCGCAAAAAGCGGACCTTGGAGCCGCGGGTGATGACGCCGCTGCGGACCGAGCACCCGGCCACCGCGCCCACTCTGGGGATCCGGAAGATCTCCCGGACCTCGGCCTCGCCGGTGATGACCTCCTCGAACTCCGGGGTGAGCATGCCCACCATGGCGCTCTCGATGTCATCGATCAGCTTGTAGATGATCTCGTAGGTCCGGATCTCCACGTCCTGATCGGCGGCCAGATCGCGAGCCTTGCGCTCGGGCCGGACGTTGAAGCCGATGATGGTGGCGTTGGAGGCGGCGGCGAGGGTTACGTCGTTCTCCGTGATACCGCCGACCGCCCGGTGGATGAAGGCCAGCTTGACCTCCTCGCGCTCCAGCTTGCGCAGGCTCTCGGTGACCGCCTCCAGTGAGCCCTGGACGTCGGCCTTCAGGACCAGGTTCAGCGTGGCTGTCTCGCCACGCTGGATCTGCTAGAAGATGTCCTCCAGCCGGGCACCGGCGCCGGTGGCCGAGGAGGTCTTGCGCAGGTCGGCGGAGCGGAACCGCTGCTCGCGAAGCTCGGCGATGTCGCGAGCCGTCTTCTCCTTGGCGGTGACCCGGAACTCGTCGCCAGCCGCGGGGACCTCGTCGAAGCCCAGCACCTGGACCGGCATCGAGGGCAGAGCCTCCTTCACGTTGTCGCCCTGGTCGTCGATCAACGCCCGGACCCGGCCCCAGGCGGCGCCGGCGACCACGGCGTCGGCGACGCGGAGGGTGCCCTTCTGCACTAGGACCGTCGCCACGGGGCCCCGGCCCACGTCGAGGTTGGCCTCGAGGACCACGCCACGAGCCCGACCCTCGGGGTTCTCGCGCAGCTCTTCCAACTCGGCCACCACCAGCAGCTGCTCGAGCAGGTCGTCGATCCCGAGTTTCTGGAGGGCGGAGATCTCGACCATGATGGTGTCGCCGCTCCAGCGCTCGGGCACCAAGCCGTGCTCCGAGAGCTGCTGCATCACCCGGTTGGGATCGGCGTTCTCGCGGTCGATCTTGTTGAGGGCGACCACGATGGGGACGCCTGCCGCCTTGGCATGGTTGATGGCCTCCACGGTTTGGGGCATCACCCCGTCGTCGGCCGCGACGACCAGCACCACAATGTCGGTGACCTCGGTCCCCCGGGCCCGCATGGCCGTGAACGCCTCGTGGCCGGGCGTATCAATGAAGGTAATCAGCTGCCCGTTGACCTCAACCTGGTAGGCCCCAATGTGCTGTGTGATGCCGCCGGCTTCGCTGGCCACCACGTTGGTCTCCCGGATCCGGTCCAAGAGCAACGTCTTGCCGTGGTCGACGTGGCCCATGACGGTGACGACCGGCGGCCGGGGCCGCAGGAGGGCCTCGTCCTCGTCGTCATCGTCGTCGAAGTATTTGGCCTGGAGTTCGGCTTCCTTCTCCTGGCCAGCGTCGACCAGCCGGATGTTGGCCCGCACCTCGGCCGCGAACAACTCGATCATGTCGTCGCTGAGCGACTGGGTGGCGGCCACCATCTCGCCCTGCTGGAACAAGAAACGCACCACGTCGGCGGCCGAGCGGTTCAGCTTGGGGCCCACCTCCTGGGCGGTGGAGCCCCGCTCGAGGATGATCTCACCCTCAGGGATGGGAGCGTCCGAGGGCGTGTAGCGGGTCAGCTCCTGGGCTTCCAACTCCTCGGCGTTGCGCCGCCGGCGGCGCTGGGGGCGGCGCTGCGGGGGACGGCCACCGCGGCCTCCGAAGGAGGGCGGCCCGCCGCGACCGGCACCGGGAGCACCTGGACCACCGGGTCCGCCACCAGGCCGGGCGTAACCACCGGGCGCCGAACCACCGCCGGGGCCACCCGCGGGCC
>JBOGGN010000255.1:0-3947 GCA_050744165.1 Acidimicrobiales bacterium | reverse complement strand
ATTTGAACCCTCGGACCGGGTTCTCCCCAGTCAACTCATTAGCAGTGAGTCCGATTCGGCCGCTCTCGCACCTCTCCCTTCCAGGACTGTAGCGCACCTTGGACCCAACGCACGGCAGGAAACCGTTGTGGGCGTTGGGATTCTGTCTCGCCGGGGCAGGCCCACGGGCGACCAGAAGCCGCTGGCCGCCGTGACAGTTTTTTCCCCTAGTAGCCACAATCCGCCCACGATCCCCGAGCAGGAAGACATTGAGTGATGACGAAAGGAGGCAGGGACCGAAACGAGCGACTCAGGCGAAATGAGTTGACATCAGTGTTCGGGCGGCGGCGTACCCCAACATCCTTCTCGCAACCGACATCCTTTGGTCACCAGATTGTCGCGACCAGACCAGAGTGGCGGATCTGGTCGTCTCCGGTGACGAGTGCCGTTCCAAAGTCGATGACGGTGGCGACGATGAAGCGGTCCCACGGGTCGGTAACGATCGCACGGAGCAGGGCGGTCGTCGCGTCGGCTACCTCGACGGTGATCGTCGCCAGCTCCACAGGGGGCGAGCGCGCCAGATGGTCTCGCAACCCGGACAGGTCGGCCACCGTGACGCCTTGCGTCGTCTGAGGCACGTACCACAGGTCGATCAGCGTGGTGACCGACAGGACGATGCCCTCGGTGCGATCCGCCTCTTCGAGGGCGTCAGCCGCCAGCCTCGACAGACGGGTCAGGAGGCACATCTTTCCCTGACGTCACTGACCGGCACATATGTGCAAGGGCAGCAACCCGAAGGCGTTGACCTTATGGAGTGGTGGCTGGAATCTCAGGCGCTGTGGCGCCAGGGATCGATGATGTCGATCCCTGCGTTTTCGAAGTCCTTTACGTTTCGCGTGGCCAGCGTTGCCTCACGGGCACGGCATATCGATGCGATCTGGGCGTCGAAACCATTCATTGGCATGCCGATACGGTCACGGTGACTGACGATCGCGGCGTACTCCACCGCTGCTGACGCGTCGAACGATAAGACCTGATCAGAGAAAGCCGAGAAGACATCATCGGCTGTAGTCCTCAGCACGTCCTTCCGTCGGCCATCGGGCAGTCGGTCGATCCCGTAGCGGATCTCGGCCAGAGTGATCGATGTCGTAGAAAGCTCAGCGGCGCCATGACTTCGCACCCAGGCAGCGACCACTGGCGACGGGGCAACCCGCATCAGCTCCGATACGACGTTTGAGTCAAGAATGATCACCTGGGAATATCGGCCGCTCGTACCGGAGTTGTCCGGGGCGGAAGATCGAGTTCGACGCCGCCAAGATCGCCGAAGCGGTTTAGCAACGTAGTGAACAGGCCGTCTGAACTGCCTGGTTCGCTAACGGCCGCGACGAGGATGGCACGTATCTCGGCCTCCATCGAGCGGCCATGACGGGCCGCTCTCACTCGTAGGCGCTCGCGCACCTGGTCGTCGATGCCCCGAATGCTCAAAGCTGCCACGTCGTACCTCTCTGAAGACTGCTAGCAATGATAGCATCCGCGCGATCATGGCCACGAACGGCGACTGGCAGCCACCAACGGCAACGACGCCCGAACGGCGGGTCATCTGGTGGTTGCTGTTGTGTCGGTTTGGTCGGACCAGTTGGCGAGGGCGGTGGCGAGGCCCTGCACGAGGCGGTCGAAGCTGCGGTCGATCGAGGCGGGATGCGCGAATGAGCCTTCGAGGGTCACGAAGCCGTGGAGGGAGGCGCGAAGTGCCCGGGTGGCGTCGATGGCGTCGTCGCCGTCGAGGTGGTAGCCGGCGAGGATGACACCGACGATCTCCACCGAAGCCCAGTCGGCGGCCTCGGCTTCGGTGTCACCGGGCGTGGGGATCCATTGCGCCGCGGCGTAGCGGCCGGGATGCTCTCTTGCCCAGGTCCGGTAGGCGTGGGACAGGGAGATAACGGCGTCGTTCCGTGCTCGGCCGACGGTGGCTCGGCTGAGGGTGGCTGCTAGCTGGTTCTTGGCTCGCACGGCGATGCTGCGCTGTAAACCGCTGATGCCGGTGATGTGTTTGTAGAGCGAGGGCTGGCGGACCCCGAGACGCTCGGCGAGTGCTGCGAGGGTGAGGTTCGACAGGCCGACCTGGTCAGCCATCTGTTCGGCCTCTTCGATCACTCGGGTTTGGTTGAGGCCGGCTCTAGCCACGCTGGTTGAGGGCTCCCATGAAGGGGTCGCCTGCGGGGGTTGCTGTGTGGGGTGTCATGGCTAGGCGTCGCGGCGGCGGACGACGGTCACGCTGATGGCGAGGGCGGCAGCGGCGTAGAGGGCGAAGACGACCAGGCCGGCCCCCGGGGCCAGGGTGCTGGCTGCATGCCCTGTGGCGAAGATGGACTGGCCGGCATTGCCAAGCAGGAACTTAACGACCGTGTCCTGGACTGAGGCGGGGAGTGTCAGGAGCAGCCCGGGTAGGACGAGGATCAGTCCGAAGAGGGCGGCGATGGCGCCGGTGCTGCGGCGCAAGACTGCGCCCAGGCCGACGGCAAAGACCGCAAGGAGACCCAGGTAGACACCGACGCCGATCACTGCGCGAGCCGCCCCGGGCGAGGCGAGGTTGACGCCATGGACGCCCAGGATGGCTTGGCCGACCAGGAAGGCGATCAAGCTGGCCAAAGTACCCACGGCGAAGGCGACGACACCGAAGACGGAGGCTTTGGCCGCGATGACCGCGTGGCGCTGGGGAGCGGCGGCGAAGGTGGAGCGGATCATGCCGCTCGAGTATTCGCTGGTGATCACCAACACGCCGAGAACGCCGATGGCGAGTTGGGCCAGCAAAACGCCTGACAGGCTGGTCGAGACCGGGTCGACGCCGATGCCTTGATGGGCGCCGGTATGTGAAGCGGCGTTGATGGCCCCGTAGCCAATCATGGCGACCGCGGCGACGGCGAGGCTCCAGTAGGTGGAGCGGACGCTGCGCAGCTTGGCCAACTCGGAGCGCAGCAGGTCGGGCAGGACTGACCCTTGGCGTGGCGAAGCCGCCCGGCCCGCGAGAGGTCCAGCGGTCGCGGGGACGGTGAAGGTAATCGGGGTCATGATCAGGCTGCGCTTTCTTGGTTGGCGATGGATGAGTGGGCGTTGGTGCGGTACTCGACGCTGTCGTGCGTGAGCTCCATGAATGCCTCCTCGAGCGATGCCCGCAGTGGGGACAGTTCGTGAATCGTTATGGCGTTGGCGGCTGCGAGGTCGCCGATTGCGTCAGTCGAGATACCGGTAACGGTCATCTCGGAGGCGGTGGTGACGGTGACGCTGGCGCCCGCGGCGGTGAGCAACGCTGAGAGACGGTCGCCGTGGGGGGAGCGCAGATGAACGGCGTTGTGGCCGCTGGCGGCCACAACGGCCTCGACGCTGTCATCTGCGAGGAGGTGGCCCTGGCCGATGACCACCAAATGGTCGGCGGTGAGGGCCATCTCGCTCATCAGGTGCGAGGACACCAAGACGGTGCGGCCCTCGGCCGCGAGGGAGCGCAGCAGGGTACGGATCCACAAGATGCCTTCGGGGTCGAGGCCGTTGATGGGTTCGTCGAGGATCAAGATGGCGGGGTCCCCCAACAGGGCGGAGGCGATCCCGAGGCGTTGTCCCATCCCCAAGGAAAAGCCGCCGGCCCGCTTGGCGGCGACGTTGCTGAGGCCCACCAGGTCCAAGACGGCGTTCACGCGTCGCTGGTCGATCCCGTTCGCAAGGGCCAGGCAGCGGAGATGATTACCGGCGCTGCGACTGGGATGAAACGCTTTGGGATCCAGGAGCGCGCCGACCTCGAAGAGCGGCCGACGGTGCTGGGCGAAGGGCCGACCGTTGACCAGTGCTGATCCCGAGGTCGGATTGTCGAGGCCGAGGATCATCCGCAGCGTCGTCGACTTGCCGGCGCCGTTCGGTCCGAGGAATCCGGTGACCCGACCGTCGGGGACCGTGAAACTGAGATCGTCGACCGCGAG
>JBOGGN010000254.1:0-1606 GCA_050744165.1 Acidimicrobiales bacterium | reverse complement strand
CCTTCGGGCTGACCGAGCCCGACGCCGGCAGCGACGCACGGGGCCTAAGCACCAAGGCTGTCCTCCAGGGTGACGAGTGGGTCATCAACGGTGCCAAGGCGTTCATCACCAACTCGGGGACCCCCATCACCTCGGTGATCACCGTTGCCGCCCGGACCGACGAGGGGATCTCGACGTTCATCGTGCCTGCGGGGTCGCCGGGCCTGGTGGTCGAGCCGCCCTACCGCAAGTTGGGCTGGCACGCCTCCGATACCCACGGCCTGCGGCTCGACGACTGCCGTGTGCCGGCGGCCAATCTGCTGGGCGAGTTGGGTCGGGGGTTGGCGCAGTTTCTGGCAATCTTGGACGACGGCAGGGTGGCGATCGCGGCGATGGCGGTTGGGGTGGCCCAGGCGTGTCTTGAGCTGAGCGTCGACTACGCCGGCCAACGCCAGGCCTTCGGGGGGCCAATCGGTCACAACCAGGCGGTGGCCTTCAAGTGCGCCGACATGGCGGTGGCGGTGGAGGCGGCGCGCAACCTGGTGTACAAGGCGGCGTGGTTGAAGGACCACGGCCGGCCGTTCAAGCAGGCGGCGGCGACCGCCAAATTGTTCGCCACCGAAGCCGCGGTCAGCGCCACCCGGGAAGCCACGCAGATCTTCGGGGGCTACGGGTTCATGGACGAGACGCCGGTCAGCCGGTACTACCGGGACGCCAAGATCCTCGAGATCGGGGAGGGGACGAGCGAGGTGCAGCGGCTGGTGGTGGCACGGGGGCTCGGGCTGCCGCTTTGAGCCAGGTCTGAGCGAGTCTGCCGGTCAGAGGGGAGCGAGTAGGGTCGAAGGGCCGTGAAAGCCCTCATCCTGGCCGGCGGCGCCGGCACCCGGCTGCGGCCCATCACCCACACCCGGGCCAAGCAGTTGGTCCCCGTGGCCAACAAGCCCATCCTGTTCTACGGCCTCGAACACATGGCCGAGGCGGGCATCAAGGAAGTCGGGATGATCGTTGGCGACACCGCCGCCGAGGTCAAGGCGGCAGCGGGCGACGGATCGAGGTGGGGGCTGGAGATTACCTACATCCCCCAGGCGGCACCCCTTGGCCTGGCCCACTGCGTGCTGATCGCGCGGGACTTTCTCGGCGAGGACGACTTCGTCATGTACCTCGGCGACAACCTGATCCGCCAAGGCGTGAAGGAGTTCGTCGACCGCTTCCAGCGAGAGCGCCAGCAGCTCGACCCCGCGGCGGCCCACATCCTCCTGGCCAAGGTTCCCGATCCACAGCGTTTCGGGGTCGCGGAGCTAGACGCCAACGGCGAGGTGTCCCGCCTGGTTGAGAAGCCAGCCGAGCCCCGGTCGGATCTGGCTCTGGTCGGTGTGTACCTGTTCTCGCCCGCCATCCATGAGGCGGTCTCCACCATCAAGCCGTCCTATCGCGGGGAGCTCGAGATCACCGATGCCATCCAGTGGCTCGTCGACGCGGGCCACCGTGTTCGCAGCGAACTCCTCCAGGGATGGTGGATCGATACCGGCAAGCTGACCCCGTTGCTGGAGGCCAACCGACTGATCCTGGAGACCCTGGAGCGACGCATCGACGGGGAGGTCGACGAGGACAGCCGGGTGGAGGGCCG
>JBOGGN010000253.1:0-10792 GCA_050744165.1 Acidimicrobiales bacterium | reverse complement strand
CCCGGGCCTATGGCCAGCTGATCGCGCTTTGGACTGTTCCAGTGTCGACGTCGAGCAGGGTGCTGCGGTCAACCTCGGCGTAGCGGTCGCCGGCGAGGCTGAAGATGCGCACCCGGCGGGTGGCAGGTTCGATGAAGATGACTTCGTCGACGTGGTGGAGGGCATAAAACGGGAGCTTCTGGTAGCTCTCATCGTCGGGCGACACGATCTCGATCGCAATGGCGGCAGTCCGGCAGAAAACGACGTCGAGCAACTTGCGATGGTAGCCGCGGTCGGGGACCCGGTAGTCATCTGGGCCGCCGAGGTTGAACGGACCAGAGCCGATCAAGCCGGCGGCTCGAGCGTAAGAGTGGAGCAGGACGGCGACCGCATCATCGAGGTAGGAGTGGTTGAACCGGGGCGCCGGTGCCATGTGGTAGGTACCTTCCCAAACCTCGTCGAAGGTGTCGAGACCCTGGGCCCGGCGTCTTTCGATGAGCTGTTCCAACTCGGCAGGTGGAGGACCGAGGACCACGGTCTTCATGCGAAAAGGGTACCGCCGGTCGTGACCGGTCGAACTCTTGACCAGGGGCCCATTTTATGAAGGCGAGGACGCGGTCGATCTCGAGGTGAACGAGGTCCATGCGTTTCCCACGCCAGGCTCGGGGCGGGCCCCGCCGGTAGGCTCGCCGCCGCCATGGCCATTGTCCCCGATCTGCTGCGGCAGCGGGCAGCCGAGGCGCCCGACACCGTGGCGGTGGTCGTTGACGGGGGAGCCAGCCTTGTGTACGGGGCATGGGAACGGCGGTCCAACGCCGCTGCCCGCGGCCTCGTCGCCCGGGGCGTGGGGCGCCAGCAGCCGGTGGCGTTGGTGTTCGCCAACCGCGACTGGGTCGACTACGCGATCGGCTACCTGGCGGTCCTCAAGGCCGGGGCGGTGGCCGTGCCGCTCGGGCCGCGCTTTGCCGGGCCGGAGCTGGAGGCGATCTGCGAGGCGTGCGGGGTCGGGCTGATCGTCGGGGGCGACCTGTCAGGCTCGGTCTCCCTCGGCGACCTGGAGGCGCGGCAGGCGAGCGGGGAGTTCCAGCTGCCCGTGTCGGGCACCGATCTGGCCGAGATCCTGTACACCTCGGGTACCACGGGCCTGCCGAAGGGAGTCGCCTGCTCCCATGCCAGCGTGCTGTTCCACGAGCCGCCGCCGGAGCCGCCGCCGGAGCCCCCGCCGGAGCCCGAGCCGCCGCCGGAGCCGCCGCCGGAGCCCCGGTCGGAGCCGGAGGCCGGGCGGGCGACGGTCGTCCACGCCTTCCCGGTGGGCACCAACGCCGGCCAGGAGGTGCTGCGGCTGCCGCTGCGGCGCAGTGACCGCACGGCGGTGATCCTCGCCACCTTCGACCCGGACCGGTACTGCGCGATGATCGAGGAGCACCGGGTGCGGCGGCTGCAGCTGGTGCCCGCCATGGCGCAGCTACTGGTGGCCGGCGGTGTCAACGAAGGCCACGACCTTTCCTCGGTGGAGCGTGTCGTGGTGTCCTCGGCTCCGTGCCCGCCGGCCCTACTGGCCGCCATTGGCGCCGCTTTTCCCCGCGCTGCGGTGTGGAACACCTACGCCCTCACCGAGGCGGGCACCGCCCGGACCCTTAACACCGAGGCCGTGGCCCGGCCCAACTCGGTGGGTCGGCCGGTGGGGGCGACCGAACTGCGGATCGTTGACGACGAGAGCCGCCCGGTCACGGGTGGCGGCACAGGCGAGGTCCACCTCCGCCATCGGGGGGCGCCGCCTCGAAGGTATTACCGGGACCCCGACGCCACGGCGGCCACCTTCGACGCTGACGGCTGGGTCCGCACCGGCGACCTCGGGTACCTGGAAGCCGACGGCCACCTCGTTCTCGTCGACCGGAAGAAGGACCTGATCATCGTGGGCGGCCTCAACGTGTCCTCGGTGGCGGTGGAGAACGTTTTGTTCCAGCACCCGGCGGTGGCCGACGTGGCGGTCTTCGGGGTCGACCACCCGGTGCTCGGCCAGGATGTCGCCGCTGCGGTGGTGGTGTCGGCACCCCTCGATGTGGCCGAGTTGCAGCGCTTTGCCCGGGCTCGCTTGGGTGAGCACCAGGTGCCCCACCATGTGGTGCTGACCGACGAACTCCCGCGGACGGCGTCAGGGAAGGTGCGCAAGGCGTTACTGCGCCAGCAGTACCCGGCGGAGGGGTCGCAGTCGGGGCGATCGGCGCCGGTCGAGCCTCGCACGCCCGAGGAGGCATCGGTGCTCGCAGTGTGGCGGGTCGTGATGGGCCGGGACGATCTCGGTGTCGAGGACGACTTCTACGACTTCGGGGGCCATTCGCTGGCCGCCGGGCAGATCGCCAACCGGGTGGCTGACCTCTTTGGGGTGGCGGTCGCCGTGGATGCGGTGTTGGAGCACTCGACCCCGGCGCGCTTGGCGGCCGAGGTGCTGCGGGCTCGCGCCGGCGCCGGCCCAGGGGGCTAGGAGCCCGGTTCTTCGGGATCCTCACGCCCGATGTGCTGGCGCTGGAGGAACTGCAGCACGGCCCGAGCCACAGCGTGCGGATCCTCCATTGGCCCGAAGTGATCGAGGCCGGGAAGGACCTGGCTCTCTGCGTGGGGAAGGGCAGCGGCGACGCGGCCCATGCGGTCGTCCAGGGTCGCGAACTCGCTCTCGTCGCCCGCCAGAAGCAGGACCGGACAGCTGACCTTCGCCAGGGCGGTGAAGGCGGGATGGGCGGTGGCCATCTCGTAGATGACGGCTTCGTCCTCGGGCCGGCACTTGAGGCGCACCGTGCCGTCGGTTTGGTCGGCGAAGCCGTGGCCGACGTAGGCCGACACGGCGTCGCGGGTCCAGCGGTTGAAGGGCGCCTTGGCGGCGTAGGCCTCGTAGGCGTCGTCCCGCGAGGTGAATGTCCGCCGCCGCCGTCGCGCCCCGGCGGCCAGCCAGTTGTCCCGGTCGCGCCCGAGGGGAGGGTCGGCGGCGATCACGACCGGCTCGTAAAGGGCGAGGGCGGCGAAGGTGCCGGGGCGAGCCTCTTCGGCCAGGAGCATGGCCGCGCCGCCGGCGGAGTGGCCGATGCCGATGGGCCTCGACAGCCCGAGGCCGTCGATGACGGCCAGGATGTCCTCCGCGAATCTCCGCCAGTCAAGCGCGGTCTCCTCGGGTCCCTCCGGCAGGGGTGAATCGCCATGGCCGCGGTGGTCGAGGCCGAAGACGTGAAACCCGGTCAGCGCTTCGGCCAGCGGCCGCCACACGAGGCCGTGCAGGCCGGTGGCGTGCGCAAGGACTATCGGAGCGCCGGTGCCGCGGAAGTCGTGGACCGCGATCAGTGCACCGCCGCCCTTCGACAGCGGGATCCGGCGGATGAGACTATCCCGAGCCGGCGATCCGGCCACGCCTCGTGCTTCAGGCATCTCCGACCATTCGGCCGCGACGGCCTCGCACCGAGCGCCCTTGACCACCGGCCAACCATGCCGGACCCGTGGTCGCAGGCTCGTCCGCGGGCCAGCCATCGCCGCGCGCCTTCTGGTAGCGAGAGAGATAGTCGTGGAGAAGAGCGTCGAATGTGCACATCCCGGTGGCGCAGTGATCCAAGGCTTGGTAGCCGGCGGAGGTGAGCCGATACACCCGATGGGGTGGCCCGGCTCCGGAGTGCTGCCACGCCGAGGCGAGGACCCCTGCCGCCTCCATCGCTCGAAGGGTGCGGTACACGTAGCCGCTGTTGCCGAGGTGGATGCCAAGCTCGACCAGCGCCTCGACCAGCTGGTACCCATAGCTCGGCCGGTCCGACACCAGCAGCAGCAGCCAGGACTTCAGCAGGTGCGGCCCCAGGCGCCCCGCGTCTGTATCCGGAGCGGCCAGCGGGCTCGCAGGCGCGGACGTCGTCTCGAAGTCGTCAGCCGCCGCGAGCCCCGTGGAAGCTGGCGACCTCGGTGGGTCCTGTTTGGGTGGTCGGCGTGCCGGGCCCGACCCGTCGTGGTCGCTGGCCATGATCCATGTCGCTCCTTGGCGGCGCGGTGCGCCTCGGATCACGGTACGACCGGCGTCGGAAAACAACATCGGTCGAAACGTCGTATTTCTTCGGGCAACGACCGCGAGTCGGGCCGTGTCAGTACGTGCCCGATGAACCTCTATGCGATCGGGCGCGCGGGCCGTAGGGGGCGGCGTCGAGCCAGGCACCGGCCCGTTCGCCGATCCCTGCCAGTGCCGCGGCGACACCATGGGCTGCTCGCAAGGGCAGCGTCGCGCCCTCGAGATGGCGCAACGCGCTGCCCGCGGCGGCCCGGTTGTACTGCGCCGCGGCGCGCCGGGTGGTCGCATACTCGTCCACCGCCCGCGTGCGGTCATCGTTGCCCGCCGAAGTGGCGAGACGGATGGCCCGGGCGGCGGCCACGGCGTCGGCGATCCCGGAGTTGAGGCCCCGGGCCCCAAAGGGGGCGAAGACGTGGGCCGCCTCGCCGACCAACAGCACCCGGCGGGTCGTATCGGCAAAGGTGCCGGCGACGGCTTGCAGGAAGCGGTAGCTGCTCACCCAGGTGATGCGATCGGCGTACCCGGCGGGCAGGACGGCCCCAAGCCATCGACGGGTTCCGTCGCGGCTGGCGAACTCGTCGGCATCGTCCTCACGGTGGCACTGGAGGTCGACACGCCAGTGGCCCGCGAAGGGCACCAGCAGCAGGTTGCGGCCGCCGAGCGCGGGGTGGCGGTAATGGAAGATCCGTTCGACCGGCCGGGGCGCGTCGGGATCTTCGGCGACGTCGACGATCACAAAGGTCCGTTCTGATCGGTCGCCCTCCATGGCGATTCCGAGGACGCGGCGGACCGCCGAGTGGCTCCCGTCGGCGGCCACGACGAAGTCCGCCTCCCATGCCGCCCCGTCTGAGGTGCCGAGGCGGACCCCGCCCTCCCCGCTGATAAGGGTTACGACCTCGCTTTTCCAGCGGAGGTCGACGCCGGCGGCCCGGCAGGCGTCGAGCAGCAACTCCTCGATCATCACCTGGGACAGGTTGGTGGCGTGGGGAAGGCGCGCTGGGTCTGGAGGCGGGTACGTCCGCTCGTACACCTGGCGACCGGCCCAGAACGTGCGCTTGGTGGACCACACCAGACCCTTGGTTGCGACGGCGCGGCCGAGTCCAGGACAGGCGCCGTCGAGGCGGACAAGCGATTCGCGGTGCATGAAGATGGCCCGGCTTCCGGGTCGAGCTCTCGATTCCGCCTGAGTCTCCAGCACCACGACCGGGAAGCCCTCGGCCCGAAGGGCGAGGGCGGCGCTCAGACCGACCGGACCGGCTCCGACCACCAGAACCGAAACACCGTTTGGCATCACCCTGACGGCGGCCAGCCGGCCCGCAGGAGGTGGCGTCGGAGCTTGCCGGTGGCCGTCCGCGGCAACGATCCGACGGGAACCACGGTCCGGGGGACCTTGTGGGGCGCCAGGCGCTGGCGGGCTAGGGCCAGGATTTCGCCCTCCAGGCCTGGCGACCAAGAATGTCCAGGCTGCAGGACCGCAAACGCCGCCAGGCGCGACCCGCCCGAGTCGTCCTGCACTGAAGCCACCGCGATCTCGAGCACCGACGGGTGGTCGACCAGGGCCGCCTCGACCTCGAGGGCTGAGACGTTGATCCCTCCCACGACCTCGAGGTCGTCCAGCCGCCCGTGCAGGTGGAAGTAGCCGTCATCGTCGACCGAGGCTCGATCGCCCGTTCGGCACCAACCGCCCTTCAGCACCGACGCCGTCTCCTCGGGCCGGTTGCGGTAGCCGAGCATCACGCTGGCGCCGCGGACCCACAGGTTGCCAATCCGACCGGGGGGCAGCAGGCCACCGGCCTCGTCGCGCGCCTCGGCCTGGTACCCGGGGAGCACCGTGCCGACGGTGCCGGGGCGGCTGCGGCCCGGCGTGTTGGAGATGAACGTCTGGCCCACCTCGGTCGATCCCAGCCCATCCAGCACATCGCAGCCGAGCCAGGACCGGAGGCGCTCGTGCAGCGCCGGCTGGAGTGTCTCACCGGCGCTGACGGCCAGCCGGACCGACGCCAACGGCGATCCCCGCCCCGAACCGGCCCCCCACGCCGCCAAGCGGGCGTAAAACGTGGGCACCGCGAACAAGATCGTGACCCGGTGGCGTTCGGCGTTGGCGGCCACCGACTCGGCGGTCGGCCGGTCGGGGTCGAGGACGGCGGCGCATCCCGAAAGCAACGGAAAGAAGACCGAGTTGCCGAGTCCGTAGGCGAAGAAGGCCTTGGAGATCGAGTACACGACGTCGTCGGGAACGAGCTCGAGCACGCCACCATCCATGGCGGCGAGATACGCCAGCGGGTCGGAGTGGCGGTGCATGGCGCCCTTGGGAGCTCCGGTGGTCCCCGACGTGTACTGGAGGTAGAGCGGCGCCGCGGCGGGCGGGAAAAGGGGCGCCGGCCCGAAGCTGGGGTCATCGGGCGCCGCCTCGGGCGTCCCCGCGCCCTCGGGTGGCGGACCGTCTGCGACGAGCTCGTCGACCGCCACCGTGGCCGCACACCGCGGGAATCGGCTGGCCAGCTCGGGCTCGCAGACGACCACCTTGGGGGCGGCGTCGGCGGCGAGGAGCACGTGATCGGCGGCGGGGAGGGCCGGGTTCACCAAGACGGTCATGGCACCCAGGCGAGCGGCCCCCAGCAACCCGACCACCAGTCCGGGTCGGTCCTTGGTGGCAACCAGCACGGCGTCGCCGGCAGCCACTCCAAGGTCGGCCAGGCGCCGTGCCGCCGCCGAAGCCTCTCGATGGATGTCGCCGTGGGACCAGGTTGCGGTCTGGCAGAAGAACAATGGGCGGCGCCACCAACCCTGTTCCCAGGCCCGGCGGGCGGCCAGGTCGGCGAAGTTGGCGCCCTCGCTCGCCGTGTCGCTGACGTCGGGGGTGGCGGTAGGCGAGGCGGTCGGCGACGCGGTCATGGCGCTCGACCGGGCGGCGGTTGCACCAGTTCGATGGTCACGCCGTCGGGATCCCGGATGTACGCCAGCCGGGTGCCGGCCCGGGGCCCGGCTGCCACCTCGATCGGCGCCGCCGACACCGCGGTGGCGCCGCAGGCGACGGCGTGGGCGTGGGCCGAGGTCATGTCGTGGACCTGGAGGCAGACGTGGACGTTGCCGGGGTGGGCGGTCCCCGCAGGGTTCGGCTCGTCGTCCCGGTCGAGGTACTGGAGCAGCTCCAACGCCACCCCGCCCGGGAGGTCGAGCCAGCAGGAGTCGATGCG
This sequence comes from Acidimicrobiales bacterium, assembly GCA_050744165.1. Taxonomy (GTDB): domain Bacteria; phylum Actinomycetota; class Acidimicrobiia; order Acidimicrobiales; family Palsa-688; genus JBOGGN01. The sequence continues at coordinate 3,580 of JBOGGN010000253.1, read as the reverse complement.
GATGCCCGGGTACCCCACCATGGCCCCGACCTGCGGGCCGTCGAGGACGCGGCGGTTGCGGCTCGCCGTCCCGAGCAGGCGCTCCCAAAAGCCGATCGACCGGTCGAGGTCGACGACGGTGACCCCCACATGGTGGACGGCGTGACACCACGCGCCGTCCGTCATGCCAGCTCCTCCTGTAGTTCGACCTCCGAGAGGGCGTCGTCGAGCAGGTCGACGCCCCGATCGGCGAGGGCGGCGGAGATCACCAGCGGGGGCGTGAGGCGCAGGATGGGCGCCGCGCCCGCCGTCAGCACCCCCCGACGGGCCAGGGCCAAGAGGAGCCGGCGAGCCGTCTCCGGCGCGATGCGGCTCTTGGTGGATCGGTCGGTGACCAACTCCAGCGCCATCAGCATGCCAGCGCCCCGGACATCGCCCACAATGGGATGGCGTTCCTGCATGGCGTGCAGCCGGCCCAGCATGGCGTCGGCCACTGGGCGGGCTCGCCGGAGCACGTCCCCGTCGCGGAAGATCCGGAGGGTTGCGAGCCCGGCGGCGCAGGCCAGGTTGCCGCTGGCGAAGGTCGACGCCCCGGCGCCGGGCCGTCCGAACGGGCCGTGGTCCATGATCTCGCGCCGGGACGCTAGTAACGAGATCGGGTAGCCCGACGCGATGCCCTTCCCGATGATCAAGACGTCGGGCACCACGCCGGAGTGCTCGAACGCCCACATGGGCCCGGTGCGACCGGCACCGGTCAGCACCTCGTCGAAGATCAGGAGAGCACCGGTGCGATCGCAGAACTGGCGCAGGTGGGCCAGGAACTCCGTAGGCTGGGCGAGGACGCCGCCGATCCCCTGGATCGGCTCGATGATGACCGCCGCCAGCTGCCGCTCGCTCGACTCCTCATAGACCCGGTCCACCAGCAGGGCGCAGGCGACGGCGCAGCGGTCGCGCGAGAGCTCGATTGGGCAGCGGTAGCAGTAGGCGCTGGGGCTGTGGAGCACCCCAGGTGCGAATGGCCCGTAACCCAGCTTGAGCGGGAAACCGCCCATGAGCGACATCGACCCCAGGGTGCGTCCGTGCCAGGCGCGGTCGAAGGAGATCACCTCTCGGCGGCCGGTGTGGGACTTGGCCAAGCGGAGCGCCGCCTCCACCGCCTCACTGCCGGTCGAGTACATCTGGAAGGTCTGAAGCTCCGGCGGCAGCGTTTCCGCCAGGGCCTCGAAAAACTGGGCCCGGGGTTCGGTGGCGAAATCGAAGTAGTGCAGCAACCGCCCCGCCTCCGCCTGCACCGCCTCTACCACCGGTGGTGGGCAGTGGCCGAGGTTGGCGACGACGGCTCCCGAGGAGAAGTCGATGAACACGTTGCCGTCCACGTCCCGCACCGCCGCCCCCCGCGCCTCGGCGATCACCAATTGCAGGAACTGGGCGGCGGGCGAGGAGTTGCCGGCGTGGTGAGCGGCGTCGCGGGCCCACAGCTGCCGGGAGCGCGGGCCAGGAACCTCGGTCGACACCTTGGGGACCGACTCCTCGTGGAGGTCGTCGAGTGGCTGGTCGCGTCCAGGCTCCTCCGGGATTGCCTGCCTCCTCATCTGCGGCCGCGGGGCCGCAGACTATAGGCCCCGCCGGGCCGTCGACCGTCACGTCCACGGACTCACCACCGCTGGTCGGCGTCGCCGCACCCTAGATGGGAACGGGCGAGAACCGCTGGACGCCGTGGCCGTCGACGACGGTGAAGGTGGCGCGCAGGCGGACGTGGCGGGCCACGATCTCGGCCAGCACCGCCTCCAGCGCGCCGGCATCCAGTGGCCCCCGGTAGCGGCGCACCAGCGGCGACATGTTGAACGAGCCGGCGGCGAAGTGCTCGTACCACACCATCCCCACCTGGGCGGCCGAGATGGGCGCGAGCAGGACGGGTTGGGTCATCCGAGGTGACCCCTAACCGGCCCGGTGGGCCACAACATCGGTCGCGGCTACGTAATTGTTGATTCTTTGCGTTGCCCGCTGCGCCCGGTTCTCCTCCTGACCCCCGGCCGGGCCCCCCAGGGTGCCGGTGGAGGTGGCCAGCAGTGGCTTCGCCGCCGGCTCGCCGGTGGTGGTTCTATGGCCAGCTGATCGTGGCTTCGTGTGCTCGCGTGTCGACGTCGAGCATCTTGCGGTGCAAGCCGCGGTCGGGCACCCGGTAGTCGTCCTTGTCGAGGTAGGCGTGGTTGAACCGGGCCGCCAGTGACATGTGGTAGGTGCCTCCCAGACCTCGTCGGAGGTGTCGAGACCCTGTCGAGCTTATGGGCTCAACCGGTCCACGCCCCGATACAAGAAGGTGGCCTCCCGCACGTTGTCGATCCCCAGCAGGCACATCAGCATTCGCGTCAGGCCCAGCCCGAACCCACCGTGGGGTGGGCAACCGAACCGGAAGCAGTCCAGGTAGTACCGGATCGGCTCCAGCGGCACCCCCCGCGCCTCGGCCTGGCCGACCAGGACGTCGTATCGGTGCTCCCGCTGGGCTCCCGTGGTCACCTCCATTCCCTTCCACAAAAGGTCGAACCCCCGCGTCAGGGCTGAGCCCTCGGAAAAGCGCATGTGGTAAAAGGGCCGCGTCGCAGCCGGGTATTCGGTCACGAACACGAAGTCGTGTCCCCACCGTTCCCGCACGTACACCCCGAGCGCCTTCTCCCCGGCAGGATCGAGGTCGCCGGGAGGCTGGCCGGGTGCCGCCGACGCCACCAGGGCCCGCCCCCGATCGAGCGGGACCCGAGGGAATGGCACGGCAGGCACCTCGACGATGACCCCGAACAACCGCGTGATGTCGCGACCATGGCGCGCCTCGACCGCCGCGATCACGTGGCGCAGCCATGCCTCCTCGAAGGCCATCACATCCTCGTGGGAATCGATCCACGACATCTCCACGTCGACGCTGGTGAACTCGGTGTCGTGGCGAGCCGTCACATTCGGGTTGGCCCGGAATACCGGCCCGATCTCGAACACCGCCTCGAACCCGGCGGCCATCGCCATCTGCTTGTAGAACTGGGGCGACTGGACGAGGTACGCCTGCTGGTCGAAGTAGGGGACGGGAAAAAGCTCCCTCCCACTCCGGTTGGGGTTCGACCGGAGCTTCGGCGAATGCAGCTCCAGGAATCCTCGTGCCGCCCAGTACTCCCGCATGGCGGCCTCGGCGGTGGTCTGCACCTCGAAAATCAGCCGGTTCCGGGGTCGCCGCAGGTCGAGGAAACGCCAATCCAACCGGGACTCGAGCGGCGAAGAGCCGTCGATCGGCAGGTCGGCCAGCACGGGCCCCACGACGCGGACCTGGGCTGCCTCCACGCCCGCGGCGGTGACCGTCCCCACCACCTCAACCGCCGACTCTGGCGGAGGCAGCCCACCGTCGTCGGCGACGCTCACCCGCACCGACCCGCTGCCGTCGCGCAGTGTCACCGTCCCGCTCCGGTCTCGCAGCATCGACGCCGCGCTCCCGTCGACCCAGCCACACAGGCGAACCCGTTCCCCGATCCGCCCGCCGACGTCAGCCGCCCGCGTCCGCTCCGGCGTCCCCGCCAGATCGCCACCCCTCGCGGCGCCCGAGTTCGCACCCCCGCCCGGCCCC
>JBOGGN010000252.1:0-2033 GCA_050744165.1 Acidimicrobiales bacterium | reverse complement strand
GCGCTGCGAGTGCTGCGGGCAGCGCACAGCGGCAACATCGGCGATGCCGTCATGTGGTTCACCGTCTGGTTGGCAGCCGTCTCGGGGAGGCGGTCGCCGAACAGCGACAGCCCAGCCACGCCGACGGCGCCGGCGGCCGCCGCAAGCCCATACCAGGTACCGAGGATCGATGTCGGCCGGCCGGGCCCATGGGCCAGGTTGCCCGACTGCAGAAGGACGGAGGCCGCGTAGGCGGCGCGGTCGACGAAGGCCCCCGCCGCCGCCTGGGCCTTGTCGGCGATGCCGGGCAGCAGCCCGAGGACCAACCCGGCGGCCAGCAGCGCCATGGCGACGCCGAGAAAGGTGGCGGGGGTCCGGTCGAAGTCCTCGGTGGTCTCCCGCAACTCCGGCCCCCGGGTGCCGCTCCCCTCTTCGTCGTCGTCGTGGGCGGCGGGGCCGAGACCGAGGAAGATGCGCCCCGTGGCCCGAAGTACCGCCCCGCCGGTCAGCGCGCCGCAGAAGCCGAGCAGCCACGGCAGCCAGGGGTAGGCGCGGGCCTCCTCGATGAGGCTCTTGCCGACGTCGGTGCCGAAGGGAGGCAGGCCCGCCAGGGCCAGGCCGCCGATGGCGAAGCAGACGCCGACCAGCCGAAGCTCCCGGCCCCGACCGCGGAGGTAGACCTCGTCGAGGGAACCGAGGCGGTGCAAGACGATCCCCGCGAGGACGAACAAGGCGGCCTTGACCAGACCGTGGCCGGCCACGTAGAGGGCGGCACCGGCGACACCCTCGGGGTTCATCAGCCCGATCCCGATCAGCATGATGCCCGCGTGGGCGATGGTGGAAAAGGCGAGGAGGCGTTTCAGGTGGCGTTGGGCGAGGGCCATGACCGACCCCACGAGGACCGAGAGCACGCCGCCCGCCACGAGAATCGACCCGAAGGCGTGTTGGCCGGCACCGACGCCGCCGGAGAACACCGTCCAATAGATACGGGCCGCCTGGTAGACGCCGAGCTCGACCATGACGCACGAAAACAACACGCACACCGGCGTCGGGGCCACCGCATGGGCGTCGGCCAGCCACCAGTGGAAGGGCACCACGGCCGCCTTGACGAGCAAGCCGGCCACGATCAGCACCAGGGCGGCAACGATCTCCGGCCGGTGCCCGAGGTGCGTGATCGTCTCACCCGCCTGGGCGAAGTTGAGGGCCCCGGTCCGCCCGTAGACAAGGGCGATGCCGAGCAGCATGGCGAAGCTGCCGACGCTGTTGACCACCGCGAAGTTGATGGCGCCCTGCAGCGGCGCCGTCTCGTCGATCTTCAGGCCACAGAGGGCGTAGGCGGCGACGCTCATCAACTCGAAGAACACGAACATGATGAACAGGTCGCCGCTGTAGGCGAAGCCGACCATGGCGCCGGAGAACATCAGGAGGAGCACCTGGAAGTGGTGGTTGCCGGACTCGAGCCGCGCCCAGGCGACCACCGCGGCCGCCAGCGTCAACCCGGCGGCGAGCACGGCGGCGGCGGCGCCCAGTTGGTCCACGGTGAACGAGACGCCGATGGCCACGCCGCCGTGGGGTCGCCAACCGCCGAACCAGTACACCTGCCGGGATGCGGTGGCGCGGGCGAACACGGCGATGGCGAGCACCACGGTGGCGGCCGCCGCGGCCAGCGTGAACACGTCGACGATGATCCGCCGGACGCGGCCGCCGAAGCCCCCGAGGGCGGCCCCGGCAGTGAGCGGGACGAAGGCCGCGATGGCCGGCAACGCGTCCATCAGTCGGTGTCCTTTGTGCTCAGCCCGACATCGGCCGCACCTTGGCCGGATCGAGCGTCCCGGTGTGCTTGTGCACCTGGACCGCCAACGCCAAGAGCAGGGCGGCGACGCCGAGACCGATGACGAGGTCGGTGAGGACCAGCGCCTGGACGACGGGGTCGACGACCTTGGTGCCGTTGCCCACGTCGAAGAAGATGGGGGCGCTGCCGCCGGCGACGTAGCCGACTTCCAACAGCAACACGTAGGTCGACGATTGGGCGATGCTCACGCAGACGACCAGGT
>JBOGGN010000251.1:0-9899 GCA_050744165.1 Acidimicrobiales bacterium | reverse complement strand
CCTGTACTTGGCCTGGATGCCGGGGCCGGCCACCGCGGCGCCCACCAGTCCAGGCCCGCCGGGTCCAGCTAGCGTGCTCCGCCTGGTAGGCGCCGACGTCAGCATGCAGACCCTGCTGCGCCGCCTCGGGCCCAAGCGCTGGCGGGGCCGGCCGACACCTGAGCGGGTCATCGACTGGTCGAACATCCAGCCCTTCTCGGGGCAGGTGCGCCAGGTCGCGCTCCGCGAGTCCAACCAGGGGCTGCAGCGGCTGCGCCCTGGCGAGCTGGCGGACCTGCTGGAGGACCTGGGCCGCGAGGGCCGCCAGGAGCTGCTCGCCAGCCTCGAGCCGGAGGCCGCGGCCGACGCCCTCGAGGAGATGGACCCCGAGGAGTTGAGCGCACTGCTGCGGGAAACCCCGCCGCAACAAGCCGCCGAGCTGGTCGCCAACATGGAGCCCGACGAGGCGGTCGACGCCCTTCGGGAGATGGACGAGAGCGACCGGGAAGAGCTCCTCGACCACATGGACGACGAGCAGCGCGAGGAGCTCCAGGAGCTTCTCGAGTATCGAGAGGACACCGCCGGTGGGTTCATGACCACCAACTTGGTCACTGCGACCCTCGACCAGACCGTGGCCCAGGTCCGGGACTGCCTCCGCCAGGAGAGCGAGCACCAGGGCGACATCGACGCGGTGGCGGTTGTCGACGAGTCCGAGCGCTACGTGGACGACATCAGCCTGTACGACCTGGCCATCGCCCTCGATCACCAGCTGATGGCCGACCTGCTGGAAGAGGCGGAGCCGGTCACCGTCCCTCTCGACGCCGAGTTGCGGGAGGTGGCCTCCCAGCTGACCGAATCCCGTCGCTCCTCGGTCGTGGTGGTCGACGAGGAGTGGCGTCCCGTCGGGCGCATCCTGGCCGACGACGTCATCGACGCCCTCCTGCCCGAGCGGGGCCGCTTCCACTTCCCGCGGCTGTTGTCGTGACTGCCGCCACCGGTCCGCAGGGGGCGACCGACCCCGAACACCCGGCCGGAGGCGAGGCCGGAGGTGAGGCCGGAGGTGAGGCCGGGACGCCGACTGCATCGGGCGACCGGGCGGGTCCCGCCACCCTGCGCCCGCCCATGTCCCGAGGCCGCCGGTTCCTCACCTATCTGGCCTGGGCGGGCCCCGGCATTATCGCCGCCAACGCCGGCAACGACGCCGGCGGCATCGTCACCTACGCCTCCGCCGGGGCCCAGTACCGCTACCGGACGCTGTTCTTCATGGTCCTGGTCACCGTCGGCCTGGTGGTCGTCCAGGAGATGGCCGCCCGCCTCGGCGCCTTCACCGGCAAGGGGCTGGCGGCGCTGATCCGCGAGGAGTTCACGCTGCGCACCTCGGCGTTCGCCCTCCTGTGCCTGGTGGTGGCCAACGTCGGCCTGGTGGTCTCGGAGTTCGCGGGCATCGGCGCCGCCCTGGAACTGCTCGGCGTCAGTCGCTACCTGTCCATCCCCATCGCAGCCATCGCCATCTGGGCGCTGGTCCTGTTCGGCTCCTACCGCTACGCGGAGCGCATCTTTCTGGTGCTGTCGCTAGTGTTCTTCGCCTACCCGCTGGCCGCATTCCTCGGCCACCCCGACTGGGGCAACGCACTCAGCTCGACCGCCCTGCCCCACCTGCTGGCCAGCAGGGACTTCATCCTGCTCGGGGTGGCCCTGATCGGGACCACGATCACGCCGTACATGCAGCTGTACGTGGCCGCCGCCGTGGCCGACAAGGGCATCGGCCCCGAGGAGTGGGGCTACGAGAAGCTGGACTCGATCGGCGGCGCCATCTTCGGGGACCTCATCTCGGTGTTCATCATCATCGCCACCGGGGCCGCCATCGGCGGCAAGGGGCCGCTGACCTCGGCCAAGCAGGCGGCCGACGCCCTGCGCCCGGTGGCCGGGCGCTTCGCCGAGCAGCTCTTCGCCTTCGGTCTCTTCGGCGCCTCGGCCCTGGCCGCGGCCGTCGTCCCCCTCTCGACGGCCTACGCCGTGTCCGAGGCCATCGGGGTGGAACGGTCGGTGTCGAGGCGGTTTGCCCAGGCACCGTTGTTTCTTTCCCTGTTCACCGGCCAGGTGGTGATCGGGGCCGGCGTCGCCCTGCTCGGCGGCAACCTGATCAGCCTGCTGATCAACACCCAGGTGCTCAACGGGATCATCACTCCGGTGATCCTGGTGTTCATCCTGATCCTGGCCAACCGCCGCAGCGTGCTCGGCGACGCCGTCAACGGGCGGGTCTTCCGTGTCGTCGCCACCGCGGCCGTCGTCTCCGTCAGCGCCATGTCGGCCATCGTCGTCATCCAGACCGTCCTGCCCTGGATCGGCATCGGGAGCTGACCGCCGGCTCGGGCCGCGACTACGAGACGCTCAGCAGGTCGATCACGAACACCAAGGTGGCGTTGGGCGGGATCACCGGCGGTGACCCGGCGGCGCCATACCCGAGGTCCGGAGGGATGACCACCTCGCGACGACCGCCGACCTTCATACCGAGGATGGCGTCTCTGAACCCGGGAACCACGCCGCTGAGCGGGAAGCTTGCCGGCCCCTGGTCGGTCCAGGAGGCGTCGAAGACCATACCGGTTGCGTACAGGACCCCCACGTACTGGACCTTGACGGTGGACGAGGCGCTCGGCATGGCGCCGGTGCCCGTCACCAGGTCCTGGCCCGTCAAGGTGGTCGGGACGGTACCGGTACCGGCCGCCACCTTGGGCTCCTTGGTCAGATCGGTGCCACCGGTGACCGCGGGAACCGGCCCGATGGTGAACGGGTTGGCCCCCGACGCGGTGCTCTGGGATCCCGATGCCGACGCCGTCGTCGATGTGGGTGTCGATGACGCTGACGCTGACGATGTCGACGATTTCGTCGACGATCCGCAGCCGGCGGCCGCCAGCAACCCCAGCAGGCCCAGCATCGCCAGTGTTTTCCGCGTTCTCCGCATGGCCCGGTCAACCTAGCGGTCGAAAAAAGGCGCTCAATACAGCTTGCGGCCGACCTTGCCGATAATGGAAAAATGCGACGCTCCGTGTGGTTGGGCGCCATGGCCGGAATCGGCCTGGTCGCGGTGTGCGTACCGTCGATCTCTGCGGCCCGGGCGGCCAACGCCACGGTGTCGGCGACGGTGCCGGGCGGCAACTGTGGCGGCACCGTCCTGCCCAAGCCGGGCGGCGGCACGTGGCAGTGCTCCTTCGACGATGAGTTCACCGGCACGGCGTTGAACACCGCCAACTGGGTCGTCCAGCAGACGGCGACCAGCGGCTACACGACCGGCCAGGCGCCCGGCATCGTGTGCTACGTCAAGAGCCCCAACAATGTCTCGGTGTCGGGTGGCGACTTGAACCTCACCGTCCGCAAGGAGGCCAAGCCGGTCAACTGCGGTGGGGGCTATACCTCGCCCTATAGCGGCGGGATGGTCTCCTCCTACCAGCTGTTCACCCAGACCTACGGTCTCTACCAGGTCCGGGCCAAGCTGCCCGCGACCACGGTGAAGGGCCTTCAGGAGACGCTGTGGCTGTGGCCGGCCAACGACACCAAGTTCGGCGCCTGGCCGGCGTCGGGGGAGATCGACTTCTCCGAGTTTTACAGCCAGTACTCGACGCTCGACGTCCCCTACATCCACTACGTGCCCGCCAAGCCCGACCCCAACGTCACCGCCTACAACTGCACCATCAGCCCCGGCCAGTTCAACACCTACGGGCTGCAGTGGACCTCGACGTCGCTCACGGTGACCGTCAACGCCAAGACTTGCCTCGTCGACCAGTGGAATCCCGCCGCCCCCCTGGTGGCCCCCGAGCCGTTCAACCAGCCGTTCTTCATCGCCCTCACCCAGGCTTTGGGCATCGGCACCAACGCCTTCGTCCCCGGGACCACTCCCCTGCCGGCGACCACTCAGGTCGACTGGGTCCGCGTCTGGAAGTAGCGCGCCGGGGGGGTGCGCTGAATAACCCGTGTCCGCACGCGGGTTATCCGACCCACCCCAAAAATCCGACCCGGCTCAGTGGAGCGAGCGGCCGAGTCAGCGCCCGCGAGCGACCCGGCTCAGTGGAGGCGGTCAGCCCGTCTGGCGGTCGCCCGGCACGCCGCCGGTCGCGGTGGCCGCGGTCCGTCGCCCGACGGAGGCGGTCAGCCCGCCTGGCCCAGCGCCTTGGCCAAGCCGAGGGCGCTGTTGACGAGCCCCACGTGGCTGAACGCCTTGGGGAAGTTGCCCACCAACCGGCACTTGTCCGTGTCGTACTCCTCGGACAACAGCCCGAGGTCGTTGGCGAGGCTCAGCAGCCGCTGAAACAAGGCCTGGGCCTCGGACACCCGGCCGAGCATGGCCAGGTTGTCGACCAGCCAGAACGAGCAAGGCAGGAACGTGCCCTCCTTGCCGGGCAGCCCGTCCACCTCACCGTGGGTGAGGTAGCGCATGACCAGCCCATCCCGAAGGAGCTCGCGCTGGATGGCATTCACCGTGCCCGCCACCCGATCGTCGTCAGGGGGCAGAAACCCCACCATGGCGATCATCAGCAGGCTGGCGTCGAGGTCGGAGGCGCCGTAGTACTGCACGAAGGAGCCCTTGTCCTCGTCGAAGCCGTGCTGGCAGACGTCGTCGTGGATGGCCTGTCGGATTTCCCGCCAGCGGTCCACAGGCCCCTTGAGGCCGTGCTTCTCGACCGCCGCGATCGCGCAGTCGAAGGCCACCCAGGCCATCACCTTGGAGTGCACGAAGTGGCGCTTGGGACCCCGGACCTCCCAAATGCCGTTGTCGGGCTCGTGCCAGCGCGTCTCCAATGAGTCCATCAACGACCGTTGGAGGGCCCACGAGAAGCGGTCCTCGTCGATGTGGCCACGGGCCTGCTCCAAGGCGTTCATCAGCTCGCCGTACACGTCCAGCTGGAACTGCTCCGAGGCGGCGTTGCCTACCCGCACCGGCTGGGATTCCTCGTAGCCGCACAGCCAGGCCAGCTCCCACTCGGTGAGGCGCCGCTCCCCCGCCGGGCCGTACATGATCTGCAGCTGATCGGGCGAGCCGGCCGCCGCCCGCAAGAGCCAGCGCCGCCACGCGGCCGCTTCGGCGACGGCCCCGGACTCCAAGAGTGCCGACAGGGTAAGGGAGGCGTCGCGCACCCAGCAGAAGCGGTAGTCCCAGTTGCGGACGCCACCGATGGCCTCGGGCAGCGAAGTGGTGGCGGCCGCCACGATCCCGCCGGTGGGCTGGTACGCCAGCGCCTTCAGGGTGATCAAGGAACGCCGGGCCTGGTCTTTCCACGGGCCGTGGACGTCGCCCAACTCGCCGGTCCAACCCTTCCAGAACTCGACGGTGTCGGCGAGGACGGTTACGGGATCGACGGCGTCGGGCACCGGCAGGTGCGACGGGAACCAGGTGAGGCTGAAGGGGATTCGCTCCCCCTCCGACACCGTGAATGCCGCGTGGGTCCGCAGGTCCTGGCCCTCGGTGGCCACGGGTGTGCGCAGCACGATGGCGTCGGGACCGGCGACGGCCCGGACCGCGGGACCCGACGGGGTCGACACCTGGTGCACCCAGGGGACCTGGGCCCCGTAGTCGAAGCGGATGACCAGCTCCATTTCCATGTCGACGGTGCCGGTGATGCCCTCGACGATGCGGTGGACATCGGGCCGCTGGTCGCGCGGCGGCATGAAGTCGGTGACCCGGACGCTCCCGCCCGAGGTCGTGTACTCCGTCTCCAGCACCAGTGTGTCTTCTCGGTAGCGCCGCGTCTGGGTCTCCACCGGCACCGACGCCGCCGGCCGCAGCAGCCAGCGGCCGTTGTCCCGGTCGCCGAGCAGGGCGGCGAAACAGGCTCCCGAGTCGAAGCGGGGCAAGCACATCCAGTCGATGGACCCGTCGCGCCCCACCAGAGCGGCGGTGTGGTTGTCGCCGATAAGGGCGTAGTCCTCGATCCAGCCCGCCACGCCAGCCCGCCAGCCGGTCAGACCCGCAGGAAGCGGCGGACCGAGAAGAACGAACCGGCGATACCGATGAAGGCACCCACCAGCAGGATCTTGATCCCCACCACCGTGGCGTCCCCGCTGGTCACATACAGCGACGGGCCGCCGACCAGGGTCCCGCTGGAGGCCAGCGAGGCGATGGTGTTCTTGAACAACAGGCTGATGCCGAAGGCCACCAGTGCGCCGAGAATGCCCTGAATCACGCCTTCCAGCATGAAGGGAAACTGGATGAACCAGTTGGTGGCGCCCACCAGCTTCATGACCGCGATCTCCCTCCGCCGGGCGAAGATGGCCAACTGGATGGTATTGACGATCAGCGCAAAAGCCCCGATGAAGGCGGCCACCGCCAGCACCAGCGCCACCCGGCGCCGGGTGTTGAACTGCTGCAGGATGCTGCTGATGACCGCCTTGGCGTAGACCACGTCGCGCACGCCGGGCTGGCTCTGGAACTGCTGGCCGATGGCGTTGACGTCGGCCGGGTTGGAGGGCACGACCCGGAACGACGGCGGCATGTCGTTGACGCTCAGGCTGTTGACCAGGTCCGGGGTGTTGGCGAACATGGTCTTGAACTCGGTGTAGGCGGCCGGCTTGTCCACGAAGCGGACGTGCTTGACCTCGGGATTGCCGTCGAGCTCCTTGCCCAGCGCCTCCTGCTGGTTGGAGGTGACGCCGGGCTGGAGGAAGATCGACAGCTCGACCCCGCCGCGCCATTGCACCGAGGCCTTGGCGATGGCCTGCTGCATCAGGAGGGCGGCGGCCACCAGCGTCAGCGACACCGCCATGGTGATAACCGCGGCCAGCGTCATCAGGGCGTTGCGCTTCAGGTTGACCGACGTCTCCCGGATGACGTAGCTGCCGGAAATGGCCATCTATCCGGTCCCCACCCCGTAGACGCCCCGGGCCTGGTCGCGAACCACGCTGCCGCGGTCGAGCTCGATGACCCGCCGGCGCATGGAGTCCACGATGCTCTGATCGTGGGTGGCCATGAGCACCGTCGTCCCGGTCCTGTTGATCCGGTCAAGGAGCCGCATGATGCCCGCGCTGGTGCTCGGGTCGAGGTTGCCAGTGGGCTCATCGGCCAGGAGGATGAGGGGCCGGTTGACGAACGCCCGGGCGATGGCCACCCGCTGCTGCTCGCCGCCGGAGAGCTCGTGGGGCAGGTTGCCGGTCTTCTTGCCGAGGCCCACCAGGTCGAGGATCTGGGGCACCTGGGAACGGATGACGTGGCGAGGCCGGCCGATGACCTCGAGGGCAAAGGCCACGTTCTCGTGCACCGACTTGGTCGGCAGCAGCCGGAAGTCCTGGAAGACGCAGCCGATGTTACGGCGTAGGTAGGGAATCTTCCACTGGGTCAGGTTGGCGATGTCCTTGCCGGCGACCCAGATCTGGCCCTCCTCGGGCTCCTCCTCCTTGGTGATGAGCCGCAGGAACGTGGATTTCCCCGACCCCGACGGGCCGACCAGGAAGACGAACTCGCCCTTTTGGACGTCCACCGAGGCCTCGCGCAGCGCCACGGTGGATCCCTTGTAGGACTTGGTGACGTTGTCGAAACGGATCATGGAGTCAGGAGCACCTCGGACAGGACCGAACGCGCGCCCGCCCAAGCGCAACAAAGCCGCAGTTTAGTCCAGGCAACCGTCGCAATTGGTGACAGGCGGGGCGGGAAAAGTCCCCGACCCACCCGCCCACGCCTCACGGAGGTCAGATGGGGGCCTACGCGGGGGCGCCCTGGGTGGTGCGCCGCCACCGCAGCCACGCCTCCATGAACTGGTCAAGGTCCCCGTCGAGAACCGCCTCCACGTTGCCCGTCTCGTGACCGGTCCGCTCGTCCTTTACCTTCTGGTAGGGGGCGAGCACGTACGCCCGGATGAACGCCCCGGCCCGGCTGACCTGGCTCTGGGGGCCGCTCAGGGCGGCCAGTTCGGCCCGGCGCTCCTCCCGCTGGCGCTCGGCCAGCTTGGCCGCCAGGATCTGCAGCGCCTTCGCCTTGTTCTGGTGCTGGCTGCGCTCGTTTTGCACCGCCACCACGATCCCCGTGGGCAGGTGGGTGAGGCGCACCGCGGAGTCGGTCACGTTCACATGCTGGCCACCTGCCCCCGAGGAGCGGTAGGTGTCGACGCGGAGGTCCTTTTCATCCACCTCGACCCCGTCGCTGGCATCTTCGAGAAACGGCGTCACATCGAGGGCGGCGTAGCTCGTCTGGCGCCGGGCCTGGCTGTCGAACGGCGAGATCCGGTACAGCCGGTGCACGCCCCGCTCGGCCGAGAGCAGCCCGTAGGTGTAGCGGCCTCGCAGGATGAAGGTGGCCGACAGGATGCCCGCCTCCTGCCCCGGTGTGATCTCCTCCAACTCGAGCTCGACGCCGCGGCGCTCGGCCCAGCGCTGGTACATCCGCAACAGCATCTCGGACCAGTCCTGGGCGTCGGTGCCGCCTTCGCCGGCATGGATCTCGCACACCGCGTCCCGGGCGTCGTGCTCGCCGCTGAACAGCGAGCGCAACTCGAGGCCGTCGAGCTCGCGGCCGAGGGCCTCCACCGAGGCCGACAGCTCCGCCTCCTCGGAGGCGTCGTCCTCCTCCACCGCCAGCTGGTACAGGGTCTCGGCGTCGGAGAGCCGGGCGTCGAGGCCCGCCATCAGATCCACGTCGGCGCGGACCTGGCCGTACTCCCGGGTCACCCGCTGCGCCTTGTCCTGGTCCTCCCATAGGTCGGGGCGGGCCACCTCGGTCTCCAGCTCAGACAGCAGGGCTTTGCTGCCCTCCAGGTCGAGGTAACCGGCGGCTTCGGTCAGGCGCCGCCTGAGAGCGCGCAGATCGGCGTCGAAGTCACGTACGCCCATGAAGACCTACCGACCGTGGCAGAACTTGAACTTCTTCCCGCTCCCGCACGGGCAGGCGTCGTTGCGACCCGCCTTGTCGAACATGGAGTCCTTCACGACGGGCGCGTTCACCTCGGCGGCCGCAGCCGCCGCCTGCTGCTGGCCTTGGCTCTTCCCCGCCGCCTTGGCCGGGGCCACCTTGGACGCCCCGTTGGCAGGGGCGGCCGACGGCTCGGGGGCCAAGGTCACCTCTTCGCCGGGCGCGGGGCCGGCCAGCATGGCCCGCTTGATACCGGAGTCGCCCTGCACGGGGTCGTCGGCCGCCTGGTACTTGGCCCGGGCCAGCTCGGCGTCGTCGTCGGGCGGCGCCTGCTCGAGCACCTGGACCTGGGCGTGCATGACGATCTTCACATAGTCGTCGTCGATGGCCGACATGAGCTGGCCGAACATCTCGTAGCCCTCGCGCTGCCACTCGACCAGCGGGTCCTGCTGGCCCATCGCCCGCAGGTTGATGCCCTCCCGCAGGTAGTCCATCTCCGAGAGGTGCTCCCGCCACTTCTGGTCGATGATCTGCAGCATCACCTCACGCTCGAGGGCGCGCATGGTGTCCTCCGGAGTCGAGCCCTCGCCCGCGGGCATCGACTGCTCCCGCGTCTCGTAGTACCCCACCACCTCGGTGACCAGCGACTCGAAGATGGCGTCCGCGTGGGTCGCCTCGCCCAGCTCCTCGGTGCTGAACTGGGTCGGGTAGTACACCTTGACCTCGCGTAGCAACGCCTCGAGGTCCCAGTCCTCGCTGTAGTCGCTCGGGCAGTTGGCCCGGACGCTCGACTCCAAGGCGCTGGAGATGACCTCGATGGTCCGCTCCCGCAGGTCCTCGCCATCGAGGATCTGGCGGCGGCGCTTGTAGATCACCTTGCGCTGGGAGTTCATGACCTCGTCGTACTTGAGGACGTCCTTGCGGATCTCGCCGTTGCGGGCCTCGACGGTGTTCTGGGCCCGCTCGATGGCCTTGGTGACCATCTTGGCCTCGATGGGGACGTCGTCGGGCATGGCCTTGCCCATCACCCAGCTCATGGCGCCGGTGGCGAAGAGGCGCATGAGCTCGTCCTCCAGCGACAGGTAGAACC
>JBOGGN010000250.1:0-2439 GCA_050744165.1 Acidimicrobiales bacterium | reverse complement strand
CTCCAGAAGAGAGTCGATCTGAGCGGTGCCGGCCGAGACGGGAGTCGACGCGAGCTCTGCGACCCACGCATTGACTGGGACAGACGACGCAGGGGTCACCAGGCCGCTGCCGTTCCCACCGCCGGCGGCTTCGGCCCGGTGGTACGCGGTGGCGGTATGGATTCCGAGGGTGCCGAGGCTGATGACGGCCAGGATGGCCACTGCCGTTTGCTGGTGGCTCACCCTGCGTTCGACAGCCGCTCGGGTCGCCGGCCGCACCGCTCGGCCCAAGATTCCGATGGCACACAAGGCCAAGACGATCGCCAGCGCCGCCGCTGCGACCGATGCCAGTGCGACCCCGCCCTTGGTTGCGCCACCGATGTCCAGCATCCGCTGCGCGATGACGTGGGGCATCACGAGGTACTGCTGAAGGGGTAAGTGGACATGGTGGAAGGCGCCGCCTCCTGCCAGCAGGGCGACACCGAGCAACGCTCCGATCACATAGCCCGCGTAGCGCCAGAAACCAGCCAGCAGGATGCCGATCGTCCCGGCCAGCAGGAGATATGGCAGCCATTGGGCATCCACCTGGGCGGCCTGCTGGCCGACGGCCTTTCCGACGGCGTGCAGGTCGCCCGTCTTGCCTATGGCCACCAACGCCGCCGAGGAGAAAACGGCGGCCAGGCACATCAGCGCCGCCAGCACCGCGGCCTGCAGACGGGGCGGCAACCACCCGGGACTAGGAACCGCGGGCTCGTCGGAGGCGCTCACCGCAGCGCGCGGCCTGGGTTCCATCCGCAAGACGTCTTCGAGTGCAACGACCGCCATGGCGTAGCCGGGTTTGCCCAGCTGGCGCCGAATGGGCCGGACCCACTCCACTCGGCCGCCGAAGCGCAGAGCGATCCAGCGGGCCCGCCAGGACAGGGCCTTCGTCGTGTCGGGATCAACGGCGCAAGCCAGGGACCGGGCCTTGAGCGCCAGGCGGATTTCGTCGTTGGCGGCGTCCTTGTTGGCGATGTTCAGGGCGTGAAGGGCTTGGGTCTCGAATTGGCCCCACCGCCGATCGATCGCCGCCAACGCTTCGTGGCTGTGCAAACCGCCGTAGATGGCGAGGATGTGATGCTGTTGGAGGTCCGAGAGGGCGGCGGCGTGGGGGCTGTCGCTGCCCTCAGAAAGGATTTCGCCGGCTAGTTGCCGCAGGCCCTGGGCGCTGACGTCGACGTCCCGGAAGGGGATGAACGGCAAGTCGGGATCGAGCGCCACCAACAGACGGGCGACCCGTACGTCGGCGGGAACGCCCTGGATGTCCCAGTCGTCGAGGACGGCGGCGATCCGTTGATGGGATGAAGATTGGGCCAGGAAGGACCGGAGGTTACCGGTTTGGTTGGGTCCGCCCCGCACCAGGCGAGCCGCGTCCGACCAGGCGCCGCCGAGCGCCCGGGCAAGTTGGGCCGGCTCTGTGATGACTTGGCCGTCAAACTCGAATCCATCGAAGGGGTGTGCCGCGGGTGCCCACGGAGGCACCTGTGGGTCCTGTCCATGGAGCCAAGCCAGCATCTCCTTCGGACCCCATCGACGATCCGGGTCCGGTATGAGGAGGCCCTGGCACAACGAGCGAACGCGGGCGTCGCCGATGTCCGTTACGTCAATGGCCCGAGTGTGGATCGCCTGGGCCACGGCCAGTTCGTTCAAGCCCGCCAGAGGGTGGCTTCCCAACGCCAGTTCGGCGATCACCATGCCGACCGACCACCAATCCGACTTCTCGGAAAAGGTGTTGAGGAATACTTCCGGCGCGGCGTAATGAGGCGTACGGCTGTTGGTCACGAAGTGCTTCGAGAGGTCGGCTGCCAACGACAGACCGAAGTCCCCGAGGACTAAGTCCAATCTGTCGGCGGGACGCACGAAGATGTTGGCCGGCTTGATGTCCTTGTGGAACACGCCGGCTGCGTGGACGGCGTGGACTGCGGTGGCGATCTCCTTGATCACCGACCGCAACCGGGCGCCCGAGAGCGGCCCCTCCCTGATCGCCAGGTCCAGGAGGGTGCCGTCCGCGAGGTACTCCTGGACCTCGTAGACCCGGCCATCATCGATGCCGAAGGAAAACAGCCCGACAACGTGCTCCCGGTTGACCCCTTGCAGTCGTTCGAGGGCCTGCATGTCGACGTGGATGTTCTCGTGGTACACCTTGATCACCCGCTCAGTGCCCGGGAACTGGTCGGGTCGCAGGCATCGGGCCCGCACGACGTTGGCCTCCCCTCCAGATGTGCCCAGGCCGCCCACAACTTCGTAGGAGCCGCGTAGGCAGATAGGGAGCGACGCCATGGTGGAACTGTGGTTGTAGGCGGATGTTTCTGCGTGCGGCTCCCGCCGGGTGGGCGACGGGGGCTGTCCCGCTTGTGATTGGCGCCGGGACGGCGACGTTGATAGCGGCTGGGAAAAGCCTCCCTCTCGGACGGTCGGCCG
>JBOGGN010000249.1:0-2364 GCA_050744165.1 Acidimicrobiales bacterium | reverse complement strand
CTCACCTACAACGACCTCCTGGCGCCGGTCAACATCCAAGCCAAGAACGTGGGGCCCCTGTCACAGGCGATGACGAGCCTGGTCAACAGCAACGCTCTCCAGGCGGTGCAGGCCATCCCCACAAGCGACATCCCCGCCACCATGGCGTCGGTCACGGCGGCGTGGACGTCGCTGGCGGTGCCCATCTTTCTCATCACCGTCGAGGTGTTGTCCCTCGCCTGGCTGTTGCTCTTCGTGCTGATCACCGAAGCGGTGACGATACGAGGAGCCGACGTGGCGCTGGCCAAACTCCGCGGCTACGGCCGCATTCGCAGCGTCGCCTTGGCCGTCAGCGAACCGGTCACGCTCCTCATAGCCGCTTTTCCCCTGGGGGCGCTTGCCGGCTGGGGCGCAGCCTTGGCCCTGGCGCGGGTGCTGCTGGTGCCCGGCACACCGGTCGCCTTGTCCGGCCTCGGATGGGCGGCGGCGGCTGGCTCGACGGCGGGCGGGTTCGTCGCCGTTGTCGTGGCGGCCAGGCGCATCGTGCGCCAGCCGGTCCTCAACCTGTGGCGGCGCGCCGGCCGGCGGATCACTGACAGGGGCTGGGTCCTCGACGGCATCTTGATGACCGGCGCCGTGGCGGGCATCGTCCAGCTGGAGTTGAGCGGCGAGGTGTCCTCGACCCGCCACTCCGCCCTGAGCCTGCTCGTGCCCGGCCTGCTCGGCTTGGCCGTGGCCGTGGTTGCCTCCCGGGCCCTCCCTATCGCCTGCCGGGCCGCGGCATCCGCCAGCCGCTCCGGGCGGCGGGCGGGAAAAAGGGGCGGGCTGGCGTGGTTTCTGGCCCTGCGCCACATTGGCCGTCGCCCCGGCGGCGCCCGCACCACCATCATGCTGGCGACATCCTTTGCGCTGGCAACCTTCGCTCTGGCGGCGTGGTCAGTCGGGGAGGTCAACTACCGCCGCGTGGCGTCGGCCCAGGTGGGAGCGCCGACCGTGCTCACCGTCACCACCAGTCAAGGGCACAACCTGAGCGACCTCGTCACCCAGGCGGATCCAAGCGGCCATATGGCGTCGCCTGTCGAGGAGTACGGCAGCAACAACGTTGAGACCCTCGCCGTCGACCCGGCCAGCTGGCTGAGCGTGACCGGGCTTGACGCCGGTGCGGCCGGGCGGGCGGGAAGTGGGGCCCGGGCTGGGGGCGGGGCTGGGGGTGCGGCCGGAGCTGAGACCGGCCTGGCTGGCGTCCTCGATCCGCCGGCGGCGCCGTCGTTGATCCTGACTGGGGACCAAGTGCAGGTGTCGGCCACCGCTTCGGGTGTCAAGCCGGCAGACGACGACCTCACCATGGACGTGGTGACCGCGACCGGCGAGGGCACCACGCCGATCGACCTCGGCGTGATACCCGACGAGGGCCCGTTCACCGCCACCGGACAGTTGGCCACCTGCCCCTGCCGGGTGGTCGACTTCGCCCTGGTCCCCGCCCCGAGTCTCTCCTTCGGAGATGCGCTCACAGGCACCATTACCTTCGCCTCGATGGCTGTCCATGACAACAGCGGGTGGCGACCCGTCGACGCCGCCTTCAGCGCGCTCAGCCGATGGCGCGCCGCAGCTGGTCCGCCTGCAATGTTCGACAACCTGGGCAAGCCAATCCCGCTGGGCGTGATCTCACTCGCGGGGAGCGCCTTGAAATGGACCTTCGGCGTGACGCTCAACAGCGACGCGGTGTTGAGCTCGGCTGATCACCCAGAGTCACTCCCGGCGATCGTCGCCGCCAAGCTGGCCGACTCGGGGCAGTTTTCGGTGCCTGGCCTTGACGGCACCGCCCTGGCCGTCACTGTGGTCGCCACCGAGGCGGCGATCCCTGGGGCGCCCGCCAACGGCGTGGTGGTCGACCAGCATTTCGCCGAGTTGGCCGCCGACAACAACCTCGACAACGTGGTCCAACAGGTCTGGCTCGCCAAGGGTGCGACGACGACGATCGTGCCCCGCCTCGAAGCCGAAGGCGTCGCCATCGACTCGACGGCCGACCGCGTCGGCGCCCTCGACCGGCTCCACCGCCAGGGCCCGGGACTGGCGAGCGTCCTGTTCCTGGCAGAGGGGGCGGCGGCGGCCGCACTGGCGGCTGGCGGGGCCATCCTCGGGCTCTACCTGTCGGCCCGACGCCGCCGCTATGAGTACGCCGCCCTTACCGCCACTGGCCTGAGCCACCGGACGCTGCGGCGTGCCCTGGCGGCCGAGCAGATCGTCGTCCTCGCCTTCGGCATGGTCATCGGCGTCGCCACCGGCCTGGTCGCGGCCGCGGTGGCGCTGCCCGCGGTCCCCGAGTTCGTGACCGTGCCGCTGGCCCCGGCGCTCACCCACCGCCCACCAGCAGGCGAGATGGCT
>JBOGGN010000248.1:0-10048 GCA_050744165.1 Acidimicrobiales bacterium | reverse complement strand
ACTTGGCGGCGTTCGGTGAACTTGGCGGCGTTCGGTGAACTTGGCGGCGTTCGGTGAACTTGGCGGCGTTCGGTGAACTTGGCGGCGTTCGGTGAACTTGGCCGCGTTCGGTGAAGCCCTACAGCAGTTTCCCGGTACAAGAACAGCTATCGCGGTCAAGAACAGCGAACGCGGCCAAGAACACTGAACGCGGCCAAGAAAGGTGTCGTTCCAAGGCGCGGCGGCTGCAAGACGCAGACGAAACGGCACTGCTGCTCGCCGCCAAAGCGACCTGTTCGCCCGAGGGCCACTTGACGGCGAGCGCCGACCGACCTCTGCGCCGGTGCCCGGCCGCCGAGCGGTGGCGAAGGCGATCGCCGGGAGGCGACTCGGTTATTACCGCTAAATGGAGCTGAGCGACCCTTCTCCGGCCCAAGCGGCAGGGGAGTCGGCCACCTCGTCGGCGCCGCCCTGCTCCCGGAACTGGGTCTGGTACAGCTCGGCGTATAGCCCGTGGGCCGCCAGTAGCTCGTCGTGGGTCCCGCGCTCGACGATGTGGCCGGCGTCGAGCACCAAGATCTGGTCGGCGTTGCGCACCGTCGACAGCCGGTGGGCGATCACGATCGACGTCCGTCCCTCCAGCGCCGTTGCCAGAGCCCGCTGCACAGCGACCTCCGATTCCGAGTCGAGATGGGCGGTCGCCTCGTCCAGTACCACCACGTCGGGTGCCTTGAGGAGGAGGCGGGCGATCGCCACCCGTTGTTTTTCCCCACCCGACAGCCGGTACCCCCGATCGCCGACGGTGGTGTTCAGCCCGTCAGGGAGGGAATCGACCAAGGGCAGGATCTGAGCCGCCTCGAGCGCCACCCGAAGCTCCTCGTCGGTGGCGTCAGGCTTGGCATAGCGCAGGTTGGCCCGAATCGTGTCGTGGAACAGGTGGGCGTCCTGGGTGACCGCGGCTATCACGTCGTGCACTGACTCAAGTGTGGTGTCTCGGACATCGACACCGTTTATGCGTACCGTCCCCGCGGACACGTCGTACAACCGGGGCACCAGGTGGCTGACCGTCGTCTTGCCGGCCCCGGAGTGCCCCACCAGTGCGGTCAGCGTCCCTGGGGCGACGGTGAACGACAGGTCGTACAGCACCTGCTGGCGCGGCGGTCGCTCCAGCACCGCCACCGACTCCAACGACGCCAACGACACCTCCTCGGGGGTGGGGTAGCTGAAGTCGACATGGTCGAACTCGACGGTGGCGGGGCCTCGCTCCAAGGGGATGGCGCCGGGGCGCTCGGCGATCAAGGGCTGCAGATCGAGGACCTCGAAGACCCGGTCGAAGGAGACCAGCGCGGTCATCACATCGACCTGGACGTTGGACAGCTGCGTCAGCGGGGCGTACAGGCGCACTAGGTACATGGCCAGGGCCACGACCGTCCCCACTGCCAGCGATCCCTTGGCAGCAAGGACGCCGCCCCAGCCGTACACCAAGGCGGTGGCCAGGGTGGCGGTCATCAGCAACGACACGAAGAACACCCCGGTCAGCAACGACTGCGTGATCCCGATGTCGCGTACCCGTGCCGCTCGCTTGGCGAAGATGGCGGTCTCGTCGTCGTGGCGGCCGTACAACTTGACCAGGAGGGCACCGGACACGTTGAAGCGCTCGCTCATGGTCGAGTTCATGTCGGAGGACAGGTTGTAACCCTCACGGGTCAGTTTCGCCAGCTTCCGGCCTACCCACCGGGCCGGCACCAAGAACACCGGCAGCGCGGCGAGGGCCAGCAGCGTGATTTGCCAGGACAGGACGAACATTGCGACCAGGATCACGGCGACGCTCAACATGTTGCCCACGACCGACGACAACGTATTGGTGAAGGCGTCCTGGGCGCCGGTCACGTCATTGTTGAGCCGTGAGATCAGCGCACCCGTCTGGGTGCGGGTGAAAAAGGGCAGCGGCATGCGGTTGATGTGGTCGAAGACCCGGGTCCGCATGTCATAGGTGACGCCCTGGCCGACCACGGCCGAGATCCAACGCTCGCCCAGGTTGGACAAAGAGTCGGCTACCGCCAAGCCGCCAGCCAGTACCGCCAGGAGCACGACGACCCGGGTGTCGTGGCGCAGGATGCCGCGGTCGATGATCTGGCGGTAGACCAGTGGCCCGGCGGCGGTGGCCAGCGAATCGATGACGATGAGCACCAGGAAGGCGGCCAGCCACCAGCGGAAGGGGCGCGCGAAGCGCAGGATCCGCTTGACGGTCCCCTTGGGCAGCTTCTCATTGACGACCGAAGGATCCCGGCGCAAGGAGTGCATCATCCGCCAGGGGTTGGCTCCCATCCCCATGCTCACCGGTGCTCCTTCCGTGTCCTGATGATCGTAAGCAGGATCGTACTACCTGCGGAGGGTAACGCCAGAAGATCGGCCGTATTCCAGCGTCACCCGTCCAGTCAAAGTACGCGCTATCGTAATATCAGTGGGCGACAACGAGTTGCTTGGGACGGCCAGCTCACTGAGCCGCGGTGCCATGCGGCTGGTCCGTCGGCTGCACTTGCAACACCCGGTTCACCGCCTGGCGCCCGGGCAGCTGAGCGTACTGTCGCACCTCCATCGCCGGGGGCCGCTGACGCCGAGCGATCTGGCGTCCGCCGATCGGATACAGCCGCAATCGCTCACCCGGAACCTCACCTTGCTGGAGTCGGAGGGGCTGATAAGCCGCCAGCCGGACAGCTCCGACGGGCGCCGGTCCTTGCTCGTCATCACCGAGACCGGCAGCCAGGAGCTCGCTGAGGTCTTCCGCCAGCGAGACAGCTGGCTGGCGGCTGCCATGGCGGCCAAGCTCACGCCGACCGAGTGCGAGTTGTTGCGGCTGGCGGGAGAGCTCATGGAACGGCTGGCGGAGACGGCCGACGCCTAAGCCCCTCACGGCTGGCTGGCCCGGTCTCGCCCCGCAGAGGGCGCCCGGTCCGGTTCGCGCCCGGATTCGGTCGTCCAGCGCTACGCCGAAGCCCCGCCGGGCGACGCCCCGAGGGCTGGCGGCCGCTGCCCGGGTGGTGCCGGTGCCCTGGAACCCGGTCTCGGGTCTGGCGCGTCGCATCCTCCTGGTGACCGACGTGCCCCTCGGGCCAAGGAATTCCTTGACAGAGGCGGTTTTCGCTTACGCCGCCCTCGCTCGTTCGTCGCCGAGGCAACTGGTCGAGTTGAACGCACAGATGGTGCACAGCTGCGGCCGGCTGCAGCGGGCCCGCTGGGGCCGGGTGTTGGCGTCGGTCGACGTCACCGCCGAACTCGCCAGCTGGACCGTCCCGGTTCGCATCCGGGCCGGCTCCGCGGACCGGATGACGCCACCGGTCGCTCTCGTACCAGCTGGCGACGCTGCTGCCCGACTGCGCCGGGGTTACCAAACTGGTCGGGGTGGGCCACATGACACCCCTCGAGGCGCCCGGCACCATCGCGGCATGTCGATGTCGCTCGTGGGTTGCCAAGATGCTGGCGTAGGGGCCCCCGGGGTGTGATTGCCGGGGGCCGGGGTCAGGCCGGCCCCCGGCGGGTGCCTCGGACCCGAAGGGGCGGTGGATCGACGAGGTACAGCACATCGTGCTGGTCCGGCGCGAAATTTTCGCGAACCGGCGCCCCGCCAAGGGCCGACCCCTCATCGTCGCGCTTCTTGGGCCAGGTTGGTAAACGGTGAGCCCGCCGGTGAGCCCGCCTGTAAGCGGAATTCGGAAACGGCTGGTTCCCCGGAGCAGCCGGTTGGGCCAATAGTGCCTTTGACCTGCGGACATTCCTCTCCGATCATCGGAGCTCGCGGAAGACGCCCGAGCGTTCGGCGTCGGTCGAGTCGGTGAGGGCATGCGTCGCGACGAGGTAGCCCTCGACCGAGGCGCGGTCGTGCCACGGCATTTCTGCCGTCCATCGCCACGCGAAAGCCAGGTTTCGCACGTACAGGTCGCAACGACCGTCACGACTGAGGGCGCGAAGGGCTGTCTGGTACTCGTTGCGGAACACGATCGGCACGACGATGCGTGCCTGCCCGGCGGCACTCAACTCGGCACCCATTGATTGCCACCGCACCCCCCGATCGCCGGCGAGGACCCCCATATCGTGTCCTCCGAGGCCACCATCGCGCTCGCCGGCGTGCGGCGAGATCCTGGTTGGGACCGGGATCCCACGACAAGCGGCGGCGTATCTGGCCCGTCGCCCCGTCTACCTCGATGATCACGGGCAGGGTGTCGTCTGCCAGCCAGACCGAGTCTGCGGCGGCGCACCGGCACCGGGCTCCAGATGTCGGATCAGCCCTGGCGTCATCGTCCCCGATGATCAGCCCCGACGACCCCTGTGGGCCGGGCCTGGGAGGAAGAGGTGGCCGGGATGGCGGTGGTCGGGCGACTATGAGCATCGTCAAGAAGTCAGGGTGGTTTCGCCGGTCGTGACAGTTTGACCCCACCGTGCTCAGATCGGACCGGTGGCCGACGACGACGGCATGCTTAGGCGGTGCCATTCGGACCGAGATTGACGGGGGAGTGCGTCATTCTGCGGCCTGCGGTCGCCGCCGACCGGCCGGCACGGCAGCGGCTCGGCCGACATGCCGAGATCGCGAAAATGTTCGGTGCCGCCCGCCCGTCGTCGGGACCGATGTCGGCGGAGGCCGCGGCCGCTTGGTTCGAGAGACTCGGCGGCTCCGGTTCGGTCGAATGGGTCGTCGAGGCCGACGGGGCGTTCTTGGGCACGGCGAGACTCCACTCCTTTGGCGGTGACGGTGCTCGCTACGCGGTCAGGTTCGACGACCCCGACCGCCTCGGGCGGGGGTTCGGGACCGAGGTCACGAACATGGTGGTCGAATACGCCTTCGCCACCCTGGGTCTACAGCGCATCGACCTCGCCGTCCTCGAGTTCAACGAAAGGGCCATCCGCTGCTACACGCGGTGCGGGTTTGTGCAGATAGGGCGGGCGGCGAACGCTGCGGTCGTCGACGGCACGCCGTATGACGACATTCTGATGGCGCTGGTCCGCGCGAGGCTCGTCCAATGAAAAGTGGTCCCTTTCTCCGGTGCGGTCCCCGGAAGGCGCCGGTTCCTACTCGTGGTCGAAGCGGTCAAATTCGTTTGACCGGGTTGTAGGGAAAGGTCATCGTCTCGGAATGGGCAACGACCGGATCCACACCGAGCAGTTGAGGATCGGTGACGCCTTCGGCCAGGTTTTGGAGGAATGCCACGCCGCCCACGGCGCGCCAGGTGTTGCCTACGAGGTGGTCGAACGCTCCGACGGAAACCTCATGGCAACCGATGCGGCCCGCTATTTCGCCGAGCCCGGCGATTGGTCCCCGACCACCCGCTTCGCCTGCGACCACACGGTCGGTCGCGTCCTCGACATCGGCGCGGGCGCCGGGCGCGCCGCCGCACACCTTCAGGATGCCGGCCACCCCGTCGTCGCGCTCGACCCATCACCGGGCGCGGTTGCCGTGTGCCGATCCCGAGGCATCCAATCGATGTTCACAGGAAACGTCTTCGAGCTGGCCGCCACCACCCCCGAGCCGTTCGACACCTTCTTGCTGCTGGGCAACAACCTCGGCCTGTTGGCCGGCGCCGAACAAGCCCCCCTGTTCCTCGCCGCGCTGGCGGGCATGGCCCAGCCTGGTGCTCGCATCATCGGAGAGACCACCGACCCGTACCGCACCAGCAACCCAGCCCATCTCGACTATCACGACCAGAACCGACGTCTGGGGCGCCTTCCCGGTCAGCTGCGCCTCCGCGTCCGCCACCATCGCATCGCGACACCGTGGTGGGACTACCTGTTCTGCACAGCCGAGGAACTCCACCAGATCCTCAGTCCCACCCAATGGGAACTGGTCGAGACCAACGCGGCCGACAACGTCGATTCCGACGGCCCAGGGGGATGGCCGCCGGCCCAGTGGGCTGCAATCCTGGCGCTGCGACCCTGACCAGGGTTCAGCTGCCTGGGTAGGAGGCCGAGCGCCTAGGAGCGTCGCGGTGCCGGCCGTGCGGGGCGCCGTTTCGTAGTCTGCGGGATCCTGGGCGTCACCGATGACCGCTGAGCTGTTGCTGGCGCCCAGACTGCGCCCTGGTGATCGCGTCCGGTTCGTTTCGCCCGCGAGCCCCGACCGCGAGGGCGTCGAGCGGGGCGCCGAGATCGTGGTGGGATGGGGTCTACGAGTCGAGATCGCCCCTCACGCCTTCAACCGGCTCGGTCATCACCTGGCCGGTTGCGACGACGACCGCCTCGGCGGAGGCGGTATCCCGACCGACAGGGGCTGGTGACGGTGAGCCGGCCTGTAAGCGGGATTCTGTCCGCCCTCCCGTCGCCGAGGGGGCGGGGTGGTCATCCATCTGTGCGGTCTACCTGGGGAGATCGGACGGGCCGTCCCTCCCACGTTTTGACCTTGCTCCGAGTGGGGTTTGCCGAGCCGCCCGAGTCACCCCGGGCGCTGGTGCGCTCTTACCGCACCGTTTCACCCTCACCTGTGGCGCCTGCCCGGCGGTACCGGGAAGGCGCCAATCGGCGGTCTGTTTTCTGTGGCACTGTCCTGCGAGTCACCTCGACTGGCCGTTAGCCAGCACCCTGCCCTACGGAGTCCCGACTTTCCTCGACCAGGTCGCCGGAATCCGCCGCCTGGCCGCGACCACCCGGCCGGCTCACCGTCATGGCCATTGTCGCGCCGCGGGTCGATCCGTGGCACCATGACTCTCGATCGAGTTGCCGCCACGACCTGCATCGGAGGCCAAATGATGTCGGCTGCCGTCTTTGCCAGCCCGTTTTTCCTGCTCCTCGGATTGGTCGGCTTGGTGGTCACGATCTTGTGCATCGTCGACGTTGTGCGCCGGCCCGACTGGGTCTGGCAGGCGTCGGGCCAGAACAAGATTCTGTGGCTGGTGCTGACCATCGTGGGCCTATTCATCTGCTGGCTGGTCATCGACCTGATTTATCTGCTCGCCATCCGGCCGAAGCTGGAGACCGCCCAGAAGGGTGGTGGCCCCGGACCGGGCTATGGCGCCTCGCCGCCCTACGGGTCGGCGCCGGGACCCTATGCCGGCGGTTCTGGATCGTGGAGCACCCCAGGCGACGGCTCCGGCTACGGTGGCAGCTCCGGCTATGGCGGCGGGTACGGTCAGGCGGGGGGGACCGGTTCTTCGGGCGGGACGCCGTACACCGGCCCCACGTACAGCGGCGGCGGCTACACCCCGAGTTCGGGGGCCGAGTCCGGCTACGGGGCCGGTCCGGGTGGCTCGGCTGGCTACGGGTCCGGTCCGGGCGGTCCGGGCGGTCCAGCGGGTAGCGGCTACGGGGCCGGTACCGGTGGAACGGGCGGGGCCGGCTACGGAGCGGGCGGCTACGGGGGCCAGTCGTACCCGCCATCGTCCCCTGGTTTTGGGGGGCAGGCCGCCAGCCCGACGGGAGCGGACGCTTCCCCGGCGTCGTCGACGCCCTCCTCGTCGCCCCCAAGCGCCATGCCGCCCGCCGGGTGGTACCCCGACCCGAGTGGTTCGGGTCGGCCGAGGTACTGGGACGGGACCTCGTGGGCCCAGGACGGCCCCCGCTGACGCTGTCCGCTGCCGGCGAGAGCCGCCCCTAAGCCCAGAGGTCGCTATGTCTTCAGGCGTGTGGGGCGGGCCTCTGCCGCCCGGGCCGCTTACGCCTCGAGCAGCCGAGCCCGGGCGCGCCGTCCGGGCAGCTTCTGGACCTCGATGGCGCTCGGGAGCTGTTCTTTGATGTCGGTGTCATGGGTGACGACCAGCACCTGGCGGAACCGGCCCCGGAGCCGCTCCAGGGCCAGCAGCATCCGAGCCTTGCGATCCTGGTCCAACGGCCCGAACACCTCGTCGAGGACGAGAAGCCCCACCGTGCCCCCGGACTGGAACCGGACGTGTTCGCTGATCGCCACACGCAGCGCCAAGTTGGCCAGATCCACCTCGGAACCGGAGAAACGGTCGAGCCCGAAGGTGATGCCGCCGTCGCAGATCTGCAGCTCGTAGGTGTCGGGGTCGACCTGCAGGTAGTCGTACTCGTGGTCGGTCAGCTCGGCGAACAGCTCCGCCGCCTGGACCGCCAACCGTGGCCCGACGGTGGCCACCACGGTGTTGCGGAAGGCGTTTAGCAGCTCCGCCAGCCTTCCCAGGTGGCGACTGTCGTCAGCCAGGGCCGCCAGGGTGGCGTGCTGGGCCCTCGCGTCGTCCAGGCGGCGAGCCTCCGATTCGGCTTGGGCAGCCGCCCTCGTGGCCGTCACCCGCGCCTCGCGCGCCTGGCGAGCGGCGTGCAGGGCCGTGTCGGCGGCCGAGGTCGCCAGGTCCGACGCCGCTACCAAGGCCGCCCGGTCGAAGCCCAGCAGCCGCACCTTGTCTCGCAGCACCGCCACCCGGTGCTCTGACTCGGCCACCCGTTCCCGGGCAAGCTCCAGGTGAGCCTCCACCGTCGGCCGGCGCTCCAGGCGCCCGTTCAGCCGGGCCACGGTCGCCGCCGCCGACCGCCGCCCGTCGGTGTCCGCCCGCAGCGCCTTGACCAGCTCGCGGGCAGGACAGGGGATCGCCGCGCTGAGCTCACGGGCCAGGGCTTCCAGGTCGATATCGCTCACGACGTCTTGGGCAACGCGGAGGGCGTCCTCGGCGGCAGCGAGGCGGGACGCGGCCCGTTCCCACTCCAAAGTGGCCGAAGCCAGCCGATCGCTGTCGCGCTGGTGGTCGTCGAACCTTGCGCGCGCCGCCGCCAGCGCCGCCGCCGTTTCGGTGCGGGTCACAGATGCCCGGCTCAGGCGCGCCTCGGCGTCGTGCACCTCGGCCGCACGGTGCGCCTGGACCTGCTCAAAGGCGTCGCCGAGGGCCTGGCCGCACAACGGACAGTCCGCCGACCCGGATAGCTGCGCCGAGCGCGCCGCCTGCTCACGGGCTCGGGACACCTCAGCTTTCAAGGCGTCGACCTGGCCGGCGGCGCCCGATGCTGCCGCCTGGGCGGCGTCGATCGCCTCCCGGGCCGCGGACAGCGCGGCGTGGTCGGGCAGCGGGGGCGGTGGCGGCACGACGACCGCGGCCGCTGCGTCCTCAGCCCGGGCCAGCGCCGACACCAGCTCCAGCCGTCGCTGGGCCACCTCCAGCCCATCGGCCTGCGGGAGGACGGTCACCAGGGTCAGAGCAGCGGCCTCCAGGTCCGCACGCTCGGCCGACAGCAGGTCGCGGGTTCGCAGGTCGGAGTCCAGCTGCTCCTTGGCTGCCCGGCCCTCGATGACGAGGCCGTCGTACTCTTGGCGCAGCCGGTCGTATCGAGCGAAGGCCTCTCGGGCCTCGGTCGCCTTGCGTTCCGCCGCCGTCGCTGCCTGCTCCTCGGTGTCTGCGACGACCAGCGCCGCCTCGGCCAGCGCCGCGGCGTCGTCCGCCCGCAACTGGAGCTGCTCCAGGTCGGCCAGCATGCCCCGCAGCCTCTCATGGCTCTGGCGGGCTTCCCGGGCGTCGCGGCGGGCCGCCTCCCGGGCCGCGTCCAGGGGGGTGATTCCGAGCAGCTGGAGCACCAGGTCGCGGCGTTGAGCGGGGGAGCGGTCGGAAAAGGCGGCCAGCTGCTTCTGCTCAGCGAACACCGAGGCCCGGAAGGCGGCGTCATCCATGCCCAGCACCTGGTGCAGGTAGCGGCCGGCGTCGCGCACTCCCTCGGCCATGGCCAGCCCGTCGCAGTGGACCTCGGCTTTTGCCGCCAGGTTGACCCCGCTGAGCGAGCGGCGCACCACGTAGAGGTGGCCCTCGTGCTCAAAGGTCAGCTCGACCACGCAGTCGCCGCCGACGCCGGCGGTGCGGATCTCCTCTTTCGGGGTGCGGGCCTTACCCCACAGCGCGAAGAGGATGGCCTCGAGGAGGGTGCTCTTGCCCGACCCGTTGACCCCGTAGATGCCCACCAGCCCGCTCGGCAACTCCAGGTCCAAGAAGTCCTCATAGACCCGGTAGTTGCGCAGCGTCAGGCGCTTCAGCAGCATCGGGAGCCTCCACCGGTCCCGGGCGCCCAGGTCGCTCGGGGCAGCGTCGTCATCCCGCCGCCTCCACCGGTCCGGGGCGCCCCGGTCGCTCGGGGCAGCGTCGTCATCCCG
>JBOGGN010000247.1:0-12864 GCA_050744165.1 Acidimicrobiales bacterium | reverse complement strand
CCTGCCACCCGCCGGGTGCGCATCTTCAGCCTCGCCGGCGACCGCTACGCCGAGGTTGACCGCAGCACCCTGCTCGACGTCGACACTGGAACAGTCCAAAGCGCGATCAGCTGGCCATAGGCCCGGGAGTCGAATTCAGGCTTTGATCGCCAGGATGAATGTTTGCTGGCGTCGGGCGTCGGCGACGTTTTCGGCGGAAAACACCAGCCGGTATTTTGCACCAGCCGTAACCATGGTGAGCGGCAAAGTAATGCAAGGTCAGCAGAATCAGGCTGATCGCGTAACGTTCGGGACAACACCCCACACGGGACCGTGCTGCCTTCATACACTGATAAACACACCCTGCGCCTCATCGAGATCCTTGGGCCGGTTCACGACAACCTGCACTACCTCGGGAGGAACAGGGGAACGATCACGACAACGTGTCCGTCACCCTCGTTTCCGACGTCAACCAGGTCGATGACACCGGAAATGTGTGGGCGTTCCTCAGCGACGCCGCCGAGCCTGGGCGTATCCAACCCGGCGCACTGATCGTCGCCGGCGACGCCGTCGAACCATTCCTCGCCGCGTCGTCGACGTCATCGACGGACCGAACGGCGACGGGATCGGGGATGATCACAAGTCGTGTCCAGCGAACAACCCCCGCCTTGCATGTCACCCGGCGGGATGCGGGTGGTCCGGGCCATTGGTATGGTGCCGCCGTCCGGGGCACGCAGCCGAATCGGCCGATGAAGCCGATGCCAAGACGCTTGGCGCAGTCGTGAGCGGCCGGTCGTGACCGAGCTCGACCCGATTGTGGGTCACCTTCGAAGCGGTGACGCACCCGACCCCGACGCAAGCCTCGCCGTCCGAGGCTGGCCGCTGACTGTCGAGAGCCTGCCGCACAACGCCGACGCCACTCGCCGTCGCTACTCGAGGAGCGGTGAACCGCTTGTCGCGATCTCGGCCGAAGTCACAATCTCGGGGTGGGATTTCGAGGCGATCCTGGTCGGTCCTCGACTCCGTACGAGACGCACCAGACTCGCCCACTCCGCATCCCGTCGAACAGCTCCGCCAGCCTGTCCATAGTCAGCAGACAATACTAGATGGATTTTGTATAAGTCGACCTTGTACTTCTCTCCCACATGAACTCCAAGCCTCATCACGGCACAGGCGCGTGACAGAAACAGGAGCGGACCCACCCGCAGCGTGCGCCAGCACCGGACCTCACTCCGGCGTCGGTCGACGCTGACGAGGCTCGTCGTGGAGGGGGGCCCGCGACGGGGTTGGGACGTCGCCGAGGGCACGCAGCGGGCGGTCACCTGCCGCCACGCTTGGGCCAGCTGCGCGGGGCCTTGTTTGGCCGGCGGCCTGGAGAAGGTGTGCGAGCAGGCGTTCGTCGGGCTGCGAAGCTGGATTCGGGACCATGCTGGGCGGCCTCCGTGGGCGCTCCGTAGGACAGCGTCAAATTTGCGGCCGAATGTCGGGGCGGCCGAGACCGGCGTCGACCAACAGTCGCCGGACCCGCTTTGCACCTGGCCGAATATGGCGCGCAAGGCAGCCAAGGCCGCATTCTTCTTGCGGAATAGGTATCTGCCTTGCGCTGGTCAAGTGTCAGCGATTCGACGAGACGCTCCAGTGCTTCGTCGGAAGTGCTTGCGACCATCGGCGTTGGATGGTCCCGTCGGCGACCCGGAACCGGCCTGGTAGCGGCACGACGGGAGGTTGCGGATGGCCCCCGACGATTCGCCGCCCTCGGTGCTTGTTGTCCATGGCGCCGCTCCCGTGATGGTCCGTGCCAGGTCGTCATGGCACGCTCGTGGCACGCAGGGGTACTTCAGCGGTGTGACCAAGAGGGCTGCAAGCCTTTAACCAGGGATTTTGTGGCGCCCCCGGCAGGACTCGAACCTGCGACCCGCTGCTTAGAAGGCAGCCGCTCTGTCCATCTGAGCTACAGGGGCAAGCGCGGAGACTTTACTCCCGAGCGGCCGGACAACCGACGTGACTACCCTTCAGCATGGCCGACGGGGCGCCTTCTGCAGCTGGAGAGCCGACCATGGCGGCGGCCGCGGTAACGCCCCTGCCCAGGAGCGCCGCCTGCATTCGCCATGACGGCATCCCCCCGCTTCTCGACGGCCCCGGCGCCCAGGCGGGAGCCGCGCTCTCCCTGGGCCAGCAGATGAACCAGCTCTACGTCACCGTCGCCGCCCGCACGCCACCGCCCTCGCCCGAACCGCCGTCCGCGTTGGCTCCCCCACCCGCCGCCGTCGACCCGCTGCAGGGCCTGCCCACCCTCAACGCCGAGGAACAGTTCCAGAGCCAGCTGCTCGCCGTCGACAGCGCCCTTTTCCGCCTGGCCGGGCGGGTGGCCGAAGCCGGTCTGGTGATGCCCAGCGGCGCCGACGTCATCGAGGGCGAGGCAACACTTCTGGGCGACGCCGGATGCCGCACCGTGGCGGCACTGCACACCTTGGTGCTCGAGGTGCTCGAGGCGGTGTCAGGGCTGTTGAGTGGCGCCTACGACCTCGGATCCTCGCTGTCGAGCCTGCGTGACCGCGTCGGCAAGGACCCGACCCAGCTGCCCGCGGTGCTGGCGGCGGGTCAGTTCGACCACCTTCGCAACCTCATAAATGGGCTGGGATCGGCGCTGCCGCCTCATGCCGCGAAGTCCGTGGTCGGCGCCCTCAACAACTGGGAGGACTGGCTGGCCGCGGGCACCATCCGCGGCCGTCCGATCGACTGGAACGCCGACGGCGCCACCATCAGCCAGGCGTTCACCCGCCAGTGTGGTGTGTGGTTGTCCCTGCTGAGCGGCCAGCGGCTTGGCGTCGACCTGCTCACGACTGGCGATTACGTGGATGCCGGCGAGGCGCTCCTCCGGGAGTACCTCAACCTGGGCCTGCGGTTCGCGGCCCAGTGGTGGCCCGTGGTGGTCCTGGGCGTCCTCGTCACGGGCGCCCTCATCGCCGCCTTTCTGATCTGGGGCCGGGGCGTCACACGCGGCATCGGCACCATCACGACGCTCCTCGCAGGTATCGGCGTGGGTTTGAAAACCGTGACCTCGACGCTGGAACGCACGGTGTCCAAGGTCAGCGACTCCCTTTGGGCAGCGGAGCTCGATCGGTCGATCATTCGGGCCGCCACAAAGCTGCCAGCTGGAGACCGGCCGGTGGTCACCGGCATGCAGCGACCGTTGCAGCGACAGGCCAAGATGGCGGCCCAAACGGCGGTGGCGAGCCGCCAGCACGCAATCGCCGCCCGCACCGCCAAACGTTAGAGAGTCAGCTGGCCGCCAACAGGTCCCGACCCCCGGTCTCCACCGAGGGATGCCGCAGCTTGGAAAGGGCCTGGCGCTCGATCTGCCGTATCCGCTCCCGAGTCAGGTGGAGGACATCCCCCACCTCCTCGAGCGTGCGGGGGTCGCCCCGGTCAAGCCCGTATCGAAGCCGCAGGATCTCCTTTTCCCGCTCGTCGAGGGGACGGAGCAACTTGTCCACCTCGTGGGGCAGCATGGCTTCGGCCACGATCTCGAAGGTCGAGGCCGCAGTCACGTCAGACACGATGTCGCCCAGCTCCGTGTCGCCGTCGGTGCCGATCGGGGTGTCGAGGCTGACCGGGTCGGTGGCGTGGCCCAACAACTCGGCGATCTGCTCCTCAGGCAGCTGCAACGCCTCGGACAGCTCGGCCGGCGTCGGCAGGCGGCCCAGCTCGCCCTCCATGTGGTTGCGCACTCGCAAGAGCCGCCGCACCTGGTCGCCGGCGTGGACCGGCAAGCGGATGGTTCGGGCCGAGTTGTCGATGCCCCGGCCGATCGACTGGCGGATCCACCACGTGGCGTAGGTCGAGAACTTGAAGCCCTTGCGCCAGTCGAACTTCTCCACCGCGTGGATCAGACCGAGGTTGCCCTCCTGCACCAGGTCGAGCAGGGGCATGTCCGAAGACTGGTAACGCTTGGCGATGGAGACCACGAGGCGCAGGTTGCAGTTGATGAACTCGCGGGTGGCCTGCTCGCCGAGGCGCACCTCTCGCTGCAACTGGCGGCGCCGGACCGCCCCCACAGTCGAGGTAGCCAACTCGGTCTGGGCGACCCGGCCGGCTTCGATGGCACGGGCCAGCCGTCCCTCATCATCCTTGGTGAGCAGCGGATACTTCCCGATCTCATCCAGATAGAGCCGAACCAGGTCGGCCTCGGCCCCTTCCGGCCGCTTCTTCACCATGCCCGACGTCGCTCTCCTTAGGGTTGAGGGGAAGATACCCCTCGCTCAGAACTAAAAACACACATATCTCGACGGTTATGCCCGATCGGATGTCCCTTTGTCGCACACCTTGTGACGGATGTCACGACCCCGGGCCATTTTGCCCCAATGGCCCCAAATCCACATCGCCCGCGGTGGCGGTGACCAGCGGTAACACGCGGTAAGAAATTTGAACAGATAGCGCGATCACGGTGGTGCTGCGGTCGATCCCGCGCACCTCAAGCATCCGGTTGACGATGTTCTGAAGGTCCCTGTTCGTTCGGGCCACGACCCGGCAGTGCAGGTCGCCCTGGCCGGAGGTGCCGTGGACCTCGAGGACCTCGGGGATCTCCCGCAGGTGCAGGACGACGTCGTTGAGCCGTCCCTGGGCGATCTCCAAGGTGGTGAATGCGAGCACCTCGTAGCCCAGCGCCTCGACGTCCACATCCGGCCCGAACCCAGTGACGATGCCCCGTTGCTGCAGCCGATCGAGACGGGCCTGCACCGTGCCCCGGGCCACCCCTAGTTGGCGGGCCAGCTCCAGCACCCCCGCCCGCGGGGTCGCCGTCAGGGCCGCCAGCAGCCGGGCGTCGAGTTCGTCGACCGGGTTGGGCGTGGTGCTGGGCATAGTGCGCAAGCCTCCTGCTCGGCGGAGACAAAGTACTGGACAATCTGCCCACCAGTTTGTCAGAGTGTTGACAACAGAGTCAACGAATCGTTCAATGATCTGTACGAGATGTTCACTGATCAGCCGAAGAGGTGGACAGATGACCCTGCTGACCGATGACACCGAGGTAGCGGCGCTTCACGCCCTTCGGACCGACGCCGCCGACCTCATCACCCACCACCCGGTGGTCGCCGCCAACACCTACACCCGCTGGTTCGCGACCGGCGCCGCCAGCGAGGACGACGTTCGCCACCTGACCGTGCAGTTCAGCGTTTTCAGCCACCAGTTCGTGGCCGCGCAGCTGCGCAAGGTCATCAACGCCGCCGACCTCGACACCTACCGGGCCGGCAAGGAAATCCTGATGAACGAGCTGGGCGTCATTTTCAAGCCCGCCCGAGGTTACGATAGTGGCGCCGGCAGGCCGGCAACGGAGGCTGCCGCCCGCCCCGCCACGGGACCCGTCACGGACGTCGAGGTCGACCCGGCCCTGGTGGCCACTGATGGCTCGGTGGACGGCAGCCGCTTCAAGTTCGCCGCCGCCCACTTCGAGTGGCTGCTGCGCTTTGCCGGCCCCCTGGGGCTGGGCTTCGCCGACCTCGGCAAGCGCCGCCATGGCACCGCCTCCACGCTGCACTTCTGCGACGAGCTGCTGCGCATTTATGGCTCCGATGACCCCTCGATCGCCGAGGGGGCGTCCTACGCGGTCGAGCACTGGGCGGCGGCCGGTTTCTGGAAGGAGCTGATCGCCGGCCTGAACGCCGTCAAGGCGGCCCGGCACCCGGACCTTGACCTGGCCTTCTGGACCTGGCACGACAAGGTCGAGGACCAGCACGCCGCCCATACCGACGACGAGTTGGCCCAAGCGGTATCGCTGCCCGGTTTCGAGGCGGGAAAATTCCTCGCCGGTGCCGCCGACATGCTCGACGGGGTACAAGCATTCTGGGATGGTCTGTGGACCGACCATCTCAGAGGGAGGTCGACATGGCAACGAACGGCTTAACAATCCCGATGGCCCCGGCGATGGGGACCTCGGCAAGTTCGCGGGTGGTGCGCCCGTCGCGGTCAGACCGGGGCGAGGACGAAGCAACGATGCTTCTCCCCGCCCGGGCGGCCGCTCGTTACTTCCGGGGCTGGGACCACCTTGAATTCTGGGTCGGCAACGCCCGGGCCTTCGCCGGTTGGCTGGCGTCGGCGTTCGGCTTCACCATCGTCGCCTACGCCGGCCCCGAGACCGGCGTCACCGACCGGGCGTCCTACATGCTCGAGCAAGGTGGGATCCGGTTCCTGGTCAGCGCGGCACTGAGTCCGGCTTCGCCCATCGCCGATCACGTCCGGGCCCACGGCGACGGCGTGCGCGACCTGGCCATCGAGGTGTCCTCGTCCCATGCCGCCTACGACGCCGCTCTGGCCCGGGGCGCCGCCGGGGTGCGCTCGCCGTGGACCGAGGAGGACGAGTACGGCAAGGTCACCCGAGCCACCATCGCCCTGTACGGAGACAGCCAGCACACATTCGTGGAGCGGATGGGGTATGGCGGGGTGTTCCTGCCCGGCTTCAGCGACCTGGCCCGCGGCGACCTGCTGCCGCCGACGCCGATCGGCCCCGCGGTCGCGCTGCGGCGCATCGACCATGTGGTGGCCAACGTCCACAAGGGGTCACTCGAACGCTGGGTCGACTTCTACCGCCACACGCTCGGCTTCGACCAGCTGGTCCACTTCGGCGACGACCAGATCTCAACCGAATACTCGGCCCTCATGTCCACGGTGGTGTGGGACGGATCAAAGGTCGTCCTTCCTCTCAACGAGCCTGCGGACGGGCCCCGCAAGAGCCAAATCCAGGAGTACCTGGAGTGCTACGGCAGCCCCGGCGTTCAGCACATCGCGATGCTGACCGACGACATCGTGGCGTCGGTGACCTCGATGCGACAGCGAGGCGTGCGCTTCCTGACCGTCCCCGACACGTACTACGAGGACGCCCGGCGGCGCATGGCCGACATCGACGTCCCCTGGGCCTCCCTGCAGGATCTGGGCATCCTGATCGACCGGGACGCCGACGGCTACCTGTTGCAGATCTTCACCGAGAACGTCTCCGACCGCCCCACCATCTTCTTCGAGATCATCCAGCGCGAGGGGGCCAGGGGATTCGGGGCGGGCAACTTCAAGGCCCTGTTCGAGGCAATCGAGCGGGCCCAAGCCCGCCGAGGCCACCTCTAGATCTCATCGATCTCAGGCGCTGGCACGGGACGCCTGCCGGCCGCTGCTCGGGGGGGCAGCGGCCGGCAGTGCGGGCGGACGGGCTGGACGGGCTGGGCGGGCTGGGCGGGCGCAGCCACGAGTATTGGCTGGCCGGCACACCGGGCCCGCGTGGCATGCTGGTGCGTCCCATGGTGGCCGTAGCTCAGTTGGTTAGAGCGCCAGGTTGTGGCCCTGGAGGTCGGGGGTTCAAGTCCCCTCGGTCACCCTGGAGCGGCGGTTACCGTCGTCTCCTACACCAAGCACGCGCCTCTAGCTCAACGGCAGAGCAACGGACTCTTAATCCGCAGGTTGTGGGTTCAAATCCCACGGGGCGCACCACAAAGATGCAGGTCAGCGCCTCGTAAGGTCGCTTGAAAAAGTCTAGTGGCTCGCACACTCGCAGTCTCCTCCCCCACTAGACTTCCACTAGACTTCCCACTAGACTTTTTGTCATGGACCTGTCGGCCCGGATCGATCGCAGGGTGACCCCGTCTGGGGGACACCGGCTCTGGGATGGTGCCCGGGACGCCGCTGGCGTCGGGCAAATCCGGATCGGCGGCAAGCTCACGACGGTGCGTCGCGCCTTGTGGGAATTAGCGCATGGCGCGTTGCCTGAAATGGCTCGCATAAATGGCTGCCCGGACGAGCCTGCGTGCGTCGAGTTGGCCCACCTCTCGTTGGACATGAGCGCCGTGTCTGCCCGCCGGTCATCGACCCGAGGGCGCAAGGGCACGGGGTCGCTGCGGGCGGTCCGACCGGGCTCCTGGGAGCTTCGGGTCACCGCCGGCCGCTGGAACGACGGCCGAGTGCGCACCCTGACCCGGACGGTGACCGCCGATACCGAGACGGAGGCTGCCGCCTTGCTGCGAGCGTTCCGCGAAGAGGTCGGCCGCTCGCAGCTGCCCGCTGACCGGACCACCCGCGACCTGACCGTCGACCAGGCGCTGGACCAGTTCCTCACCGAGCATCTCACCGTTGAAAAGGGACGCGCCGAGAAGACAGTGAACGACTACCGCAGACTGCATCGCCGGTGGTTCTCGCCAACAATCGGTTCCATGCGGTTGAGCCGTGTTGACTCGGCGACGATGGACCGCCTTTTCGGGGCCATGCGAGCAGCCGGCCTCAGCCGGTCCCGGCTCAACCAGGCCAAGAGCCTCTATCAGCCGTTCTTTCGCTGGGCCAAGCGCCGGGGAATGACCCTCCGCGACCCCATGGCCGAGTTCGAGCTGCCGACCAGCACCCAGGTGTCCAAAGAGCGGACACCACCGGAGGTCGGGCAGCTCACGCTCTTGCTGTCGACTGCGGTCGAGGTCGTGCCCGATGTTGCACCCCTGCTCATGTTGGCTGCCGTCACCGGCATGCGCAGGGGCGAACTTGTAGGCATTCGGCGGTCCCGGGTCGACTGGACCCGTTACAAGGTCACCGTCGACACCGCCATCAGTGAGTCCAAAAAGGTGAAAGGCACGAAGACCCACCGGGTACGGACCTTCCACGTCGATCCCGAGACCGTGGCAATGCTCGCCCGGGTCTGCGAGCAGCAAGACGAACGTGCCCGGGCGGAGGGAATCGCCATGTGCGCGGATCCCTTCTTGTTCACACTCGTCGCCGACGGCGCCGTGTCGATGTCCCCCGACCACGTGACCGAACGGGTGGCCGTTCTCAAAGGTCACCTGGGCATCGAGGACAAGAGGCCGGGCACCGTCGAACTGGAAGACGAGGCCCTGCGGCTGCGGCGCTCCCCCGCCCGTCCCCGCCGGCCGGGCAAGACCGGTCCCGATCCCGGAGGCGGGATGTCGTATCGGGAGATTGCGC
This sequence comes from Acidimicrobiales bacterium, assembly GCA_050744165.1. Taxonomy (GTDB): domain Bacteria; phylum Actinomycetota; class Acidimicrobiia; order Acidimicrobiales; family Palsa-688; genus JBOGGN01. Next base: position 3,939 of record JBOGGN010000247.1, on the reverse strand, counting down.
TGCAGCTGCACCGGAGCGAGCGTTGGGTTTCTCTCGCGGTTGCGGCCGCCACGCGCCGCGAACAGGCCGCGGCCGCCGGCTTGGGCAAGGAAGTGTTCGACGGATCGATCCTCGGGCTGCGCAAGTTCACCTCCAGTGAGCTCCTTGACGCTGGGTTCAATATCGGCATGGTCGCCCAGCGACAGGGCCACGGTCCCCAAGTTCTGGCGCGGCACTACTCCAAATCACGCGAGTCGTCGGACCGCAAGGCGGCCGACCATCTCGGGAAGGTCGTGCATGCACCGTCCGGGTCTGCTCGCGGACGGAGCGCAGCCAACTCGGCGGACTGAAGAGAGGCTTTTGCACATTGTTCCTGACCGTCCACGGCCCTGTGCACAAGGATTTGTTTGCGACCGTCGCACGCAAAACTCCGACGAATTGATCGCGGCGCCCTATCGCCATGGTGGGAAGTTCGACAGGGCAACCGACTATTTTGTTCAGGGTTCACTGAGACATTTCGTAACTTGGCGGAGGGCGCCGACGTGGACGTGCCCATGCTGGTGGTTTACGCCCATCGACAGGAGGATTCAGAAGACGGTGGTGGGGCATCGACCGCGTGGGATGCCATGCTGTCACCAATCCTGGCCGCTAACCTGACGATTGTCGGGACCTGGCCACTGTGGGCAGCGAATTCGACGAAGCAGATCGGGCAGGGGGCGAATGCCCTCGCGTCGTATGTCGTGATGGTGTGTCGGCCCCAGGTGGCGGCCGCCCGGCCGACAGACCGGCAGGGGTTCATGGGCGCCCTGCGGGCCGAATTGCCTAAGACGATTCGCAACTTGCAGGAGGGTGCCATTTCGACGATCGACCTGGGCGAGGCGACGATCGGCCCGGGCATGGCGATCTTTTCTCGGTTCGCACGGGTGATCGAGCCGTCGGGCCAGGCGATGTCGGTGCATTCAGCGCTGGAGCTGATCACCCAGGTGCAGTCCGAGGTGCTCGACGAGTTCGTCGGGGACTTGGACCCCGAGACTCGTTGGCCGATGCTGTGGTCCGCGACCGTGGTTTCGGTCCTGGGTCTTCTGACGACGCCGAAAAGATCTGCAGGACGGTCGTTACATCGGTGGAGAGCCTCGAGCGGGCGGGAGTGGCTCGGGCACGGGCGGGCAAGGTGATGCTCGTTCCCCGCGACGCGATGCCCTCCGATTGGTCGCCCGCGGCTGACCGGCACGTGACGGTGTGGGAGGTCACGCAGCACCTGGTGAAGCGGTTGACCACCGGTGGCGGCGAGCAGGCGGCCGGCGAGCTGCGGCGTGAATGCCGTCGTTGGGCGGACGACGCCCGCAACCTGGCGTACTGGTTGGCGCAGGCGTCGGCCAGTCGCCGCCCGGCCGAGGCGCTGGACTACGAGTCGCTCGTCACGTCATGGACCCAGCTCGCCAAGGTGGCCGAACGGCCGGCGGAGACGTCGGTGGCACCGGCGCAGCACACTTCGCTACTTGACGGAGGGGCCGCACGATGAGCCGGGACCGCGCCGGCGGCCGGGAGGCTTGAGGCGTCATGGAGCCGTCGTATATCGAGGAGGTGCGGCTCACCGCCTTCAAGAGCTTTGTGGGCGCGGCGCTGCCGCTGGAAGAGCTCACGCTGCTGATCGGGCGCAACGGCAGCGGCAAGTCCAACGCGCTCGACGGTCTCAGGGCGCTGGCCAGGATGGCCGAGGGTGACGTCCGCGACGCCCTTGACGGCGGGCGGGACGGCCCGGCGGTCCGGGGCGGCGCCGCGGGATGCGCCCCGCTCGGCGAGTCGTCGTTCTCGTTGGGCTGCACGGTGCGCTCCGGCGGCGAGCAGGTCGGCTTCGACGTGGTGGTCCAGACCGAACCCGAGGTCCGTGTCGTGCAGGAGCAAATCTCAACTGGCCACGAGCAGCCTGTCCTGGAGAGCGCCCTTTTTCCCGACTCCAATGACCTGCAGGCCACCTGGACCGAGCCGAGCGGTGCCACCGAGCGGCTCCGGTTCCGGTCCAGCCGGCTGATGCTGACCCAGGTGCTGGGCCGGGTCCCGGCGACCACCGCAGGGCGGGCGGTGCACCGTGGCGCCGACCAGATCCTGGCGGCCCTGCGAGGGGTGTTCGTGCTAGACCCGGTCCCCGAGCGCCTCCGCCAGTACGTGCGGGCGGGCGACACCCGCCTGCGCCGCAACGCCGAGAACCTTTCGGCGGTCGTCGGGGCGCTGCTCGATCGCCCCGACACCGCGGCCCGGATCAGCCAGGCCATGAACCGGCTGAACGAGCAGCCGGTCACCGGCGTCGAGCTGTCCCGCAGCGAACTGGACGACGTGATGCTGACGCTGGTGGAGCGCTTCGCCGGCCACGAGCAGCGGGTGGCGGCCCGGATGATGTCGGACGGGTCGCTTCGGTTCCTGGCGATCCTGGTGGCGTTGCTGGAGGCGCCCCCGGCCCAGGCCGCCGACCCCGACGAGCCCAGCGGCCAGACGACGCTGGTGATCGAGGAGTTGGAGAACGGCCTGCACGCCTCCCAGGCGGCGGTCTTGGTGGAGTTGATCCGCGAGGAGGTGGCCCGCCGGCGGGTGCGGGCGCTGGCGACGGCGCACAGCCCGGCGCTGCTGGACGCGTTCACCGGTGAACAGCACCGCGGCGTGGTGGTCTGCGAGCGCGACGCCGAGGGTCGCTCCACGCTCACCCGGCTGGTCGACATGCCCGGCTACCTCGATGTGGTCCTCCAGGGCAGCCTCGGGCGGGCGGCGGTGGCCGACGCCATCCACCGCCACGACGGGTCACCGGTGTCGGCGGCCGACGCGTTGGATGAGGTCCTGCGGGGCCGGTCGGGGTGATCGTGACCATGGTCGACACCTCGGTGCTGTGCGAGCTGCTCGAAGTGCCGGGCATGCACAGCCGGGCGGGCGAGGTCAAAGCGGAGCTGGCCCGCCGGGAGCGGGAGGGACAGCGCTTCGTCATCCCGCCCCCGTCGATCATCGAGACGGGCAACCACACCGAGCACGCCGGCGGCGACCGCCGGAAGGCGGCCGCGGGACTGGTCGGTCTGGTGCGCCTTGCGGTGGCCGGCGATTCGGCGTGGCGGGTCCTGCCGTCAACGTGGGACGCCGAGTTCCTCACCGCCTGGTGCGACGGTGACTCGACGCACCAGGCGTTCGTCGATCTCGCCGGCAACCACCTGCTCGGCGGCGGTGACGTCGCCATCCTGGTGGAGCGCGACCGCCTTCGGGGCCTCATGGCGGGCCACGACGTCGGGGGTGTGGAGTGCGCAACAAGTGGGCCCACAACGACGCCTTCAGCGCCGACGACGCCTACCGGGCCCTCGACTCCATCGAGCGGCTCTTGGTGGCCGTCGACGCTCGCCAGGCGCCGGAGGTGGGACGGGCCAAGGAAGAGCTGATGCGGGCCAAGTTCGAGGCGCAGGCCCGCAAGGCCACACCCGCCGCCGAGGCGGTCGTCGGCCAACCGGCCGCCGGTTTGAAGCCGTGGCGGGAGGTGATCGTCCCCCACGACGACGTGGCCCGGGGCCGTTATTCGTTGGCGGAGTTCGCGGCCGACCTGCATCAGGTGTGGGTCGGTGAGGGCGCGGCCGAGTACCGCGACCCGGTCGAGGCGGACGTTCCTGACCGCGGGCCTCCGCCAGCTGTTGGGCGAGGCGGTCGACCGGGTCTGCGGGGGTGGGTCGCCGCCGATCGTGGACCTGCAGACCAGTTTGGGCGGCGGCAAGACCCACTCGATGATCGCCTTGTACCACCTGTCCTCGGGGACGTCGCTGGACCGCTTCCCCCAGGAAGTGGCCGAGCTGGTCCACGACGCCGGCGTCGCGTCGCTGCCCGTGGTGGCCGCGCCGTCTTGGTGGGCACCCGCATCCCGCCCGGCCAGGCGCGGGCCATGGCCGACGGCACCGAGGTCGGGACGCTGTTGGGTGAGCTGGCCTGGCAGCTGGG
>JBOGGN010000246.1:0-12760 GCA_050744165.1 Acidimicrobiales bacterium | reverse complement strand
GGCCGCCACCGCTCGGGCCATCGTCGTGCGGTCGTTGCGGAGGGCCCAAATCACGTCGCGCAGGCGGATGACGACTGCGCTCAGCTCCTCCAAGGACTCCGGCGGCCACGACACCATGCCGGCATCGAGTGCCTGGTCGAGGGTCACCACCAGCCGGGCCAGCTGGTCGGCCCGAACGGCGAGCCGCTCGACACCAGCCAGGTCGGGCCAGGAGAGGAGGCAGGCCACCCCGGGAACGCCCCGCAGCTCACGATCGACCGACTCGAGTTGCTCGACGATGGCTACCAGGGCGGCGGGGCTACAGGTGGCGCCCGATTCGATGTCCGACATGGCGGCGACCAGGTGATCGGGTGCCGGATCCAGCCGGGCGAGCACGGAGTTCAACTCCGGTGGCGGCCGGAGCGACGGGCGGCGGAGCACCGCGATGATCCCGCACATGCCGAGCCAGGCTACCGGGTGGGGGCCTCTGGACTGAGTGCGCGCAGGCAGCACTAGGGTGACCTGCGTGGAGCCCGACCCCGGCGTGCGGTCCCAGTTCCACCACGAGTTGGCGTCGGTCAACGCCGATCTCTCACAACTCATTGCCTCGGTGGGAGAGGAGGTGGCGCAGGCAACCGAGTGCCTGCTCACCGACGGCAAGGAAGCGTCGATCGACTTCATGTCCCGGCGGCACTGGACGGATCCGCTGTACGAGCACGTGGCCGAGGAGGTTGAGGTGCTGATGGCCCGCCAGGCCCCGGTGGCCTCCGACCTCCGCTACCTGCTGGCAGTCGTCCGGGCCGTTCCCGAGCTGGAGCAGTCGGCAGCGCTGGCCGACGAGATCGCCCGTCGCGGCGGGCTCGGTATCGCCGCCGAGCTCACCCCCCGGGCTCGAGCACTGGTGACCCGGATGGGGGACATCGTGACCGCCATGTGGCAGGAACTCGATCGGGGCTGGCAGCAACGCTCGGTGATCGCGGACAACCTGGAAGCGGCACGCTCGGAGTTGCACGACCTGCACACCACCTTGACCGCGGAGGTGGCCAGCGCCGAGATGGCAGCGTCGGTAACCATGGACATGGCCCTCGTGGGCCGCTTCTACGAGCGCCTCGGGGATCACTCGGTCAACATCGCCAGCCGGCTGCATACCCTGCGAACCTGGCCCGCCGCCACGTCCGCCGCCGATGCCGCCGCTCGGCACCCGGCTGGCTCGGCGAGAGGGCCGGACTACCCGCCGGACCCGGTGCTCAGCTGAGCGCTCCCCGGGAGCCAACCGTGGCGGTAACCACGGCCGGTCACGTGGCGGGCGTAGTCCAAGGATCGACGGTCGCCTGGCAAGGGGTGCCCTACGGGGCGCCGACCTCGGGCGAGCGCCGCTTCCAGCCCCCCGAACCGCCTGCGTCGTGGGACGGCGTGCGGCCGGCAACCGCGTTCGGGTTCTCGGCGCCCCAGCCAATGTCCGCCCTCCAAGTCGTGGAGGGCGGTTCGTTCGGAGAGGCGAGCGAGGATTGCCTGTACCTGAACGTGTACGCCCCTCTCGACCGTCCCCCTGAGGCGCCGCTGCGGCCGGTCATGGTATGGATCCACGGCGGTGCCTTCGTCGCCGGGGCCGGGTCCTCCCGCTGGTACGACGGGTCCCGGTTCGCGTCGGGGGGCGAGGTCGTCGTCGTCACCTTGAACTACCGCCTGGGGGCGCTCGGGTTCCTCGATCTGGCGTCGATTGCCGGCGATCGCTTCGAGTCCTCCGGCGTCTGCGGCCTGCTCGACCAGCTCGCCGCTCTGCGCTGGGTCCAGGACAACATCGCCTCCTTCGGGGGTGACCCCGACCGGGTCACGGTGTTCGGCGAGTCGGCGGGAGCGATGTCCATCGGTGCCATGCTCGCCATGCCCGCGGCCCGCGGCCTGTTCCGCCAGGCGATCCTGCAAAGCGGCGCCAACACGTCCTACCGGACCCCGGCCGAAGCGGCCGAGGTGACCGAACAGCTGCTGACCGCCTTCGGGGGCTCCCTCGAGCAGCTCCTGGCCGCCCCCGCGGCGGACGTCATCCAGGCCCAGTTCCTGATGACCCAGGGCTCGCTCACCTCCTCCTACTTGGCATTCCGCCCCGCCGTGGGCGGCCCCGATCTCCCGACGCCGCCGGACGACGCCGGCGCCCTTGGGGACGGTTTCGACGGCCCGGTGCTGATCGGGACCAACAAGAACGAGATGTCGCTGTTCATGGCCTTCGACCCGGCGATGATGGCGATGAGCCCCGACCAGCTCGACGCCCGGGGGGCGGAACTGGCTGGACCGTACCCCTGGCCGAGCCTGGAACAGCACTACCGGCACGCCTACCCCGGCGAGGACGCCTCCCTACGGCTGTACGCGGTCGCCACCGACGCCCTTTTTCGGATCCCCGCCCTGCGATTGGCCGAGCACCAGGCGGCCTCGCCCCGAGGCGCCGCCCACGGGGTATGGATGTACCGATTCGACTGGCCGACCCCCTTCGGCGACGGCCGCCTGGGCGCCACCCACGCCCTCGACATCCCCTTCGTGTGGGACCTGGTCGACCTGCCCGGCATCACCGTGTTTACGGGCGACTCCCCAGACCGCCACGCCTTGGCCCGGGCCATGCACACCGCCTGGACCGCCTTCGCAGTCTCTGGCGACCCTTCTACCCAACTGTTGGCATGGCCGCGCTATGAGGATCCGGACCGGGCGACCATGGTCTTCGACGCCGAATCGCGAGTCACCAACGACCCTGACGGGACTGAGCGCCGGCTCTGGATGGCGAGCTAGGTCTGCGGGCTTAGGCCGTCGTCGTGGTGGTGCGGCCCCGGCCCGTGAACGCCGGGCGCAACGACGCGCAGTGGTTGATCGCCGCTTGCATCAACGGGTTGCTCGTGGTGGTGGCGCCGCCCCCGCCTCCGCCCCCGCCTCCGAAGCCGAATGCGCCGGCTCCCGTCGACGGCAACGTCGTGCCGCCGTTGCTGGTCAGATACTGGTTGAGGCAGTCGCGGTACTGCGTGAGCTGCGGGTTGTTGGCGCCGTTGCCGCCTCCGCCTGCGGTCCCCAGGGTGCTGGCGCAGGCCTGAAGGGCGGTGCGGTATTGCTGGGCGGTGACGCCCGGAGGCAGCGTGGTCGTCGGGACGGTGCCAGTGGTCGTCGGGACGGTGCCGGTGGTCGTCTCCGTCGATCCCGAGGTGCCCGTGGCGCCACCCCGTCGACCGCCGAAGCCGCCAAGGCTGAAGTTGGCAGGCAGGTCGACGCCTTGCTGCGCCATGCAGGTCCGGAAGGCCGCCAACCGGTTGGTGCGATTGGTGGTCGTTGTCGTCGTGGCGGAACTCGCCTTGGTGCTCCCCCCGCAGGACGCGAGAACCAGCGCGCACACCACCGCGGCCCCTGCCACCACAGAGCGTCGGGCGCCCAGGCTGTTCATGTAGTCCCTTCCTTGCGACTCCTCACCAGCAGGAATCCAACTCCGAACGCCTGAAGCCATGCTGAGAATCGTCTGTGTCTGTGCTCAGAGCAGCCTGAGTGCCAGAGCAGCCTGAGGGTCAGCCCAGGTGGCGAGCCACCACCGCGGCCAGGCGTCGGGCAGCGAGGTCGGCCTCCTCGTGGGTAGGCGCCTCGACCATCACGCGGATCACCGGTTCGGTTCCGCTGCCTCGCAGGACCACCCGGCCCCGCTCGCCGAAGGCCGCCTCGACCGCCTTCACCTCGTCCCACACCTCGGCGGCGGCGGCCAACCGGTCGGGGTGGTCCACAGCGACGTTGCGCAGCACCTGGGGCAGGCGGACCATCGCCCGCCCAGCCAACTCGGCCAACCGTTCCCCCGACCGCGCCACCACATCGAGCAGCTGAAGGCCGGTCAACATGCCGTCGCCGGTCGTGGCCAGATCCCGGAAGATGACGTGGCCCGACTGCTCGCCGCCGAGGGACCAACCGCCGCGGTCGAGCGCCTCCAGCACGTATCGGTCCCCGACCGCGGTGGTGTGTACCGTCACCCCATGTTCGGCCATGGCCAAGTGGAAGCCGAGGTTGGTCATCACGGTGACCACCACCGTGTCCCCTACCAGGGACCCCCGAGCCATGCGGTCCAGCGCCAGGGCGGCGATCATCTGATCCCCGTCGACCACGGTGCCGGTGTGGTCGACTGCGATGACCCGGTCGGCATCGCCGTCCAGGGCCAAGCCGGCATCGGCGCCGGTATCGCGAACCACCGCCTGCAAGGCGGCGGGATGTGTGGAACCGCAATGCTCGTTGATGTTGGTGCCGTCGGGCTGATCGGCCAGGACGGCGACGACATCGGCGCCGGCCCGGCGCAGCAGTTCGGGCCCGGTCACCGACGCCGCCCCGTGAGCGCAGTCGACCGCCACTCGCAGGCCGCCGAGATCCCGCCCGCCGAGCGCCGCCAGCACGCCGGTCACGTAGCGCTCCCGAGCGTCGCCGTCCGAAGACACCCGTCCCACGGCAGCGCCAACGGGAACGGGCACCGCGGTGCTGGAGCCGCCGCCGGGTTGGCCTTTTCCCAGCTGCTCTTCCAGCGCGGCTTCCAGTCGGGCCTCGGTGTCGTCGGCCAGCTTGCGGCCACCGGCCGCGAACAGCTTGATGCCATTGTCCGAGTAGGGGTTGTGCGACGCCGAGATGACCGCCGCGGGCACGCCATCGGCAGCCGCCAGCGCCGCTACCGCCGGGGTGGGCAACACCCCGACGTCGACCGCGTCCACTCCCGCGGCCGCGATGCCGGCGGTGAGGGCCGCCTGGAGGAGGGGCCCCGACGCACGGGTATCGCGCCCGATCACGAAGCGAGGGCCGCCGAGCACCCGCGCCGCCACCCGGCCAAGCACCAGCACGAACTCGGGCGTCAACTCAGCGTTGGCCACGCCGCGTACGCCGTCAGTGCCGAAGCGGGGCGTCACCACTGCCCCCGGCGGGTTACCGCTTCGAGTACTGCGGTGCCTTGCGGGCCTTCTTCAGGCCGTACTTCTTGGATTCCTTCTCCCGGGCGTCGCGGGTCAAGAAGCCGGCCCGCTTTAGCGCGTCCCGCAGTTCGGGCTCGACATCGGCCAGGGCGCGGGCGATGCCGAGGCGCAGGGCGCCGGCCTGGCCCGAGATGCCGCCGCCGTTCATGGTGGCGTCGACGTTGTACGTGTCGTTCTTCTCCGTGAGCCGCAGCGGCTCGCTGATCAGCATCCGGTGGGTGGCGGAAGGGAAGTAGTCCTCGATGGGCCGCCGGTTGACCACGATGACGCCCCCACCGGGACGCAGGCGAACGCGGGCCACCGCCGCCTTGCGGCGTCCGGTCGACTGGGTCAACGGCTTGGGCACAGCACTCCTTTGTGAATCGTTCGGTAGGTCATCGGCATCGGTGGCCGCCCGATCACGGCACCAGGCGAGAGGGGGCTCACGGCGCCGTCCGCACGGTATTGGCGGGGGAGGTCCGGCGCACCGAGTGGTCGACCACAAGCGTCTTTGGTTGCTGGGCCGAGTGGGGATGGGTGGGGCCCGCGTAGACCTTCAGCTTGCGCAGCATCTGGCTGCCGAGAGCACCCTTGGGCAGCATGCCCTTCACGGCCATGCGGATGGTCTCCTCGGGCTTTTTGGCCAGCAGTTCCCGGTAGCTGGTCGCGGTGAGTGCGCCGGGGTAGCCGGAGTGGCGGTAGTGCACCTTCTTGTCCGCCTTGCCCGCGGTCATGATGACCTTGGCGGCGTTGAGCACGATCACGTGGTCACCGGTGTCCATGTGGGGGGCGAAAATGGCCTTGTGCTTGCCCCGCAGCACGCGGGCCACCTCGGCCGCCAACCGCCCGAGCACGGCGCCGTCGGCGTCGACTTCGAACCACACGCGTTGGATGTCAGCCGGCTTGGGCGAGTACGTACGCACGTCGTTTCCTTCGAGATGGGGAAAGGGAGGCGTGCCGCGACGGGCCGCCTGGCCGCGGTCCAGGATAGGGGGCCGGAGGGCGATCTGGCAATCGAGCTCATCGTTTATGGGGTCAATCACGCGGAGCTACGGTTGCTGGCGGTGCCCTTCCCCCTCTCGGTGCCCCGGCGTGGTGTTCGGTCACGGGCCCTACTCGCCGCCTACGCGCTCGGAGTGGCGCTGCTCGTGGCCGGCTGCACCGGGGTCAACGAGCCCCGCTACGGGATGCCGGCGCCGGCCGACACCCAGGCCAAGCAGACCCTGTACCTCTGGCAGGGGGTCTTCGTCACCGCCCTGGTCGTGATGGCGATCGTGTGGGGCCTGATCTTCTGGTCGATCATCCGCTACCGCAAGCGCGGGAACGAGACGTCGCTACCTCGCCAGACCCAGTATCACATCCCCCTGGAGATCACCTACACCGTCATCCCGGTGGTCATCGTGGCAATCATCTTCTTCTTCGTGGTCCACGCGGAGAACATCGTCGACAGCACCTCCGCCACCCCGGCGGTCTCGGTCAAGGTCGAGGGGTTCCAGTGGGGCTGGCGGTTCACCTACCTGACACCGGCGGGAACACCGATGGCGCCGCCCATCGTGGGCAACCAGTACAGCCAGCCGGTGCTCACCCTTCCGGCGGGGGAAACGGTGCGCCTGCAGTTGGTCTCCGACGACGTCATCCACTCCTTCTTCGTGCCCGACTTCCTGTTCAAGCGCGACCTCGTCCCCGGGATCAACAATGTCGTCGAGCTGTACATCGACAAGACAGGAACATTCCAGGGCCACTGCGCCGAGTTCTGCGGGCTCCACCACGCCGACATGAACTTCCTCGTCAAGGCGGTGCCCAAAGGCGCCTTCAGCATTCCCGGAGCGGCAACGGGAGGAGCCACATGACCGTCATCGCCGACCGCCCGAGCCCCCCGGCAACCGGTGCCCCGCCCCTGACCCGCATCGTTCCCGGGCCCCGGCCGACGGGGATCCTCGGCTGGGTCACCACTGCCGACCACAAGAGGATCGGCATCTTGTACATGGTCACCGCCTTCTGCTTCTTCCTGCTCGGCGGGATGCTGGCTGAAGGGATGCGGACGCAGCTGGCGGTCCCCAACAACACCTTCGTCAACGAGGCCACCTACAACCAGTGGTTCACCATGCACGGGAGCATCATGTTGTTCCTGTTCGCCGGCCCCTTCGCCTTCGGGTTGGCCAACTACCTGGTACCCCTGCAAATCGGTGCCCCCGACATGGCCTTCCCGCGCCTCAACGCCTTGTCGTACTGGCTGTACCTCGGGGGCGGGCTGGTGATGGTCTCGGGGTTCTTGACCTCCAAGGGCGCGGCCAACTTCGGGTGGTTCGCCTACGCCCCCTTGACCGAGGCCATCCACTCCCCTGGCCCCGGAGCTGACCTGTGGATCGTCGGGGTGGCGCTCACTGGGTTCTCCGGCATCTTCACCGCCGTCAACCTGGTCACCACCATTTTCTCGTTGCGCGCCCCGGGCATGGTGATGTTCCGCGTGCCCATCTTCACCTGGAACATGCTGGTCACCAGCTTCCTCATCATCATGGCGTTCCCGGTGCTGGCCGCCGCCTTGGCGATGGTGTACGTCGACCGGCACCTCGGCGCCCATTTCTTCGATCCCGCGGGTGGCGGCTCGCCAATCCTGTGGCAGAACCTGTTCTGGTTTTTCGGCCATCCGGAGGTGTACATCCTGATCCTGCCCTACTTCGGGGTGATCACCGACCTCCTGCCGACGTTCAGCCGCAAACCGGTCTTCGGTTACAAGGGCATGGTCTTCGCCACCTTGGCCATTGCCGGGCTGTCGGTCGGGGTCTGGGCCCATCACATGTTCGCCACCGGTGCCGTCCTGCTGCCGTTCTTCAGCGCCATGTCGCTTTTGATCGCGGTACCCACCGGCATCAAGTTCTTCAACTGGATCGGCACCATGTGGAAGGGACAGATCACCTTCGAGGCGCCGATGCTCTTCGCCGTGGGGTTCATGTTGCTGTTCCTGATCGGCGGTCTGAGCGGGGTCATGCTGGCCGAACCACCGATCGATTTTCACGTGACCGACACCTATTTCATCGTCGCTCATATGCATTACGTCTTGTTCGGGGGATCGGTGTTCGGGATCTTCGCCGCCATTTACTACTGGTGGCCCAAATGGACCGGCAAGAAGCTGCACGAAGGCTGGGCGCGGGTCAATTTCTGGCTCCTGTTCATCGGGACGAACCTCACGTTCTTCCCCCAACACCAACTCGGCCTACGGGGGATGCCACGGCGCATCGCCACCTACCCTGCCGACCAACACTGGAGCTTCCTCAACCTGCTGTCGACCATCGGCGCCTACCTGCTCGGCATCGCGGTGCTTCCCTTCCTGTGGAACGTGTACCGGACATGGCGCAAGGGCGAGAAGCTCCCCGCCGAGCTCAACGCCAACCCCTGGGGCGGCCAGACCCTCGAGTGGGCCACGTCCTCGCCCCCGCCGGAGCACAACTTCGACTCGCTGCCGCCCATTCGGTCCAACCGGCCGGTGTGGGACCGGGACCACCCCGACGCCCCGGGCGTCTAGGGGCCGGGGCGTCGGCATGAGGGCCTCATGAAGACCGAGACCAGGGTGCTGCTGTTCGGGGCGGTGTTCCTCGCCGTTATCGCCGCCATCTACTGGTTCACCAGCTACGAGGACTCGGGCACGGTGATGTTGGCCCTCGGGGCGACGGCCTACGCCATGCTTTGCGGCTACGCCTGGCTTCAGGTGCGCCGCCTGGGCCGAGGCCCGGACCGGCCCGAGGACCGCGAAGACGGCGAGGTGGTCGGCGAGGTGGACGTCGGCTACTTCCCGGCCGCCAGTGTGTGGCCGGCCGCACTCGCCATGGGGGCCGTCCAGGCCGCCCTCGGGCTGGTGTACGGCGTGTGGTTCTTCGTCATCGCCGCCATCTTCACCGTGGGCGCCGTCATCGGCTACGCCGTGGAGGCGCAGGTCCCCCACTGAGGAGGTGGGAAAAGGCGCCCCGCCGCCTGCCTCAGCACCGCGGAGCGCGTCATGCGCCCTGGCGGCCATGGCGCATCATGATTGCGTGGTTGGCCTGGAAGGCCGGCCGGGCGATTCTCGCGAAGCGCCGTAACAGCGCCTTGTCCGCCGTCACTTGCTCCTCGAACACGGCCAGGGTGCCCGCCCCTGCGGGCGTGATCGTCCAGCGGGAGAACCCGGCAAGGTCGCCCTCCATGACCGCCTCTAAGATTCCAGCGTCGCGGTCGATGCGGCTCTGGCGGCTGGTGAACACCAACTCGTAGGGCAAAAACGAGCGACACACCAGTTCCGCGCTGTCCTCGGACACCGGCCGGACCGTCCGCACCTCGGGCCACCAGCTCGGGTAGTCGCCCAGGGCGGATAGGGCCAGGAACACGTCGCCCGCCGGGGCGGCCAACGGCCACTCGCTGCGGAAGGAGTAGAAGTTCGGGTCCATCCGCAGAGTGTCTCACCGGCGGCGTGTCTCATCGGCGGCGTGTCTCACCAGCGGCGTGTCTCACCAGCGGCGTGTCTCACCGGCGGCGTGTCTCACCGGCGGCGTGTCTGGCGAGGAGGGCCTTCTGGGGGTGGCGGCGGCCCTGATCTCGCCACAGATGGGCCGATCCGGTGACAAAAAGCATCCTTTCGGTCCCATTCCCGCCCAATCGCGTGCTCCCTCAAATGCCGCTGTGCTTCACTACGCCCGAAACGTTCGGTAAAGGAGGAACGGTGGAGAAACCACGGCGGCATAGGAAGACGAGATTTCAACTAGCGACGGTCCTGGCCGTCACCTCGGGGATGGGATTGCTCCTGAGCATGGTCGGTGCAGGGGCCGCCAGTGCGGCGACACTGGGTGCTGCCCGTGCCCAGGTAACGCCGAATGTTGTCCCGACGGCGGGGTCCGACTACTTCCCCGTCACGCCGGTCCGGATCTGCGACACCCGTGCCCCGAGCGCGACCGTCACCGCCAACCAGTGCGACATGAACGGCTCGAAGACGCTCACCGCGGGCGGCGTCGCCAACGTGACGGTGACCGGCGGGGCGGCAATGGTGCCAGCCGACGCCACCGCGGTGGTGTTGCACGTCACCGCCACCGACACCACCGGTGTCAGCTACTTCACCGTGTGGCCGACCGGCGAGTCCCAGCCGGTGGCCTCCAGCCTCAACTGGGACCCCGACGAGAACATCTCGAACACCATCCAGGCCACAGTCGGTGCGGGCGGCCAGGTAAGCGTATACAACAACCTGGGGTCGGCCGACCTGGTTATCGACCTGGACGGCTACTACGAGCAGGCAGCCGGCGGTCTGGTCACGACGGTGGCGCCGGAACGGATCTGTGATACCCGGGCGAAGAGCACCAACGTCCCCGCCAACCAGTGCAACGGCAATGGCATGCAGGCGGGCACCATGCAGCCGGGCTCGACGATGAAGGTCGACGTCTCCACCGGCTTTGGTGTGCCCGCCGGGGCGACGGCCGTCATAATCAACCTCACGGCCACCAACCCGAGCAAGGACGGCGGCTTCCTCACGGTCTGGGCCGATGGCACAACCAAGCCGTTCGTCTCCGATCTCAACTGGGCGGCCCACCAGGAGATCGCGGACCGGGTCATCACCCCAATCAGCTCCGCAGGGATCTTCGACGTGTTCAACGCCGTCGGCACTGCCGATGTCGTCATCGACCTCGACGGCTTCGTGACCCCCGCCACCGACACCATGGTGACCACCGGGGCCCAGTACTTCCCAGAGTCGCCAGATCGGATCTGCGACACCCGCGCCCAAGGCCCCGGGATCGCCTCCAACCCCTGCAACCAAGGCGGACCCAACACGTTGGGTCCCGTCGGCAGCAACACTGACTTGCTCGACATTCCCGGTTCGATGAAGGTCGCCGGCTTGGCACTCAACGTGACGGTGACCAACACGACCGGAAACGGCTATCTCACCGTGTTTCCCGATGATGAAGCCAACCCCCCGAATGCGTCCGACCTGAACTGGACCCAGGGGACGACCATCGCCAACCTGGCGGTTACCGCCGTCGGGGCGACGAACCACGGCTTCGACTTGTTCAACGGAAGCACCGGCAACGTCGACGTGGTCATCGACCAGGTCGGGGTCTACCTGATGCCGGGCTAGGCGCAGGCCGCAACCGCGACCAAGTTTCCAGAGGACCCCCTGCTCTGCAGGGGGTCCTCTGTTTCGGGGGAGTCCTGGCCCCGTCTCGGTGAGTCCAAGCCGAGTTCACCCTGGCGCTGCCGTGAACTGGCCCCCAATGGGCCCATCGGGTGACGAAAATCATCCTTTCGGTGCCATTCGGCCCAAGCTTCTCGTGCCACCGATCGCGTTGTGCTTCGCTACTCCCGAAGCGTTCGCTGACAGGAGGAAGGGTGCGGAAACCACTGCAGCATCAGAAGACGAGATTTCAACTTGCGACGGTCATGGCCGTCACCTCGGGGATGGCATTGCTCCTGACCATGGTCGGTGCCGGGACAGCCGGCGCCGCCACGGTGGGTGCCTCACATGCCGGGGCCAAGAGTGCCCTCGGCACCCAGGCCACCGCGGCCGTGTCCGGAGCGGGGTCGGACTACTTCCCCGTCACGCCGGTCCGGATCTGCGACACCCGGGCGGAGAGCGCTGGCGTCAGCGCCAATCAGTGCGATGCCCAGGGCGCGGCACCGCTCGGTCCCGGCGGCGTCGCCAACGTGACGGTGATCGGAACGTTTGGGACTGCGATGGTGCCTGCCGACGCCACCGCAGTGGTGTTGCACGTCACCGCGACCGATACGACCGGTGTCAGCTACTTCACGGTGTGGCCAACGTTCACCCCTCAGCCAGTCGCGTCCAGCCTCAACTGGAACCCTGACGAAAACATCTCGAACACCATCCAGGCCGCGGTCGGCCAAACGGGCCAGGTCAGCGTGTACAACAACCAAGGATCGGCCGACCTTGTGATCGACCTGGAGGGCTACTACGAGGTGGCAACCGGCGGTTTGGTCAACACCGTGGCGCCGGTGCGAGTCTGCGACACTCGGAAGAGCAAAACCATCCCCGCCAACCAGTGCAACAACAATGGCACCAAGGCTGGGACCATGCAGCCGAACTCGATGATGTCGGTAAGCGTCGCCTCCGGCTTCGGCGTTCCCATGGGGGCGACCGCGGTCGTGGTGAACGTCACCGCCACCAACACCACCTCCGACGGCGGCTACCTCACGGTCTGGGCCGATGGCACAACCAGGCCGTTCGCCTCCGATCTCAACTGGGCCGCCGGCCAGGAGATCGCGGACCGGGTCATCACCCCGATCAGCTCTGCGGGGGTCTTCGACGTCTACAACGCCGTGGGCACCACCAATGTCGTCATCGACCTCGACGGATACGTCACGGCCTCCGGAGGGGCCCAGTACTTCCCCGTTCCACCAGAGCGGATCTGTGACACCCGCGCCCAGGGCCCAGGGGTCGCCGCCAACCCCTGCAACGACGCGGGGCCGGGAACGTTGGGCCCCGTCGGCAGCAACTCCGACTCACGGGATTTCACGGAATCGACTCCTAGTGCCGGCCTGGCTCTCAACGTGACGGTGACCAACACGACCGGAGGCGGCTATCTCACCGTCTATCCCGATAGCGAAACGACCCCCCCGAATGCGTCGGACCTCAACTGGACCGCGGGAACGACCATCGCCAACCTGGCGGTCACCGCCGTCGGGTCAATGAAGAACGGCTTCATCATGTTCAACGGAAGCACGGGCAACGTCGACGTGGTAGTCGACATGGTCGGGTACTACCAGACCCTTGCACCGTCGTCTCTATAAGCCGCCACGGCGGCCCGCCGTTCGTGATTCGTGTGGGTGCCTTATACCTGGGGCGGTTTGGTGGGGTAGTACCCCAC
>JBOGGN010000245.1:0-8797 GCA_050744165.1 Acidimicrobiales bacterium | reverse complement strand
GAACGAGTGTCACCCGGGCTGCCTCCGGGATGGGGTGGCCCTGGGCGGTGCCGCGTTGGTTCTGGCGTGCGGTGACGACGGCCGCCCGGTCGTGGACCCGAGTCTGGACCTCGTCGAGGTCGAAGCGGTCGTAGCGGAGCGAACCGCCCCGGTAGCGGCCGAGCCACGCCTGTTTGGGCAGCGCGAAGCCGAGCGGGCCGACGCCGACGAAGTCGGCGTGGAGCAGTTGGTCAAGGGCGTCGGCGTCGCCGGCGAGCTCGGCGCCGGCCCAGGTAGTCAGGAACTCATCGACGGTGTGCATCAGGTCCTCCTATTTCGGGTCCTTCCAGGAATGATAGATATCAAACGCTTCGATGTCAAATAATGGTCCAGTCGACTGCGAGTCCGCGGTGGCGGCTCCCGGAGGGCGGCTCAACCTGGCCGCGTTTGGTGAACTTGGCCGCGTTTGGTGAACTTGGCCGCGTTTGGTGCAGCTGTACGACCGTTTCGCGCACCAAGTTCATCAAACGCGGTCAAGAATGCGGTCAATTGGCCGAACGCAACGAGTTGACCCGCTCGATCCCGAATGGGGCGGAGCTTCGCTCTAGTCGTCACCTAAATCCCGCCGCCGCGCCGTAAGCCACGCTGATGTTGGGCCGCCGTCACAACGGACCGGGCCACGGACCGGGCGAACTGTCGCGGTCGCCGGCCAAGGAAGGTGCGGTCAGAGGGCGGCGGCCACAGCCAAGCCGACCCCTGCCGCGGCCAAGCCGGCCAGCAGGCTGAGCCCGGCGTTGATCACCGAAGGCCCGGGCGCCTCCTCTTGCCAGAGCCGGACGGTTTCGAAGGTCCAGGTGCTGAAGGTCGTGTAGGCCCCGCAGAACCCGGTGCCCAGGATGACCTTGGGCGTTGCCGGGAAGGCGTGATAGAGGGCGGCGCCGGTGATCACGCCCAGCAGGAAGGATCCGCTGACGTTGATGAGGAAGGTCCCGAAGGGGAGGTGGGACCCGGTTGCGTCCTGCACGAGCCCGTCGAGCAGGTACCGGCAGGGCGCACCGATGGCGCCGGCCACGACCAAGCCGATCCAGATCGTGATCACCTGGACCCCACCGCGCTGCCGTGGCGCCCATGGGGGCCGTGGCGGCCATGGGGGCCGTGGCGGCCATGGGGGCCGTGGTGCCCGTCGGGGCCGTGGTGCCCGTCCCCGGCGGGTACCAGCCTGCCCGCCATCATCCCGACCCAGACGGCGACCAGACCGACCACGAGACTGGCCACCAGATAGCTGGCCGCAACGTCGGCGTGGCCGTCCTTGGTCAGGGTGGCGGTGTCGACCATGAAAGTCGAGAAGGTGGTGTAGGCGCCGAGGAACCCGGTGGCGAGGAACGGGCGCAAATACCGGCTGGGCGGGAAGCCCTCGATGATGAGCACCAACACGAACCCGAGCACCAGGCTTCCGGAGACGTTGGTCCAGAACGTGGCCCACGGGAACCCGCCTTTGGTCACGTGGATGAGTCGGGTCATCTCGTAGCGGGCGGGCGCCCCGAGGGCGCCACCGGCGGCGACGGCGGCGAGCACGTCGGGCCGGAGCCGGCGCCGGATCTCCGCCGGGGTGCCGTCCGCAGCCGAGGTCCCATCTCTGCCCATGAGCTCACCTCCGTGCGGTTGTTACTGCGTTCGGGCCGTCACGTAGGGGCTATCAGCCGGAACACCGGCGGTTAGAGGCGAGCTCCATCGCCTGTAAGCGACCCCGGAGGCTAGCCGACCGGCGCCAAAAGGGCCCTCTCTAGCCTCTACCCCTACCCCAACCGCTCGGCCACGTAGTCGACGCAGTGGGTGAGGGCTTCCACGTCCTCGGGGTCGACGTTGGGAAACATCCCGACCCGCAGCTGGTTGCGCCCCAACTTCCGGTAGGACTCGGTGTCCACGATGCCGTTGGCCCGCAGTGCCTGGCACACGGCCTTGTCGGAGATCGAAGGGTCGAGGTCGATCGTCCCCACCACCAGGGAGCGTTCGTCCGGCTTGGCCACGAAGGGACTGGCGTACGCCGACGCCTCGGCCCACTCGTACAGGATGGAGGCGGAACTGGAGCTCCGGCCGGCTGACCACGAAAGCCCCCCATTTTCTAACATCCAACCTACTTGGTCGCCGAGCAGCCACAGTGTGGCGAGAGCCGGGGTGTTGTAGGTCTGGTCGAGCTCGCTGTTGTCGAGCGCGATGCCGAGGTCGAGCGAAGCGGGGATCCAGCGGCCGGTGCCGGCAATGCGCCGCACCCGGTCGACCGCCGCCGGGGAAAGGAGCGCCACCCAGAGTCCGCCGTCGGACCCGAAGCACTTCTGGGGCGAGAAGTAGTAGGCGTCCACCTCGGCCGGGTCGAAGGTCAGCGCGCCGGCGCCAGACGTGGCGTCCACCGCCACCAGCGCACCCCCGTCGGCGCCTCCCGGCCGGCCGAGCGACGACATCATCACCCCGGTCGAGGTCTCGTTGTGGGTCAGGGCGTACAGGTCGACATCGGGCACCGCGACCGGCGAGGGGTGAGTCCCGGTGGCCGACTTGACCAGATCGGGAGCCTCGAGGTGGGGGGCGGCGGTGGCGGCGGCCGCGAACTTGGTGGAGAACTCGCCGAAGACCAGGTGCTGGCTGCGCCGCTCGATCAGGCAACAGGTGGCGATGTCCCAGAAGGTGGTGGCGCCGCCGTTGCCGAGGGCGACCACGTAGCCCTCGGGAAGGTCGAACAGCTCGGTCAGACCTTGGCGCAGCCGCCGGACCACTGATTTCACGGTCGCCTGCCGGTGGCTGGTCCCCATGTAGGAGCGACCCGTGGCGGCCAGCGCTGACAACGCAGACGGGCGGACCTTGGAGGGCCCGCAGCCGAAGCGTCCGTCGGCGGGCAGGAGGTCGTCAGGAATGCGTATATCGGTCGGAAGAGGGGTGCTCATTGTGCCAGCATGGCAGTAATGACGCGTGTATCGAAACGAGTATCCGCGGTGACCGAATCGGCCACGTTGGCTATTGACGCCAAGGCCAAGGCCCTCAAGGCGGCCGGCGAGCCGGTCATCGGCTTCGGTGCCGGCGAGCCCGATTTTCCTACCCCGGCTCATATCGTGGAGGCGGCGGTGGCGGCTTGTCAGGACCCCAAGAACCACAAATACACACCCGCCGGTGGCCTCCCTGAGTTGCGGGCCGCGGTGGCCGCCAAGACCGAGCGCGACTCCAGCTGGCCCGCCGGGAGCCTCACGGCCGCCAACGTGCTCATCACCAACGGCGGCAAGCACGCCCTGGAGAACTCGTTCGCGGCCCTTCTCGACCCCGGCGACGAGGCTCTCTTGCCGGCCCCGTACTGGACCACCTATCCCGAGTCGATCCGGCTGGCAGGCGGGACCCCCGTGGTCCTGCCCACCACCGCCGACGCCGGGTACAAGGTCACCGTCGAGGAACTTGAAGCGGCCCGCACCGCCAATACCAAACTGCTGGTTTTCGTGTCGCCGTCCAATCCGACCGGCGCCGTCTACACCCCCGAGGAGACCGCCGCCATCGGTACCTGGGCGTTGGAGCACGGCGTGTGGGTCGTCACCGACGAGATCTACGAGCACCTGGTGTACGGCGACGCCCGTTTCAGCTCCATGCCAGTGCTGGTTGACGGCTTGGCCGACCAGACCCTGGTCGTCAACGGCGTGGCCAAGACCTACGCCATGACCGGCTGGCGGGTCGGCTGGGTCGTCGGGCCCGCCGACGTCATCAAGGCCGCCGCCAACCTCCAGTCCCATACCACCTCCAATGTGTGCAACGTCGCCCAGCGGGCGGCGCTGGCGGCGGTCACCGGCGACCTCACGGCCGTCGCCGCCATGCGGGAGGTCTACGACCGGCGCCGCCAGACCATCGTTTCCATGCTGCGGGACATTCCCGGCGTGGTGTGCCCCGAGCCGCTGGGCGCCTTCTACGCCTTCCCCTCCTTCGAGGGGGTCCTCGGCTGCACCGTCGCGGGTCGGACGCCGGCGACAACGCTGGACCTGGCCGCCCTGATCCTCGAGGAGGCCAAGGTGGCCGTCGTACCCGGCGAGGCGTTCGGCGCACCCGGCTACATCCGCTTCTCCTACGCCCTAGCCGACGACGACTTGGTCGAAGGCGTCTCCAGGATTGGAAAATTGCTGGCCGACGCTCAATAGCGCTGGTTGGTGCCGTTTCGGCCCACGTGTCTTCCAACCGGCCCTGGTGGCCGGTGGTTCCGGGGGGAACCCCTTACAACCAACTTGAGGAAGGATGGCGTGAATGGCACGCGTATTGGTAACCGAGGAAATCGCTGAAACCGGCTTGGCGGCGTTGGGGGCCGCGGGCCACGAGGTGGACGTCCAACTGGGGCTGTCCGCGGAGGACCTGCTCTCGGTGGTGCCCGGGGCCCACGCGTTGATCATCCGCTCCGCCACCAAGGTCACCGCCGGGGTGCTGGCCGCAGGGACCGAGTTGGTGGTGGTCGGGCGGGCCGGCATCGGCTTGGACAACGTCGACGTGGCCGCCGCCACCCGCCGCGGCGTCATGGTGGTCAACGCCCCGCAGTCCAACATCCTCTCGGCGGCCGAGCACACCGTGGCGCTCCTCCTGGCCCAGGCCCGAAACATCCCCCAGGCCCACGCCGCCCTCACCGCCGGCCGGTGGGAGCGTTCCCGTTGGGAAGGCGTGGAGCTGCACGGCAAAACCCTCGGCATTGTCGGCCTGGGCCGGGTTGGGGCACTGGTCGCCCAGCGGGCCCACGCCTTCGGGATGCGGTTGGTGGCCTATGACCCCTACGTGGCCCCGGATCGGGCCCGGCAGATGGGGGTGGAGCTGATGGCCCTGGAGGACGTGGTCCGCCAGGCCGACTTCCTCACCATCCACCTGCCGAAGACGCCCGAAACCATGGGCCTCATCGGCGCCGACCTGCTGGCCCACGCCAAGCCCGACCTGCGGGTGATCAACACCGCCCGGGGCGGCATCGTGGACGAGGCCGCCCTGGCGGCGGCCGTCGCCGCGGGGGGCATCGCCGGTGCCGCCCTTGACGTGTTCTTGGAGGAGCCGACCACGGCGTCGCCGCTGTTTCAGCTGCCGTCGGTGGTGGTCACCCCCCACCTGGGAGCAAGCACCAAGGAGGCGCAGGACAAGGCCGGCATCACCATCGCGGAGCAGGTCGAGTTGGCCCTGGCGGGGGAGTTCGTGCCCTACGCGGTCAACATCTCAGCCGCCGCGGCGTCGGAGGCGGTGCGCCCGTTCCTGCCCCTCGCGGAGCGGCTGGGCCGGCTGTTCGGGCTGTTGTCCAGGTCGCTGGCGCCGGTGCTGGAGATCGAGTACCAGGGCCAACTGGCGGAGAACGACACCCGGATCCTCAACCTGTCGGTGCTGAAAGGGCTGTTCTCGGTGGCCAAGGACGAGCCGGTGTCCTTCGTCAACGCCCCCCAGCTGGCCGAGGAACGGGGGCTCACCGTCCGGGCCACCACCGCCCCGGCCGCCCAGGACTATGTGAACCTGATCACGCTGCGAGGCGGCGACCACGCACTGTCGGGAACCCTGTTCGGGCTGCGGGCCGAGCCCAAGATCGTCATGGTCGACGACCACGACATCGAGCTGCCCATTGCTCGCTCGATGCTCGTGGTTCGCAACGACGACCGGGTGGGCATGGTGGCGTTCGTGGCGGACGTGCTCCGGGACGCGGGGATGAACATCGTCGACCTCAAGCTCGGCCGCAGCCGGGCCACGGCCGTAGCCGCGGCCGTGGCTTCGGTCGACGACGGCGCCCCCCGGACGGCGATGATGGCTCTGTCGTTCGAGGAACCAGTACGCGACGGCGTAGTCGATGCCCTGCTGGAGGCGCCGGGGATCCTGGACGCGGTTGCCATCTCCGAGGCTTGAGGCGACTGCTGGCGGTCCATGCCACCGACCTGAGGTCTAGGTGGCGGGCGCTCCGTCGGTTACCGGGGCGCAGCCACCCTGAATCCCAGGCGATCGGCGGCATCGGCCATCCGTTCGTCATAGGTGACAAACTGGTTGACATCGCGGCCCAGCTGCTTTGCCGTCGCCAGGTGGATTGCGTCGAGCGAGCGGAGGTCAGCCGGCAGGAGCGCTCCGGCAGCATAGAGAATTCGCTCGTTTACCCGGACCAGGTCGACGGTGGTCAAAACCTGCCTGCCCCGGACGAACGCCGCCCTTCCGCCGGGAAGCAGGGCTCGTAGGACTTCGGTACGGGCCAGCGCACTCGAAACGAGGGGGCGCCGATGTCGAAGATGGCGACCCAGGGCCGCTGATTCTGCTTCGCGCACCACGAGCTTGACGATCGCTGATGAGTCAAGGTACATGACCGCCATCAGCGCTCGTCTCTGCGCATTCGAGCCAGGGTTTCACTGGGAGGCTCGACTCCTGCCGCCAGGAGAAGCGGCTCGGGAAGGTCGTCCAAGTCTGCTGTGGCCGCCTCCAAGTCACCCGAGGCCCTCAGTTGTTCGAGGGGGCTCCCCTCGGGCAGTGGGCCCAGAATGGCCACTGGACGCCCCCGGTCGGTGATCTCGATGGTTTCGCCCTGGCCGACGAGCCGAAGTAACTCGCTCGCCCGCTGCCTTAGCTCCCGCACGCCCACGCTGGTCATGTGCTAGTCGTAGCACATCCGGCCGGGTTCGAGCGGAGCCACCGCCCAGGCGGGCGGTTCAGGGAAGCGGGAGTAGGTCGACGTCATAGAGCCGGAACCGTGTGTCGATGCTGACGAGAACCAATTGCTCGACGCGCGACTGGGCAATCAGCATCCGGTCGAAAGGATCCGAGTGATGAGCTGGAAGGGCTCCTGCAGCCAGAGCGTGGACGATCGTGATCGGCAGCGTGGCGAACTCGTTCGCGTCGAGGGCCTCGAGGAGGTCGTCGGGCGTATCCAGACGACCGGTCGCTTTCTTGATGGCAATCTCCCATGCGCTCGCCGACGAGATCATGACCGTGTTGTCCGCTGAGGCGATGGCGTCGTGCGCCGGGTTGGGCAGGTGAGGATCGCCAGCCAGCCACCACAGAAGGACATGCGTGTCGAGCAGGAGGTTCACGGGAGCTCGCCGCGGAAGGCGGCACCGATCTCATCGGGAAGTTCGTCGAATCCGGCGTCGATCCGGACGCGTCCCGACCAATAGCCGGGGTGGCGGGAGGGGCGGGCCCGGGGCGGGACGATGCGCGCGACCACATGGCCGGCCCGAGCGATCTCGATCTCGTCCTCCTCACCGGACTCGACGGCCGCTACCAGCCGTGAAAGGTTCGACTTGGCCTCATGCATGTTGACCCGCATGACGGCAAGGTTAGCTAACTTAGCTAAGCTGGTCACCCTCGACGGGCGACGGCGCGGCTAGCGCTTGGCCTTGGTGTACCCGTCGGCCTGGGCGGCCTCCTCGGTGGCGTAGCAGCGGTCGGGATGGGTCCGCCCGTAGTTGACCATCCCGGGCAGGTGGTAGATGTGGCTCGACGCCTTGGCCTTGATGGGATGTGTCGCCGGTGCCGAGCCGTCCTCGCTCGGTGGGAGCCACAGGGCAACCGCCGCCGCGCCTTCCGCTTCCGCTCCGAGCGTCGTATCTGTCGCGGGTGCTGCGACTTTTCCCCCCTCCATCAGATCGGCCTCCCGGATCGGCCGCCACGGGTCGGGGGAGGGCACCACCTGGCGCGACTCATCCCGCAGGGACATCGTCCGCCGGACCAGGATGACCAGGGCCGCAACCAAGCCGGTGGCCGCCACGAATCGCAACAAACGCCTCACCATGGCCACGACCGTAGGCGCTGGCGGCCTTGACGAGGGGGACCCGACCGTGCCACCATGGCCTGGAATGTCTCCGTCCCTGCACGTGACCATCCTCCTGCTTACCTGACGGCGAGCCCCACATAGGGACTCGCCCACCGCCTCCTGCGCCTCTGGCCAGGAGGTTTTGTTTTGCCCCACCGAACAGCTGAACCGGAAAGGACCCTTCCCCATGGCCGAGCGAGTGATCATCTTCGACACCACCCTGCGCGACGGCGAGCAGTCGCCGGGCATCGCGCTCGACGCCGCCGAGAAGCTTGAGATCGCGGAGCAGCTCGCCCGGCTCGGGGTCGACTACATCGAGGCCGGCTTTCCGGTGGCCAGCCAGGGCGACTTCGAGGCGGTGCAAGGCATCGCCCGGGTGGTGGGCCGCGACGGGGGACCGGTCATCGCGGGGCTGTCCCGCACGCAGCGCTCCGACGTCGACCGCTGCTGGGAGGCGGTCAAGGACGCCGCCCGCAGCCGTATCCACGTGTTCATTTCCACGAGCCCCCAACACATGGAACACATGCTGAAGATGAACGAGGCCCAGGTCATCGCCGAGACTCGCTCCGGCGTCAGCCGGGCCCGGGAACACACCGACGACGTCGAGTTTTCCCCCCAGGACGCCACCAGAACCCCGCTCGACTTCATGATGCAGGTTTTGGAGGCGGCGGTCGAGGCCGGCGCCACCACCCTCAACATCCCCGACACGGTGGGCTACGGCATCCCGTGGGACTTCGGCGCCCTGATCCAGTACATCCGCCGCGAAATCAAGGGCGAGTACATCCTCTCCACCCACTGCCACAACGACCTGGGGCTGGCCACCGCCAACTCCCTGGCCGGGGTCCAGGCCGGCGCCCGCCAGGTCGAGGTGTGCGTCAACGGCCTCGGCGAGCGGGCCGGCAACGCCGCCATGGAAGAGGTCGTCATGGCCCTCCAGATCCGGGCCGACCAGTTTCCGGGGCTCGCCACCGGGGTCCGCACCGAGGAGCTGGCCCGTACCAGCCGCCTGGTCAGCCGGCTGACCGGCTACCCGGTGCAGTTCAACAAGGCGGT
>JBOGGN010000244.1:0-6937 GCA_050744165.1 Acidimicrobiales bacterium | reverse complement strand
ACAGGGCGTGGGCGGAGGCGAACATCAGGTAGTCGTAAATGCCGTTGTGCAGGTCGGCCCCGCCGCAGAGGACCAGGTCGCTCGAACCGGCGGCCAGCTCTTTGCACGCTGCGTCGAGGGCGGCCAGCGAGGAGGCGCAGGCGGCATCGACGGTGAAGTTGACCCCGCCAAGATCCAGGCGGTTGGCGATGCGCCCCGCGATCACGTTGCCCAGCACTCCGGCGAAAGAGTCCTCGGTGAGCACTGGCAGGTGCTCGTCGAGCTCCGGGGGCAGTTGGCCGAAATAGGAGGGAAAAAGGGCGCGAAACGAGTAAGCCATCTCGAGGTCCGTTCCACCCTCGGCGCCAAAGACCACCGATGCCCGCTCTCGGTCGAAGGGGCGCTCCGCGTAGCCGGCGTCGGCAAGGGCGCGGGCGGCCACTTCCAGGGACAGAAGCTGCACCGGCTCGATTGCGGCCAGCGACGCCGGCGGGATCCCGTACGCCAGGGCGTCGAAGGCGATGGGTGGGATGAAGCCCCCCCACTTCGACTCGGTGGCGTCGCCCCGGCGGAGATCTTTCCCCGCCTGGCCGCCCGACGGTGTGGCCTCGCCCGCAGGGGGTTCGTCCCCGGACCGCTGCCCACGCGCCTTGCGGGCGTAGGCCTCTGGGTCCCAGTAGCGCTCGGCGTCCCACCTCGACCTGGGAACCTCGGTCACCGCGTCGACGCCGGCGAGGATGTTGGCCCAGTAGCGCGCCAAACCGTCGGCGTGCGGCATGACGCACGACATGCCGACGATCGCTACGTCCAGCCGCCGGGCCGGCACCGCAGCGTCAAGCGCGCCCGCGTCCCGTTCGGCCACGGCCTCCTCGAGAAACCGCACGGCGCCCTCGGTCACCTGGCGGTGCAGGTTCGCCAGCGTCGTTGTCGCCGACCGGGCGGTCGCCACCTGGCCGAGCATGTACATGCCTTCGTGGCGCTGCTCATCGGGAGCAACGGGCACCAGCGCGTCGCCTTCCCGGCGCATCCCTTTGCTGGCGATCCGCAGCCGGCCGAGGTTGAGCCGCTCAAGCTCGGACCACCGCTCTTGGATGGAGGCGCCCGCAGCTATCAGGTCATCGCGTGCCCGGCCAAAGGCGGCGACATAGGGGGTATCCGCGCAGCGGGTCACATGGCCGGGCGAGGTCTCCAGCAGCACCGTCTCAGTGCACTCGATGGCGGCCTGTTGAAACCCGGGCAGGATGGCGCCCGAGCTGATCGCCTCCACGGTGAACAGATACGCCGTCCCCATCAGAACGCCAATCGACGCTCCCGCCTCGGCCAGCGGTGCCGCCAGGGCGGCGACCATCGCCGCCGAGCGCTCGTCGTGGATGCCGCCCGCGAAAAAGACCTCGAGGCCGGCGAAGAATTCGGCTCCGGTCTCGCGCTTGGCACCGAAAGCGAGCAGGTGCTCGACTTGGCTCTCCCACAGCGGGAAGCTGGCCCGCGGCCCGATGTGGCCACCGCATTCGGAGCCTTCGAAGACGAAGCGGCGGGCGCCCGAGGCGAGGAACTGGTCAAGCAAGCCGGGCGAGGGGACGTGCAGGTACGTGGCGATGCCCGCCGCCTCGAGCCCCTCGGCTTGGTCGGGGCGACCGCCCGCGATCAGGGCGTAGGGCGGATGCGCCTCGGCCACGGCCGCCAACTGCGCCTCCCGCAGCTCCGGCGGGACGAAGCCGAGAATGCCGACGCCCCACGCCCGGGAGCCGAGCATGGCCTTGGCCTGCGCCAGCAGCCGGGCGACCTCCTCCCCGCTCATCAGTGCCAGGGCAAGGAAGGGGAGGGCCCCAGCCTCGGCAACGGCTGCCGCGAAGGCGGCCCCGTCGCTGACCCGGGTCATCGGGCCCTGAGCCACCGGGAGCGCCGACCCGGGTTGCGCCGACCCGTCCGGACGTCCGCCGATCCCCCCACGCGGCGCCAGGGGCCTGGTCCTGACTGCCGCCGCCAGATGACTGCCGATCGCGGCCCGCACGGCCTGGATGACGCCACCGGTCGTGCGGTAGCGCTCGGCGAGCGGCCGGGCGAAGGCGGCGTCCTGGCCGGCCGGAAGCCAACGCGGCGTCTGCCCGGGCTGGGGGCCCAGGCTGGGTCCGAGCAGCTGGGCCATGTCCCCCGGGTGTTCGGGCGCGGGGCCGCCCCTCAGGTCGGGCCGGGTGAACACACGGTGCCCGGCCACGACCGCTGTGTCGATCCTGTCCATTGCGCCGAGGGCGGCGACCGTGTCGGCAGGGAGTACCTCGACGCCTTCATCAGTGAGAGCTAACTGCACGTCGAGCACCACTCCTGTGGCGCCGCCGGCTACCGCGGCCGCCGCGGTATGCAGCCCGATGCCCCCCGCCGCCCACACAGGTAGTCGGAGCGACGGTTCGGCCGCCAGCCGTTGCAACAGAAGGAACGTGGACAACTCGCCCACCCGGCCGCCGGCCTCGGAGCCCCGGGCGATCAGCCCATCGACGGGACCCGCCGTCCCGGCCGCAGCGGCGGAGGCTTCGGCGACGGACACGACCTCGACGAAGACCCGGCGGCGCTCGCTCCGCCACGGCTCTGTAGCCGCGCCGGATGTCAGGACCACCGTGGTGACGGTGTCGGGCAACTCACGAGCGCTGACCGGGCAACCGCACGGAACCCGGATGCCGAAGCCGCCCCGAGACCAGCGGGCGGTCTCGGCGAGTGCCGCTAGGGCCGCGGACCGGTCCCGGCCGAGGTCGACGATGCCCAGCGCGCCAGCCCGGCTGGCCGCGATTGCAAGGCGTACGTTTGGTGATTCGAAGGGGCTGACGGCAAGGATCAGGTCGCGCGGGACACGCGACGGGGGTGCCCGGAAATCACTGGGCCGATGGCTGGACATGCTGTTCCTTCCCGCCACGATCGATCAGCGACCTTGAGCTGTTGACCGTGGGCGTTCGTGAAAAGCGCCCTCATCGTAAGGAAAACTGCGGTTGTTGACCCGCAGCACGCAACCGAAGAGGGCATTCCTGAGGGAAACTGTACACAAGCGTTCGGGGGGTAGGCCGTGGGCGAAACCGGCCCGACTCGTCGGATCCAACCCGACGAGCGTGGGCTGCGCGACCGGGACTCGGCTTCGCCGTCGCGCAAAAACGTACCAGCATTCGCGCCCCCCCTTTGCCATGGCCAACGAGGTCGTTGCGACACACAATCAACAATCTGCGACCCGGAGACCGTCGCGGTCAACGGTTCCCCGAAAGGGCCGTCAGCGCTCCACGGGTTCGGACGGGGAAGGGCGGCGCCTTTTCCAACCCCCTTTCCGGCCTCGTGCGTCGTTGCCTTGCGCAGGTTCCGGCTGGACCCTCAGCGGGGAGCCGCCGGCAGGTCGGCGGGGAGGTCCACGTCCCACGACAGCGTTGAGGGGTGCTCGACGCGCACCTTTAAGCCGACGCGCCGCGCCTCGGCCAGGTGGCGGCCGAAGGAGCCCGGCCCGTAGGAGAAGACGAACCCGCTTGCGGTCGGCACCGCGATCACGTTGGTGCCGTCCTCGCGACGGTCGGGGACCAGCGTCGCCCCGGGCCAGTCGCCCACCCAGGTCAGGTCGTCGGCGAGGGGCAGGTCGGCGTGGGCGACGGTGACGTGATGCACCCCGAGGCCTGCCAGGCGCCGGACCCCGTCTTGGACTGCGTGGTTGAGGCCGCGCTCGGGCGCCCAGACCACCAGCGCCCCAAGCTCGCGAGCCCAGTCGGCGACCGCGGTGTCGTCACACACCACGGCAACGGGCAGGTGGCCGGCGGCTTGCACCACCCGCGTTGCCATTGACCGGGCCAGCGCCACTCGCTCCTCAGGGCGCAGCGCCGGCGCCAGGCGCAGTTTGGCCACCGCGAAGGCCTTCACGGGGACCAGCACCGCCCGGGGACCTAGGCGCAACGGTTCCCTCGTCGCGGGGCCGGGCACGAAGTCGAGTGTACGACCGGCCCCGGCCAATCCCGCCAGGGCTCCGGTGTACTGTGGCCCACTGTGACCTCACGGGTGGCGGTGATCGGGGCCGGTTCCTGGGGCACCGCTGCTGCTTGCTTGGCGGCCAACAACGCCTCGACGGTGTTGTGGGCTCGTAGTCCCGAGTTGGCCGGGCAGATGGCGGCCACCCACGTCAATAGGCGCTACCTGCCCGACTACGCCCTCCACGATCGGCTGGCGGTCACCTCGTCGCTGGCCGAGGCGCTCGACGGCACCGAGGTGGTCGTCATGGCCGTTCCTTCCCACGGGTTCCGGGAGGTCCTCAAGGAGGCGGTGCCCATGCTGGCGCCGGGGACGCCGGTCGTCAGCCTCAGCAAGGGGGTGGAGCAGGGCAGCCTCAAGCGCATGACCGAGGTGGTCGCCGACCTGCTGCCGGGCAACCCAGCCGGGGTCCTCACCGGCCCCAACCTTGCCAAGGAGATCATGGCCGGTCGGCCCGCGGCCAGCGTCGTGGCCATGTCCGACCAGAGTGTGGGGGAGGAGTTGCAGCGGGTGTTCAACACCCCCGCGTTCCGCGTCTACACCAACCCCGACGTGGTCGGCTGCGAAGTGGCCGGCGCCTTGAAAAACGTGATGGCCATCGCCGCTGGCCTGTCCGACGGCATGGGCCTCGGGGACAACTCCAAGGCCGCCTTGATGACACGGGGCCTGGCCGAGTTGACCCGCCTCGGGGTGGCCCTTGGGGGCAGCCCGTTGACGTTCATCGGGTTGGCCTGGATGGGCGACTTGGTGGCGACGTGCATGAGCAAGCAGAGCCGGAACCGCTTCGTGGGCGAGCAGCTCGGTCAGGGCCGGGCCATCGACGACATCATCGCCGACATGAACATGGTCGCCGAGGGTGTCAAGACCTCCCGAGCCGTGGTGGCCCTGGCAGCGCGCCTCGGTCTCGACCTGCCGATCGCCGAGCAGGTCGCCAGGTTGGTCAACGGCGACGCGACGGCGGCCGACGTCATCCCTGCCTTGATGGGGCGCCAGATGCGCTCCGAGCTGTACGGCATCGCCGAGGCCTGACCCGGCCGGCGCGGCTGGCGCTTCGGGAGGCGGGGCTATCGGTCCGGCAGCTGGCTACGTTGAGGTCGTGCGAATCGCCTTTGGCACCGACGAGGTCACCGGGCTCACCGACGCCATCGAAGCCAAGCTGAGGGCCCTCGGCCACGAGGTGCTCCTGGTAGCCCCCGGCATCGACTGGCCCGACGCCGGCCGCCGAGTCGGGTCGGCCGTGGCCGGCGACGAGGCCGATTTCGGGGTGGTGTGCTGCTGGACCGGCACCGGGGTCTCGATCGCCGCCAACAAGGTCCCCGGCGTTCGGGCGGCTCTGTGCACCGACGCCGAAACAGCCCGGGGCGCCCGCCGGTGGAACGATGCCAACGTGCTCGCCCTCGGGCTTCGGCTGACGTCGGCGGCGGTGGCCGAGGAGATGCTCGAGGCGTTCCTCGCCACGGAGCCGGACGAGAGCGAGACACGGTTGATCAGCCGGGTCGAACGCTCCGACTAACAGCTGACTCGACCGGGTCTAACCCGCCGGCTAACAGCTGACTCGACGGGTCTAACCCGCTGGCTAACAGCTGGGTCGGCGTCGCCTAGTGGCCGTCCGATGCCTCCCCGTGCTTCCGAGTGGTCGCTACAGGCGGGGCAGACCGGCGCTTACAGGGCCGAGCGGAAAGGCGCCGTCGATTCGAGCCACCTCGTCGTCAGTCAGGACAAGCTCGCCGGCACCCGCGATCTCCTCGACGTGGGCCACCTTGGCCGACTTGGGGATTGTGAACACGCCGGCCCCCGGACGAGGAACTGCAACGCCACCTGGCGCTCGGTGGCGCTGTGGTCCCGGGCGATGGCCGGCAAGACGGGGTGGCCGGAAGGGAAGCTGCCCTGCCCGAAGGGGCTGTAGCCGACTATTGCCCCCCCTCATCCAGGCAGCGGTCGATCAGCTGGTGCTCGATCCACCTGGCTTTCAGGTGATAAGGGCTCGCCCACAAATATCCCGCGCAGTTCATGCGCGTTTTTGGTGGGCTTCGCGTTGTTGGCGCTGGGCTTGTCCGGCCCGGAGGATGTTGATGGCGGCGTTGATGTCGGCGTGGGCTTGATGGCCGCAGGCTTGACATCGGAACACCGCCTGGCTGGGCCGGTTGTCTTTCTCGCAGTGCCCGCAGACGGCACAGGTGCGGGAAGTGTTGCGGGGGTCGACGGCGATCAACTGGCGACCAGCTTCTTCCGCTTTGTACGCCAGGTATCGCAGCAGTTGCCCCCATCCGGCATCGTGGATGGACCGGTTGAGGCCCGCCTTGGCGGCCGCCCCGTTGGGCTGGTAGCCGCCGTGTCCGTCGGGGCGGGGAGCGGGCCGGCGAACCATGTTGACGGTGGCCAGGTTTTCGTGGACGATCACGTCGTAGCGGTCGACCAGCTGCCGGGACAGGCGGTGGGCGAGATCGGACCGGCAGCGGGCCGCCTTGCGGTGGCGGGCGGCCACCGCCTCCACCGCCTTGCGCCGCCGTTTGGAACCTCTGGTTTTGCGGGCCAGGTCCCGCTGGGCTCGGGCGCGGCCGGCGGCGGCCCGGCGGGCGGGGCGGGGATTGGCTGTCAGGGTGCCGTCGGAGGTGGCGATGGTGGACACCACCCCCAGGTCGACGCCCACGGCGGCCCCGGTGGCAGGAAGCGGTGCCGCTGGCACCTGGTCGCAGACCACGATCAGCCACCAGCGGCGGCCCTCGCGTTTGACCGTCGCCGTCTTCGGCCGACCCGGCAGCCTTCGGTGCAGTTTCACCTTCACCTGTCCGACGCCGAGCAGCGCCACCCGGCGGGAGTCGGTGTCGAGACGCCAGCCGGAGGTGTCGGGGTAGGAAGCCGAGTCGAACCGCCACCGGCTTTTGAAGCGGGGGTGGCCGGGTGTCTGTCCTTGCCGGCAGCGGCGGTAGAACGCCCGGTAGGCCAGATCGAGGCGGGTGAGGGTGCCCCG
>JBOGGN010000243.1:0-1827 GCA_050744165.1 Acidimicrobiales bacterium | reverse complement strand
GGGTCGGGTTCAGCGACACTTTCCCCGCGGGGTTGGTGGTGGCCGCCGTTCCCAACCTCATGTTTTCCGGCAGCGCTAACTGCAACCCGCCGAGCGGCGCCAACGCTGGCTCAACCCTGCTCACTTTTCCGACCACGATCCTGGACGCCGGCGCCAGTTGCACCTTCTCGGTCAACGTCACCGCCCTGATGCCGGGCAACCTGGTCAACACCACCACCGCGGTGACATCTGAGGAGGGCGGCAACGGGGCCGGGGCCACCGCCACGTTGATGGTGTCCCGGGTGCCGACGGCGACCACGATCAAGGTGTCATCGGCGAATCCCGGCTTTGGGCGGCCGGTGACCTTCACCGCCACGGTAAAGCCCAGCGGGCCCTACGGTAGCGGGGTCAACCCGACGGGGACGGTGAGCTTCTTTCTGAACGGGAGTTCGACGCCCATTGCCGTGGTGCCGTTGTCGGCGAGGGGGAGGGCCAGCTTCTCCACCACCGGCCTGGGGGCGGGGAGGGAAACCGTTACTGCCGCCTACAGCGGCGACGCCAACTTCATGCCGTCGTCGTCGAGTACCGGGGCGACCACGACCGTGACCTGTACCCAGACGATCACCGGTACTCACGCCGCATTGGTGTTGGCGCACGGCTCCACGTGTGTGCTCGATGCCACCATCACCGGGTCGATCATCGTGCCCAGTGGTGCCGCACTGGACCTGGAGAACTCCACCGTGCACGGGGCGGTGAGCGCCACTTCGGGGACCACCGGTTTGCGCATGTGCGGCAGTTCCGCGAGTTCGGTGTCGGTGGAGAACTCGACCGGTTTCGCCGTGATCGGCGACCCGGCCGACGGGTGCGGCACCAATGTGCTGAACGGCTCACTCACCTTGATTGACAACAGTGGCGGCGTCCAGGCCATCGGCAACTTCGTGGCCGGGGCGGTCACCGCAATCAACAACACCGGCGCCGGCCCCTTCCCCGACGACACCGCGCCCCACATCTCGGGCGACGGCCGCTAGCTCCGAGTCCCTCCACAGCTCCTGAGGGTGGCAGGGGTTCCCTGCCCGGGGACCCCGTTCCCTGGGCCATGGAGAACTCGTTCAAGACGCTGCGATCCGACGTGCGGAACAACACGGCGTCACCGTCGAGGGCGTAATTGACAGGCGGGATTCTCCGGGGCGCCGTCGATGACCAACCCGACCCGCCCGACAGTGCGTCACGGCCAAAAGGTTGAGGCATTCCGTCCGGTGACCGTCGTGCAGCCGGCGGTCAGTGTGTCGCCGCTGTCAGACTTTCGCCAGGCGGATTCTCGGATCGAGGACGGCGAGATTGTCGGGATCGGAGGTCACGACCTGCTGTTGGATGCGGCGAGCGCCAAATGCGAGTCGACAATGTCCGCGGTGGCGCTGGCCGCCAACAACCGGCCGACATTGGTTGCGTCCACCCGATTAAGGGCGATGACATCGGTGGTTGGTTGGCGAAGCCGAGCCGATGACAGGACACCGAACGTCAGCAATGACACGCTTCTGCCGTCTTTAAGCCGCCCGATAACCGGCCCTTACTTCGCGCGCGAAAGTGCGCTGGGGCCTCGCCCCTCCAGGTGCCGCGCATCGCCTCCGCCGCCTCGGCCAAGTTCTCGCCTGGCCGCAACCGCGGACGCGATCGCCGCCTGCGCATCGGCCTGCATCTGCGTCAAGGTGCGCCTGTCTGTCGGCGGTCAGGCGGAGGGCAGCCCCGCACCCCAGTGAAGGCATGTCAGGACCGGTTGTTCTGTGGGATGTGCTGGAAGTGCCACTAGCGGCGCTTGAACGTCAGGATTTCGGCCTGTGCGCGCTCAGC
>JBOGGN010000242.1:0-38762 GCA_050744165.1 Acidimicrobiales bacterium | reverse complement strand
AGCCGGGAATCCGG
Organism: Acidimicrobiales bacterium; assembly: GCA_050744165.1. Lineage (GTDB taxonomy): Bacteria > Actinomycetota > Acidimicrobiia > Acidimicrobiales > Palsa-688 > JBOGGN01. Next base: position 38,748 of record JBOGGN010000242.1, on the reverse strand, counting down.
CTCGGCCGTCTACCAGTTTGGCGCAGTTAGCTGACGTTGCGGAACCAACCCGCAAGCGACCGACGCCTGGGGCGGGTGGCCGCCTAGACCAGAGTCTGGGCCCGCCGCCGGGGCGTCCACCAGAAGCGATACCCGATGTACCCGGCGACCAGGAAGATTCCGGCCGCGATAGGAGCGCCCTCCAGCGGGAAGGCGGGCGTCGGCGGCGTAACGGCGTTGGGACCGCAGGAGACGGTGCCGACCGTCAGGTGCACCAGTGGCGGTGTGCCGAGCACGCCACTCAGGACGCTGACGTCGAGGGCGGAGGTACTGATGGAGCCGGCCGGCGGTGCCGGGGTCGTGGCGGGCTGCTTGTTGAGGGTGGCGGTGACCAGGGCACCCAGGTCGACGGCCGTGTCGTTCGCGGGCGGCGACGAGATGATGGGGGTGGTGCCGCCGCCGAGCAGGCTAATCGTGGCGTTGACCAACTGCACCGAAGCGGTGGGAGTCCCGGTCGACGAAGCGGTGCATTCGGCCAGGATGGCGTCAGCGTGCACCGTGGCCAAGCCCAAGTTCAGCTGGACACCGCCGGGAGCCGCGCCGGTGACGGTGCAGGTTCCCCCGGCGCCGATCTGGATGGTCCCGCCGGTGCCGACCAGTCCAGCGCACGCGGCCGAGGTGCCGTCGGCCCGGGCGACGGTCTGCTGAACCAGCAGACCCGCCTCGATCGCCGTCTGGGTGCCGAGGAGGCTGAGGCTAGGTGTCTGGCCGCAGGTGTCATTTGCCCCAGACCCGGGGTTGCTGCTGGTGCACTGCCCGGTCGTGAGGAGGGTCGATGACCCGAGTTGCAGTGTGGCTGCGTTGGCAGTGGCAGTCGATGTGTCGGCGAAGGCAGGCGAGGCTGCTGCCATCCCCAAGACCACCGTTGCGATCAGTCCGGCCCCGGCAAACTTGCCAAGTGAGAGCCGAAGGCGACCTGAACTCATAACTCCTCCAAAGGGCTGGAACTAGCTGGGCTGACGTTGTGTTGGTTGTTACGGGACAGCAAGAGAAGGGCTTTCATGAGGCGGTCCGTCGAGTACGACGACTCGGATCCTCGACCAGCATCCAGACGAAGATGATGATTCCGATGATCACGCCGATAGTGCTGAGTGTGGTTCCGAGCAGCACGTGGCTGCGCTGGTAGCCCGTCTCGAAGCCCCACCAGAGCATCGACGCCGCGATCACGACTAGGCGCAGCTGGTTGATGGCAAACAGGACGGCGGCCGCCACCGCCAACGCAACTAGCGCACGGCGCCGCGGGACCCTCCGGAAGAGCAGGAGCACTCCGGCGATCACGAAGAACGGCACCATGAGCAGCGCCGAGGTGCAGGACAAGGTCAGCGCGAACCCGACCCAGCGGTGGCCGAGGGGAAAGATCACGTCCGGACCGAGGGAGCGCGCCGGTCGGACCCGGAACAACCGGATCGTCCATGCCGAGACGGAAGCCTCGATCACTCGGAAGCGGGCCTCCCAGATCAGCAATGCCGCCGCCACTGCGAAAACAGCGATGGCGACCGGCCGGTCGAGCGCGGTCGGTCGGTCCTCCGGAGCGGATTGGTCCGGAAACGACGGAGCGTCGTGGATGACCGGCATCTTGGCTCAGCGGTAGCTCCGAACGCTCACTACGCGCAACAGCAATAGGCCGAGCATGATCAGCACTGCGCCGAAGAGGACCAATCCCCAGACGGGGCGACCGGTCACGGCCAGTATCCCCGACCCTGCTACTCCGGTGACCGCTGTCTTTCCGTACATAGCTACTCCGTCCGCCCTCGACCCTGGTCGATATGGCCGCTTTGCCGGGAATCGTTCCCGGCAGGCGCACCAACGTTACACAGACAACGCACCAGGTGACGAAATCTCACGGTGCCCGTGACGCGAATCCCTTAGCTCACTGCATTTCGAGCATGATGACCTGGCTGTTGTCCGGTATGGCCGATTGGCCCCCAACCGTTGTGGCGGTCGTCGAGACGCTCGGCGTGACAGTCGCGGTGAGCGTGGTGGCCTGGCCGGGGATCATCCGGAGGGGGCCGAGACCCACCGTTTTGGATTCGCCCGGACTGAGACCGATGAAGTTGCGGACGCTCTGCGTCGGGCCGCTCTGCGACGGCGCGATGCTGGCCATGACCGTCAGGTTCGGCTCCTGCTGGTTGCCGGTGTTGGCAACCACGACCTGCAGACTGAGGGTACCGGCGACGGGCAGGATCTGGACCCCGTTGAGGAGATTCACCGGTGCTGGGTCGGTGGTCACCGCCACGACCGCCACCGCCACGACGGGAGTCAGGCTGGTATGGGCACGGAGGCTGTTCACGAAGACCGAGAGCATCGGCGTCGTGTAGGTCGAGGTGTCGGCGACCCACACCGACTTGGGGACGATGCCACCGGAGGCCGGTACCGCCTGCTGGAAAAGGGCGTAGGCGCGATCGGAGGCCTCGAGGTCGAGTCCCGCGCTGGCCAGGGCGCTGACCGCCGACACCTGGGGCTGATTGCTGAGTGCGGTGGTGATCGCCTGGCCCAGTGCCTTGGTGCCCGACGCGCGAAGAGCCAACGCCGACACCAGCAACGACTGAGGTGTCTTCATGGCGGTCGGGGGGTTCAATTTTTCCACCACCGCCAAAGTCTGTTGGGCCTGGGAAAAGTCCTCGTCCAGGTGATTGGCGAGCGTCGTGGGGGACAGGGTCAGTGCCTGGCTCAAGAGGTTGCCGACATCCAAGCCTTGCTGACTCGACTGCTGCACCCCCGGCAGGACCTGGTCCAGGTAAGACTGCTCCGCCTGCTGGCGGACGGGACCGGGCGAGCGAGCCGACAGGGCGGCGTTGACAACGAGGACGAGTACCGTGGCCAGCAGGGCGAAGAACAACCAGGGCCGTCTGCGACGGCGAGTCGGGCGTGCCGGCCGGGTACCCAATGCCATCCTCGGCGACCCTAGCGGCCCGCGGCTGATGCCAGGCCTAGCGGGGGCCGGGGGCCCGGGGCTGGACCCGGGCGAGAGAATCGGCGACTATCTCCACATGTCTGTGTCGCACCAGGTAAGCCTCGGCCTTTGCGCCGCCGCCGTCGTCACCCTGCTGGCCGGCGGTTGCGGCAGCAAGAGCGCCAAGGGCCCTAGTAAATCGGTCGTGCGCACGGCCACTGCCGCCGACGTCGTTCAGGTGTTGCACGCCCACAACGTCGACTACAAGGGATCGATCAGCTGCTTCGGCCAAGCGCCGGGCATCGTCGATTGCCTCGGGTTCACCTCCAGCGGGACCATGATCACCGCCACCCTGAACGCCAGTGCCTCGGGCAAGAGCTGTACCGGCCCCATGGTGGTCAACGTAGGGAAGACCCAGTACACCGAGTCCGACGAAAGGTGCAGCTAATCTCTCTCTGGGGGACGCACAAGGAGGGGGCAACGCAGCGTGGAGCATCGATCGGCCACCGTCGCGGGGCTGTGGCTAGCCGCGCTCTGCCTGGCCGCCGCCTGCCTGGCGGGCTGCAGCAAATCGAGCGTTGGCCAGACGACCACGACGGTCGCGGCAACAACGACCTCGACCACCCCGAGCGCAACCAGCCTGACCATTGACGGCGTGACTCCCGGTGTCCTCCAGGCGCCGTTCTACCCCCAGGTCACGGTGACCAAGGTCACTTGCGGCGCCGCCCCGAAGGGCGGGATGTTCGTTCGCATCGATCTGCCGGCAGGGGGACCGGGCACCCCCGCCCATTCGGTGCTGGCAGCCCCCACAGCGGTCATCGTCGTGCCCGGCGCAGCCATCCTCATCAACCCGCAGTATCCCAACCGTGTGCTCTATGAGGAGGCAATGCAGTCAATCGCTACCGGTGCGGGGGACTTCGTCCTGACGCTGGCCAACTTCGTGGGCACGGGCGCAGACGGCGCAACCGTCGAGGTCGGCAACGTCCAAATCAGTGGAGGCTTCCAATGTCCCTCTGCCCAAATCCCCTACCCAGGCACCTGAGCCGCTGACCGCGGGCTCAGCCGCCGGTGAGCGAGAAGTGCTGGTAGTCAGGCGTTCCTGTCGAGGCCCAGCGGCCGCCCCATTGCCAGCCCACCGAGGCGAAGGCGGCGACGAGCTGGCCGCCCGGTACCGCCATCCCGGGGCGGTAAGCGGAGCGGTTGAGGTAGGCGGCCCCACCGGGCGGCATCACGGTGCCACCCTCGACGTAGGGATTCTGAACGGTGTTGACGTCGATTGCTTCCCCGTAGGCGTGAACTGACCACGACGTTGGTTGACCTGGGGGCACCACGGCATTGCGGCAGTTGAAACCCGAGGTGTTATCGGCGACCATCGAGGCCGGGTCGCTGCCCTGGTAGGCGTCCTCGGGCTGCATCTGCTGAATCGGGAAATGTTCCGCGAACAGGGTCGAGAAAACCTTGAAGACGTCGGCTACCACGGCAGCGTTGACCACCATGGTGCCAACGTGGGGCTGGTTGTCGAAGCCCCAATAACTGAGGTGCAGCATCCGGAGTTGGGTCGGTCCTACGGGGCATCCGGACCGCCAGGTGTAGGGCACGTCGGCGGCGGTGATCGTCGCCTCGGTTCCGACGAAGCTCGACGAGGCCACAGCGGTGGTGCTGGTCGTCGAGGTCGCCGCTCGGGTGGTCGACGAACTGGCGGGCACGGTGCTTGAGGTTGTGGTGTCGCCGAGGACCATGGAGGCGGTAGAGGTCGTGCCTCGAGGCAAGGTGGTGGTGCCGCGCAGCTCCTTCGAAGCCACGGGTCCCCCGCATCCGGCGGCCACGAGAACCAACGCGACCAGACCCGCGGCGGTGCCACGGGGGCGTCGTGGGCCGAACACGCCACCACGATAAGGTCCGGGCAGCTGCATGAACCGGTCACCCACCGCCCCTCGCCCGTGGGAAACGCCGCCGGCAGCACGCCGTCGCCGGACGAGAGCTTGGGCCGCGGTGGCGACCCTGCTGGCGACCGCCGCATGTGGTGGCGCGAGGACCTCCGGTGCTGCCCACCTGCAATCGAGCACCACGCTGGCCGCCACCACCTCGGTGACGACGGCAACGACCACCACCTCCTCGACGGTGCCCGCGATCGCCAGCACGACAAGCCTCGCCGCCCCGACGACGGCGCAGGCCGCGACTACGACCACTGCCCAGCGCGTGCAGACCACGATCGCCGCCCCTGTCAGCACCACCGCCGCGGCCTGCACCGCCACGCCCGCCAATCAGATGAAGGCCACGGGCGGCGGCAGCCAGTTGGTGACCGTCGTGGCCAGTTCCACCGCGGCCACCACTGCGGTCGTGACCTTGTGGCAACGGACCGGGACCTGCTGGACCGTGGCAGGGGGACCGTGGTCAGGCTGGGTCGGCCTCCACGGACTGAGCAGCGACAAGATTGAAGGCGACGGCACCTCCCCGATCGGGCTGTTCGGCATCGGCTCGACGTTCTACGGCATCGACCCCAACCCTGGTGTTCACGGCAGCTACCACGTCCTGGTCTGCGGCGACTGGTGGGACGAGGAGCCATCCTCGCCGGAGTACAACACCTTCCAGCACGTTGGTTCCTGCAGCACCGAGAATCCCTTCGGAGGCGGGAGCGAGGCCTTGTGGACCGAAGCGCCGGCATATGACTACTTCGCGGTTATCGAATACAACGCCAGCCCGGTCGTTCCTGGGAGGGGTTCGGCTATTTTTCTCCACGTATCGTTAGGTAGGCCCACCAACGGTTGTGTAAGCCTTCCTTCATCCGACCTGATTGCGTTGCTCCAATGGCTCCAACCGGGGGCCGGGCCCCATATTGCAATCGGGACGACCGGCGACATCGACGCCTACTAATTCGGCCTGAACAGGGACCAACTGATATCCTTTGGCGTGCTCAGGAGGCTCGGGGGCGTCATTGGGGCCGTCGCGCTCGCGTGCCTCTGTGTGGGGACGGTTGCGACGCCGGCGTTGGCATTGGCGACGCCCTCGATTTCATCGGTCGCCTCCCCCGACACGACGGTAGGACTTGCAATCTTCGATGTCATCGATCTGTCTGGTGGATCCGCGCCGACGGGCACGCTGACTTTCGACTTATTTGGTCCGGACAACTCCACCTGCGCTGGTACGCCGCCGTTCACCTCGATGGTGCCGGTCTCGGGCGATGGCAGTTACGACTCAACCAGCTTCACCACCAGCCAGGCAGGCACCTACCGGTGGCAGGTCACCTACAGCGGTGACGGCAACAACAATCCGGTCGGACCGACCTCGTGTTCGGACGCTCCCGAATCGACGATCGTGGGCCAAGTGGCGCCGGTGCTCACCACCACCGCGTCGGCCGGCGTTGCCGTGGGCGGCTCGATCGACGACAGCGCCAAACTGGCCGGGGGTGTCAGCCCCACCGGCACGATCACCTTTGACCTATGGGCCTCCGTGGCCGCCTGCCAAGCCCAAACTGCGCCGAGCTTCACCACCTCGGTGCCCGTGAATCTGGGTAACGCCATGTACCCGTCGGCTCCCTTTTTCCCGACGACAACCGGTACCTACGTGTGGACGGCGTCCTACAGCGGCGACGGTAACAACCTGGCTGTGTCGGACATCAACTGTCTCGACAGCAACGAGAAGGTGACGGTATCGCCGGCTGCGTCGACGCCCATTCTGACGACCGCGGCCTCGGCATCGGTGGCCGTGGGCGGATCGGTGAGTGACACCGCCTCTCTCCTGGACGGGAACACGCCCACCGGCACGATCACCTTTATTCTCTTCGGCCCGGACGACGCCAACTGCTCGGCGACGCCGGCCTTTACCGCCATGGTGCCGGTCTCCGGCAACGGCACCTACTCCTCGGAGAGCTTCGTGGCCGTGTCGACCGGCAACTACCAATGGACGGCGGCTTACAGCGGTGACGGCAACAACAACCCGGTGACCAGCGCCTGCAACGCGGCGAATGAATCGGTGACAGTGACCAAAGCCAACACCACCATCTCTACGCACGCATCAGCCTCGGTCACCGTCGGCGGCTCTATCAGCGACACCGCCACCCTCACCGGAGGTTTCTCGCCCTCCGCAACCATCACGTTCGACCTCTTTGGCCCGGGCGACCCGACCTGCAGCGGGACCGTGACGTTCAGCAACACGGTGTCCGTCAACGGCGACGGCAACTACATGTCGAGCCTCTTCACCACCACCGCTGCCGGCACGTACGAATGGGTGGCGTCGTACAGCGGCGACGCCAACTCTAACCCAGCAGGGCCCACCACCTGCGGCGACGCCGCCGAGACGGTCATCGTCAGCTCCACGACCACCACGTCAAGCAGTACCAGTACGACGACGACCTCTACGAGCACCACCACCACCACGACCACGGTCCCGGCAACCACCACAACCACAACCGGCCCAACAACCACAACCACCTCGACCACCACCACCACGCTCCCGGCGACGACGACAACCACCACCGGCCCGACCACAACCACCACCGGCCCGACCACAACCACCACAGGACCCACGACGACCACGGTGCTGGCGATGGCCACGCCGACAATCGCGACGATGGCGTCCCCGACGGTCGCGGTGGGTGGATCGGTCAGCGACTCGGCCGCGCTGTCGGGCGGTCGCATCCCCACCGGATCGATCACCTTCAGCCTGTTCGGTCCGAACGACCAAACCTGCTCTGCGACGCCAGCGTTCACTGCGGTCGTGCGGGTCAACGGCAACGGCTCGTACGACTCGGATTCCTTCGCCACCGAAAAGGTGGGTGACTACCTGTGGACCGCCGTCTACAGCGGGGACAGCAACAACAACCCCGTGACCAGTGCCTGCGGGGCGGTCAACGAACACCTCAGCGTGATCAGGGCCTCAACCTCGATCTCCACTCATGCCTCGGCATCAGTGACCGTCGGCGGCTCGGTGAGCGACACGGCTGCCCTCACTGGCGGCTTTTCGCCGACCGGGACAATCACCTTCAACCTTTTCGGCCCCGGTGACGCCGCCTGCACCGGGACCGCCGCCTTCAGCACCACGGTGACAGTCAATGGTGACGGCAGCTACACCTCAGAGCCGTTCATTTCGACCGCTGTTGGTACCTATCAGTGGCTGGCGTCCTACGACGGCGACCCAGACTCCCTCCCGGCTGGGCCCACCGCCTGCGGTGAGGCCGCCGAGACGGTCACGGTGAGTGCGACCACCACCTCGAGCAGCACGACCTCGAGCAGCACGACCAGCAGCACCACCACTGCCCCGACGACAACCACGACAGTGGGGTCAACCACATCCTCGACAGTCGGGTCGACAACGACCACGACGAGATCCTCGACCACGAGCTCTTCGACAACGTCGAGCACGCTGGGGGCAACCACCACCACCACAGGTACTCCGACGGTTCAGGTGAACCCCAATTCCGTGCCGGCTGGCCAGCCGACCATGGTCACCGGCAGCGGCTTCCCGGCCGGCAGCGAACTCCAGATGGACCTTCTCAGCAGCCCGGTGTCGCTCGGAATGGCGACGGCAAACTCTCTCGGGAACTTTGCGGCCACCGTTGTCATTCCCGCGGCCACCGCGCCCGGCCAGCACACGATCGTTGCCAGCACGGCCGATGCCTCGCTGAGGGCGCAGGTCTCGATCACCGTGACCGCAGCGCCCACTGGCTCGGGGACCACGACGACGACCGCGACCTCCTCGCTGTCGCTCACCGGGGCACGGATCCAGGACCCGACCATCGCCGGTGGCATGCTCATCCTGGCCGGCCTGCTCAGCCTGGGCGTCACCTGGCGCCGGCGGCGGCGACTACCGCGCCGCTCGCAGTAGTCGCCCGGCTGGGTGGCCCGAATAGCTACCGCATGGGGCCAGGTATTCGGGTCACCCCGAGGCCCCAGGAGTTCCCTAACCGCTTAGGCAGATGGTGGCACTCGGCGATCTCCCAGGCGCGCCGCGATGTCGCCCGCAGGCCAGCGTTGCCGGGCCGTGGCCGCTGTGCCCGGGTGGGCTGCCGGGCTGCGGGTTGCGGGTTGCGGGTTGCGGGTTCAGCCTGCGGCGATGACCACGGCCTTGCGGCGAGCCCTTGTCAGTTGAGGCGCCGGCGCCAGCACAGCGCCAGAACCAGCAGGCCGGCGGCGATGAGCCCAAAGCCGATCGTCAGCGGTCGCCGGTCGTCCAAGCCGGTCAGGGCGAGTGGCGTCGACGTGGCGGCGATGATGCTGACCGTCGCCTTGGCGGTGGCGGTGACCGGGGTACCGGACGGGTTAGCCGGGTTGACCCCGGTGACGGTCACCGTGTCGGTCTGGGTATCGCCACCCGATCCGGTGAAACTCCCCGGGAAGCTGCACGGCGAGGAGCTCTGGCCGGGGCTGAGCGTGACGCCGATCAGGGTTCCGCAGGTCGAGCCGGAGATCTTCGTCAGGTCGCCGTAGATGTTGTCCACCAGCGAGGTGATCTTGACCGGGACGGTCGTGCTCGGGTTGGACACGACCACCGTGAAGATGAACGTACCGCCTGGCGCCGAAAGGCTGATGGGGTTGGCGGCCTTGGTGACCGCGATCACCGGCGTCGCGGGCGGGGCGGACGTCGCCGTGGTCGAGGTCGTCGAGGTCGTCGAGGTCGACGTGGTGGTCGTGGGCGCCGGCGGGGTCAGCGTGACGGTCGCCATGGCCGTCGCGGTCACTGTCGTGCCGTTGGTGTCCTTGCCGGTGGCGGTCACCGTGTCCGTCTGGCTGTCGCCCGACTTGCCCGTGAACGAGCCCGGGAAGGTGCACGGGGCCGAGGAGGCGCCGGGTGCCAGTGTCACGCCGATCAGGGCGCCACAGGTGGAGCCGGAGATCTTCGTCAGGTCGCCGTAGATGTTGTCCACCAGCGAGGTGATGGTGATCGGGTCGGTCGTGCTTGGGTTGGTCACCTCCACTGTGAAGGTGAATGTTCCGCCGGGGGCTGGCTTGCTCAGCGGGTCGGCCGTTTTGCTGACGCTGATCTGAGGCGTGGGACCGGGCGTCAGCGACACGGTGGCGTTGGCGGTAGCGGTGACCGTGTTGCCGTTGCTGTCTTTGCCGGTCACCGTGACCGTGTCGGTCTGGCTGGCACCCGAGTTGCCCGTGAACGAACCCGGGAAGGTACACGGCGCCGACGTGCCGCCAGGAGCCAGGGTGACGCCGATCAGGGCGCCGCAGGTCGAGCCGGTGATCGTCGAGAGGTCGCCGTAGATGTTGTCCACCAGCGAGGTGATCGTCACCGGATCGACGGTGCTCGGGTTGTGGACCTGCACCGTGAAGGTGAACGTCCCACCCGGTGCCGGCAGGGTGGCCGGGCTGGCCGCCTTGGTCACGCTGATCTCGGGCGTGATGGCCGGCGTCAGGGAGACGGTGGCCATGGCCGTTGCGGTGGCCGTGTTGCCATTGCTGTCCATGCCGGTCACCGTGACGGTGTCGGTCTGGCTGGCCCCGGACACCCCGGTGAAGGGGCCGGTGAAGGTGCACGGCGAAGAGGTGGCGCCGGGAGCCAGGGTGACGCCGATCAGGGCGCCGCAGGTCGACCCGGCCCGGGTGGACAGGTCACCGTAGATGTTGTCCACCAACGAGGTGATCGTGATCGGGTCGGTCGTGCTCGGATTGGTCACCTGGACCGTGAAGGTGAAGGTGCCGCCGGGCGCCGGCAGGGTTAGGGGGTTGGCCGCCTTGCTGACGCTGATCACCGGCATCAGCCCCGGTGTCAGGGCGACGGTGGCGTTGGCGGTGGCGGTGGCCTTGTTGCCGTTGCTGTCCATGCCGGTCACAGTGACGGTGTCGGTCTGGGTGGCTCCGGACACCCCGGTGAAGGGGCCGGTGAAGGTGCACGGCGAGGAGGTGGCGCCGGGTGCCAGGGTGACGCCGATCAGGGCGCCGCAGGTTGAGCCGGCCCGGGTGGAGAGGTCACCGTAGATGTTGTCCACCAGCGAGGTGATGGTGATCGGGTCCACCGTGTTGGGGTTGTGGACTTGGACGGTGAAGGTGAACGTGCCTCCGGGCGCCGGCAGGCTGGGCGGGTTGGCCGCCTTGGTGACACTGATGGTCGGCAGGACCGGGGTCAGGGTGACCGTCGCCATGGCCGTGGCGGTGACGGTGATGCCGTGGGAGTCGACGCCGGTGACCGTGACGGTGTCGGTCTGGGAGGCAGGCGCCCTTCCGTTGAAGGCTCCGGTGAACGTGCACGGCGGCGTGGTCGCCCCCGGCGGAAGGGTGATGCCGATGAGGGTGCCGCAGGTTGAACCGGGCAGGGTGGCCAGGTTGCCGTAGATGTTGTCCACCAAAGAAGTGATCATCACTGGGTCAACCGTCGAGGGATTGCTGACGGTGACGGTGAAGGTGAAGTTGCCGCCCGGCTCGGGTTCGCTGGTCGGGTTGGCGGCCTTGGTCACCGCGATCTGCGGCGTCGGCAGCACCACCACGGACTCGGCGGCGTCGTTGCACGGCGTCGGCCCGGCCGGGGCGGTGGTGGCGTCGCCGCTATAGGTGTCCACCCACTCGTAGGTGCCGGCTGCGGTCGGGGTGAAACTTGCCGAGGTGTACATCCCCGAGCCGTTCACGTTGACGGTGGTGGTAAACGCCGGCGCACCGGTGCAGGTGGCGTTGTTGGGGCCGAAGAGGTTGTAGGTGATCGTCCCGGTCGGGGTGCCGCTGCCGGTCAGATCGGCGGTGTCGAAGATGGGCTGGCCCACGTCGGCCGATGGGGACGCGGTCGTCGAGAAGGTGACCGCCGAGGGGGTCACCGTCGCTGTTTCCGCTGGGTCGTTGCACGCTGTCGGGCCGGCGGCGTTGTTGTTGGCGTCACCGCCGTAGGTGGCCACGAACTGGTAGCTCCCGGGCGCAGTCGGGGAGAACGGCGCCGAGGTGTAGTTGCCCGACCCGCTGACCGGCGCCGTCGAGGTCGCCGCCGGGGCGCCGGTGCAGGTCGTGTTGTTGGGCCCGAAGACCTGGAAGGTGATGGTCCCGGTGGGGTTGAAGCCCCCCGTCAGGGTGGCGGTGTCGGTGATGGCGCCGCCAACAGTGCCGGTGGGCGACGCCATGGTGGAGATGGTCGGCGACACCTTGGTCGCCGTCGTCGTCTCGTTGGGATCCGAGCAGGCGGTGGGACCAGCGGGGCTGTTGGCGGTGTCACCGCTGTAGGTGGCCACGAAACCGTAGGTCCCAGCCCCGGGCACGGTGAAGGTTGCCGAGGTGTAGTTGCCGTTGCCGGTCACGGGCACCGTCGAGGTGAACGCCGGGATGCCGGTGCAGGTGGCGTTGTTGGGCCCGAACACCTGGAAGGTGATGGTCCCGGTCGGGTTGACCCCGCCCGCCAGGGTGGCAGTGTCGGTGATCGTCCCGCCGACGGTCGTCGACCCCGACACCTTGGTGACGATGGTCGTGGCGCCGGGCGATACCACCGTCGACTCGGCCGGGTCCCCGCATGAGGTGGGTCCGGCGGCGGCGTTGTTGGCGTCGCCGCCGTAGGTGGCCACGAAGCGGTACGTCCCGGGCTGGGTCGGCGTGAAGCTCATCGACGCGTAGGTGCCGTTGCCGGCGACGGTGACGCTGGACGTGAATGCCGCGGCGCCGGTGCAGGTGGCGTTGTTGGGGCCGAAGACCTGGAAGGTGATGGTGCCCGACGGCCCGGTGCCGCCCGACAGGGTCGCGCTGTCGCTGATGGCGCCGCCCACCGTCACCGGAGCCGAGGCCTGGGTGGCGATGGCCGGGCCCGCCTTGGCCACCACGACGCTCTCGTTGGCGGCATCACAGGCGCTGGTCACGGCGCCGTTGTTGGCATCTCCGCTGTAGGAGGCGACGAACTGGTAGGTGCCCGCCAAGGTCGTGGTGAACGGCGCCGACGCATAGCTGCCATTGCCGGCCACCGGGACCGTCGAGGTGAACAAGGGGGCGCCGGTGCAGGTGGCGTTGTTGGGTCCGAACACATCGAAGGTGATCGTCCCGCTCGGCGTCACCCCGCCGGAGAGGACGGCGATGTCGCTGATGTTGCCGCCCGCCACCACCGGCGCCGACGCCGTAGTCACGATCGTGGGGCTGGCGACGCCGACCGCCACCGACTCGTTGGCCGCGCCGCACGCGGACGCGGTGGGAGCGTTGTTGGCGTCACCGGAGTAGCTGTCGACGAACCGATAGGTGCCCGCCATGGTGGGCGTGAACGGGTTGGAGGTGTAGTTGCCGTCGCCGGTTACCGCCATCGTCGAGGAGAACACCGGGGCGCCGGTGCAGGTGGCGTTGTGGGGGCCGAACACGTTGAAGGTGATGGTCCCCGTCGGGTTGTCCCCGCCCGAGAGCGTGGCGACGTCGGTGATCGGGTTGCCGACCGCCACCGGCGCCGACGCCTGGGTCGCGATGGTGGGCGCCGCCGGCGTCACCACCACCGACTCGTTGGCCGCGCCGCAGGCGCTGGTGGCACCTGCGTTGTTGGCGTCACCGCCATACACGGCAACGTATTGGTAGGTGCCGGCCGCGTTGACGACGAACGGCGTCGAGGTGTAGTCGCCGTCGCCGTTCACCGGGTCGGTCGTCGACTGGATCGGGGTGCCGGTGCAGGCGGCGTTGTTGGGGCCGAACAAAGTGATGGTGATGGTGCCCATCGGGGAGGCGCCACCGGACAGGGTCGCCGTGTCCTGGATCGTGCCGCCCGCAGCGACCGTCGAGGAGGCATGGGTGACGAGTGTCGGGGCGGCGGGGGTCACCACCACGCTCTCGTTGGCGTCGTTGCAGCCCGTCGACTCCGCCGAGTTGTTGGCGTCGCCGCTGTAGGCCGCGATGAACCGGTAGGTGCCCGCGATGGCGGCGGGGAAGCTGCCCGAGGCGTAGCTGCCGTCGCCGGTGACCGCCACCGTGTGGCTGGCGACCCCGGTCCCGGCGCACGTCGTATTGCCCGGCCCATAGACGGTGAAAGTGATGGTCCCCGTGGGGGCGTCGCCACCGGTCAGGGTGGCAGTGTCACTGATCGTGCCCCCGGCCGCCACCGACGCCGAGGCCATGGTGACGATGGCCGGGGTGGCCGGGGTCACGGTCACGTTCTCGCCCGCCGCCCCGCAGGCGGTCAGGGGGATGGCGTTGTTGTTGGCATCGCCGCTGTAGGACGCCTCGAAGTTGTAGGTGCCCGGGGCGGTCGGGGTGAAGGTGCCCGACGAGTAGGCGCCGTCGCCGGTCACCGGCTTGGTGGCGGTGAAGATCGGGGCGCCGGTGCAGCCCGCCACCGGCCCGAACAGCTCGAAGGTAATGGTCCCCGTGGGGTTGGACCCGCCCGACAGGATGGCGGTGTCGCTCACAGTCCCGCTTACCGCGACCGACGCCGACGCGGTCGTGCTGAGCGACGGGGTGACGGTCGTAACGACCACGCTCTCGTTGGGGTCGTTGCACATCGTGGTCACCGCTGCGTTGTTGGCGTCGCCCGAATACATGGCCACGAACCGGTACGTCCCCGCCATGACGGCCGTGAACGGTCCCGAGGAGTAGGTGCCGTTGCCGGAGGTAACCGAGACCACCGATGTGAACGCCGGCACCGTCGAGCAGGTGGCGTCGTTGGGGCCGAACACGTCGAAGGTGATGGTCCCCGTCGGGTTGACCCCGTTGGACAGGGTGGCGGTGTCGGAGATGGTGCCGCCGACGGGGACCGTCAGCGATGCGTTGGTCACGATCTTGGGGGTGGTGGTCGTCACCACCACCGTCTCTGAGGCGCAGGTGCTGGCCACCGAGTGGTTGTTGGCGTCGCCGCTGTAGGTCGCGATCCAGTTGTAGGAGCCCGCCATGGTGGCGGTGAAGGTGTTGGAGGTGTACGTGCCGTTGCCGGTGACGGGGATCGGATTGGACGTGAACACCTGGGCTCCGGTGCACGTCGGGTTGCCGGGGCCGAACAGCGTGAAGGTAATGCTGCCGGTCGGGCTGAGCCCGTTGGCCAGGGTGGCGCTGTCGGACACGGCGCCCCCGACGGGCACCGACACCGAGGGCGTGGTGGCGATCGTCGGCGTGGCCTGGGTGGTGGTGACGGCCTCGTTGGCGGCGCCGCAGGCGCTGGTGGCGCTGGCGTTGGCGGTGTCGCCGCTGTAGATCACCACGAACATGTAGGTGCCGACCGCGGTGGTGGTGAACGGGGCCGAGACGTAGTTGCCGTTGCCCGTGACGGGCACCATCGAGGTGGCGACCGGCGCCCCCGCGCACGTGGGGTTGCCGGGGGCGAAGATGCTGAAGGTGATCGTCCCCGTCGGCGACACCCCGCCTGCGAGGGTGGCGGTGTCGGTGATCGTCCCGCCCACCGGGACCGACGCCGACGCCTGAGTCATGATCGTCGGGTGGGCCTGGGTGACCACCACCGTCTCCGACGCGCAGGTGCTGGCCACCGCGTTGTTGTTGGCGTCGCCGGAATACGAGGCCACCCAGTTGTAGGTGCCGGGCGTGGTGGTGGTGAAGGCGGCCGAGTTGTAGACCCCGTTGCCGGCGTTCACCGACGCCGTGGAGGTGAAGATCGCCGCCCCGGTGCAGGTCGGGTTGCCGGGGCCGAACAGGGTGAAGGTGATGGTCCCCGTCGGGTTGACGCCCGAGGACAAGGTGGCGCTGTCGGAGACCAACCCGCCCGCGGTGACCGACGGCGAGGGGGTGGTGGCGATCGCCGGGGAGGCCTTGGTGATGGTCACACTCTCGTTGGCTGCTCCGCAGGCGCTGGCGACGGCGTTGTTGTTGGCGTCACCGCTGTAACTGGCCACGAACAGGTAGGTCCCGGCGGCGGTGGTGGTGAACATCGACGAGCTGTAGGTCCCGTTGCCGTTCACCGTCGCCGTCGAGGTGAACACCGGCGCACCCGTGCAGCTCGCGTTGTCGGGACCGAATACGTTGAAGGTGATGGTGCCGGTCGGGGTGTCGACGCCTCCCGAGAGCACGGCGCTGTCGGAGATGACACTGCCTACCGGACCCGAGCCGGAGGCCGTCGTCACGATGGCCGGCGTGGCCTTGTTGACCGTGCTGGTTTCGCCCATGTCGCCGCAAGGGGTGGCCACCGCGGCGTTGTTGGTGTCACCGCTGTAGGAGGCCACCCACAGGTAGGTGCCGGGCGTGGTCGGGGTGAAGGGCCCCGACATGTAGGTTCCGTTGCCGGCCACCGCCAACGGGGCCGAGGTGAACGCCGCCGGCGCGGTGCAGGTCGCGTTGCCGGGGCCGAATGCGGTGAAGGTGATGGTGCCCGTCGGGTTGAGGCCGTTGGCCAGGACGGCGCTGTCGGAGATGGGGCCGCCGATGGTGGCGGTCGTCGAGGCGGCGGTCACGATGGTAGGCACCGCTTGGTTGACGGTGGTGGTCTCGCCGGCGTCACCGCAGTGGGTTGCCACCGGGGCGTTGCTGACGTCGCCGCTGTACGACGCGATCCAGAACACACTGCCGGGCGCGGTCGTCACGAACGGAGGGGTAGAGGTGTAGTTGCCGGTGCCGGTGACCGTGATGGCGTTGGACGTGAACGCGGGCGCCCCCGAGCAGGTGCTGTTGGTGAAGGCGGTGAAGGTGATCGTTCCCGTCGGCGCCGGCCCGGGCGGTGCGGCCGCCGACACCGTGGCGGTGTCGGTGATGCCGCCGCCGACGGTCGCCGTCGAGGTGGCCGAGGTGGTGATCCCGAGGGTCGCCAGGTTGACGGTGACGGCGCTGCTTCCCGCACCGGAGCCGGTGTGGCCCAAGGTGTTGGTGCCACTGGCGAAACCCAGCTGGTCGACCTGACCGTTGGCATCGACGTGGGTCGGGCCCATGTTGACGGTGAAGGTGAAGTCGATGACACACTCGGCCAGCGCGCCGCCGGGGCCCGTCCCCGGCGGTTGCAGGACCACCGGAGTGCTGGGGCTGAAACTGACCTGCCCGGTGGCGGGGTCGACGGTGGTAATGGTGAACGTGGTGCCGGCGCAGGCGGTCCCCGCCTGGCCCGTGCCGGTCGGACTCAGGGTGAAGACCCCGGGATCGGCGTTGGCGATCGGGCAATCGTTGATGGGGGCGGTACCGAACGTCGTGCCGCACGCGGGAACGAGGTCGATCGTGCTCAACGTGACGTTCGAGGCGTTGTCGGGCGTGGTGGATGTGTTCTGGATGGTCAGGTTGGCGGGAAGCCCCGTCTGGCCGACGGTCACCACGGAGGGGAAGGTAGGCACCACGCCGAAGCCAACGCCGGCGAAGGCGTCGGGAATGGTGACCACGAAAGGCACCACCGCGATCGCCAGGCCCAGGGCGCCTTGGAGTGTCCGCCGCGCGACCGAACTCCGCCGCCGATGCTGTCCCTCATGCCCCATGAAGCGCTCCTTCAGACCCTGGTTCGAGGTGTGCAACACGAACCGACGGAGATGGTCCCCGTCTATCGATAACGATTTAGGGTTCCTCCCCCTGTTGCTTGGCTCCCGCCTAAAGCGGTCATACCTTACTAATGCCCATGGGATCTGTCGAGATAGAACGGACAATATATATAAACCGCTATGGTAACTCTGTCGATAGTTAACATTCGCCCACATCGCCAAGACTCGTCATACCCGACATGTCCGAAATGACCAGTTCTAGAGACCTCACGCCGGGCGCCCAGCACTCACTCCTAACTCGGCGGCAGTTCGTGGAGGGCGCTCTCAAGGTTGGCGTGGCCGGAGGTGCAGCCAGTTTCCTGTCGGGCTGCCTCTTTTCCGGTCACAAAAAAACGAGCCCGCCATCGAAGCTCAGCGGGCGGATCCAGATCCTGATCGGCTTCGCGGGTGGCAACTCGACGGGCCAGCGCCAGGTCCAGCAGACCCTGGCGGAGCAGTTCATCAACGCCCACCCAGAGGTGGGTATCGACTTCCTTCGCGCCACCTCGGCCGCCTTGGCCGAGACGGAGCTCAAGACCTTGATCGCACGGGGCCAGGCGCCCGACATCGTGCTCGGGATCGACCTGGCCGACCTGTCTCGGCTGGTCGACCAACACCTGTGGCTGGACCTGCACCCCTTCCTTCGAGGCGGCGCCGTGTCGACGGCGGCATGGCTGCCGGTGGCTCGGAGCGCGGCTGCGCTCGGCACGTACTACGGCAACTCGAGCGTCGTGCCCGCACTGGCCGTCGGCGTCCACGACCACGCCCTGGCTTACAACCCGACCCTGTTCGCCCGGGCGGGAGTGGCGCCGCCGCCGGCGTCGTGGGACCAGAGTTCTTGGACCTTTGGCGGCGCCTTCCTTGACGCCGCCCGGCGCCTCACCATCGACACTGCCGGGCGCGCCTCGCTCGACGCCAGCTTCGACCCCACCCACATCGCCCAGTTCGGTGTCGCACGGCTCGATCCCGAGGCGATGCTGCTCAGCTACGCCGGGCACCTGTACGACGCCTCCAACAAGCGCGCCACCCTCGCGGGCTCGGGGGCCATCGCTGGTGCCCAGTTCGCCGCTGACCTGGTCTCTCGCTATCACGTCCAGCCGACCGCGGCCCAGCTGGCGGCGCTGGCCGCCGCCAGCGGCGGGGCCGCCAGCGGCAGCGGCACCACCACCACGACCCGCCCGACAACCTCGACCACCCAGGGCCGGACGACCACCTCGACCACCCAGGGCCGGACGACGACCACCATGCCGCGGCCAACCACGACAACGCTCCCGAGTACGCCGAGCGACCCCGCCCTGGTCGCCTGGCGGGCCGGCAAGCTGGCCATGATCGAGATGTGCAGCTGCGAGATCGCCTCCGGCTACGGGATGGACCTGCCCTTCCCGGTCAAGGCGGCCGCCCTCCCGAGCGGGCCGGCCCGGCGCTTCTGCCGGCTGGAGCCGACCCTGGCCACCATCGTGGCGGCCAGCACCCAGCACCAGCTGGCGTTCGAGGTGCTCGACTTCTTCGCCGTCAACGCCGCCAACGAACGCCAGTTGGCCTACGGCGGCTTCGGCACCATGCCCGCCCTGAGCGCCAACCTGGCCAGCTTCGGGCCGGCCACCAAGTCGGCCACCGGCGTCGATCCCTCCGTGTGGTTGGCCGGGCTCCCGGGCGCCTCGGCCGAAATCGACGCTTGGACGCCAGCGTTCACGGGGGTCCAGGCTCTCATCACCTCGGCCTTGGCCAAGGTGTTGTCGGGGACGCCCGCCGCCACCGTTATGCCGCAACTTCAGGCTCAAGCTCAGGCTCAGATCGACGCCTGGCTCAGAACACACAAGTTGCCGTAGGCCGGTCGGCAGCCGCCAGACTGCAGCGCATGGATCACGACCAGCTGGCGGTCGCCATCGGCGCGGCGTGCCGGCTCACGGGTGAGTTCCGACTCCGGTCCGGCCAGACCTCGACCACCTACTTCGACAAGTACCTGTTCGAGGCCGATCCGGACCTCTTGGCCGCCATCGCCGAGCATGCCGTGGCGCTCATCCCGGAGGGCACCGAGGTGCTCGCCGGCCTCGAGCTGGGTGGCGTCCCGGTGGCGACCGCGCTGTCGCTGCGCACCGGACTGCCGCTGGCCTTGGTCCGCAAGAAAGCGAAGGAGTACGGCACGATGAAGCTGGCCGAGGGGGCCCAGGTGGCGGGTCGGCGGGTGCTTGTCGTCGAGGACGTGATCACCACCGGCGGCCAGGTGGTGCTGTCGGTCGAGGAGCTGCGGGCCCGGTCGGCCGTGGTCGGCGACGTGCTGTGCATCATCGACCGCAGCCGGAGTCACGACCTCCTGGACGGGGCCGGCATCGGGGTGCGCTCGCTGTTCACCAGCGACGAGCTGACCGTCTAAGGGACCGGAAGACCCCTAACCCTGACGGCCTGTCGGGAGTGGGCGAGGGGGGACTTGAACCCCCACGTCCTTGCGGACACAGGAACCTGAATCCTGCGCGTCTGCCTATTCCGCCACTCGCCCGAGTGGAACCGTCAGGTTACCGTTTCCGCGGCGGCCAGCCGGGCGCCTGTCTGTGACCGCTGCCGTGCCCCTTGGCTCTCCTCCCAGGGCATGTCCTAGCTAGCATCGTCGGCGACCATGGGACTGCAGCAGTTCGAGCGACGGCTCGAGCGACTCGTTGAGGGCGCCTTCGCCAAGGCGTTCCGTAGCGGCTTGCAGCCGGTTGAGATCGGGCGCCGCCTCACCCGGGAGATGGACCTGTTGCGCACCGTGGCTCCCCGAGGCACTCTGACCCCGAACTACTTCACCGTGGTGGTCAGCCCTGCCGACCGGTCCCGGTTCGAGCCGTTCGAGTCGGAGCTGGTGAGCGAGTTGGTCGGGGTGGCCAAGGAGCACGCACGGGTCGAGAACTACGTGTTCCTCGGTCCCGTCGAGGTGGAGTTGACCAGCGACGACCAGCTGTCGGCGGGGATCCTTGAGGTGGTCGGCGAGGTTCGGGCCACGACTGGGGCGCCGGCCCGGCTGGTCCTGCCCGACGGCAGCCGCCACCCCCTCGGCAGCACCTCGCTCACGATCGGGCGGCTCCCCGAGTGTGACGTGGTGCTGACCGACGCCAACTGCAGCCGTCGCCACGTGGAGGTGCGCCCCACCAACGACGGCGGCTACGTGCTGGTCGACCTGGGTAGTACCAACGGCACCAAGGTGAATGGGATCGGGGTCCACAGCCACCGGTTGGTCGACGGTGACGACATCACCGTCGGCGCCACCCACATGAGGTTCGAAGCCCCATAGGGGGGCTGGCGCCATGCCCGAGTCCCTGTTGACGGCCTTGAAGGCGGTGTTCCTGGGCCTGCTCTACCTGTTCTTTTTTCGGGTCATCCGGGCGGTCTGGGTGGAGCTCCGGGAACCGAGAGCGGTGCAGGTTGCAGTGGCGTCCCCGTCCCCGCAACCTTCGCCCCGCCAGACGGCGAAGGCGGGGCGTGGTCCGGCTGGGAGCTGGGCCCCAGGGACCGGGGGTCGCGGGGCGGCGACAGGTTTGGCCCGGTTGGTCGTCCTCGAGCCCCCGGACCGAGCCGGCCAGAGCTTTCCCCTGGGTGAGGAGCTGACCCTCGGCCGGGCGTTGGGCTGCGGCATCTCCCTGCCCGACGACACCTTCGTGTCGACCCTCCACGCCCGAGTGTTCCGCCGCGACGGGTCGCTCTACGTGGAGGATCTGGGATCGACCAACGGCACCTTCGTGAACGACCGCCCCGTTACCAGCCCCATCCCCCTCGGCCCCGGGGACCGCCTGCAGGTGGGCCGGTCGGTGCTGGAGGTGGCGGCGTGATCCGCCTGTCGGCGGGTTCGGCGACCGACGTGGGTCGGGTGCGGACGTCGAATCAGGATCAGTTGCTCGTGGGTGAGGAGTTGTTCGCGGTCGCCGACGGGATGGGCGGCCACGCGGCGGGCGAGGTGGCGTCGTTGACGGCGGTGGAAGCGTTGGAGGTCGCCTACCGCCACAATGGCGGCGCCCAGGGCCTGGTGGCGGCGGCCCGCCAGGCGAACCGGTCGATTTTCGAGCGGGCCCTGGGCAACCCCGAGTTCCACGGCATGGGCACCACGTTGGTGGCGATCGCCCTGGTCGACGAGGACGACGAGGAACGCCTGGCGATCATCAACGTGGGCGACTCGAGGGTGTACCTGCTGCGCGACGGCGAGCTGGAACAGCTGACCACCGACCATTCCCTGGTCCAGGAGCTGGTCGACGACGGCCAGCTGACCGAGATGGAGGCCGCCATCCACCCCCAGCGCCACGTCCTGACCCGGGCGCTCGGCGTCGACTCCGACGTCAAGGTGGATCTCCTCCAGGTCCTGCCCCTGAAGGGCGACCGTTACCTGCTGTGCTCCGACGGCCTGGTCCGTGAACTCAACGACGACCAGCTGGCGGGGGTCATGCGCCGCCTGGCCAACCCCAAGGACGCGGCCCGGGAACTGGTCGCCGAAGCCCGAGATCGGGGCGGCAACGACAACATCACGGTTGTGATTGTCGACGTGGTGGACGACAACGACCTGCCCCAGGCGGCCTCTGCGGCACTGGCCGCCAACCCCCCCACGCGACGGGCGACACCGATCCCCGAGGCATTTTCCCACCCCGAAAAAGAAGCGGGAAAAAGCGCCCCCTCCCCCCCCACCGGCTGGTCGGGGCGTGTCGGCCCCCCACCGAAGGAGACCCCGCCCGCCCCGCCCCGCCAGCGCGCCGTCACCTGGCGGGTCGTAGGTTTTTTCGTCATCCTGGTGTTGCTGATCGCCGGCGCCGGCGTCGCCATCGCGTTCTACGCCCGCGGCTCGTACTTCGTCGGGTTGGACAACGGCCAACTCACCATCTACAAGGGCCGCCCTGGCGGCCTGCTTTGGTTCCAGCCAACCATCGTCCAGCGCACCGCCACCGCCGCCAACCAGGTCCTGCCCGAACGGTTGCCCGACCTGCGCTCCGGGAAAGAAGAACCATCCGTTCCCGCCGCCAAGAGCTACGTCGCGAGCCTCGCCGCCGAAGCGACCACGACCACCACCACCACCACGCTGCCGCCGACCACCACCACGGTGCCACCGCCGGCAACGACGACCACCGTCCCTGCCCCCTGACGTCGTGAACCGGCGCCCCCCCTGCGCCCCCGTGACGCCGTGAGCTGGCGACCCCGGATGTTCGCGACCGGCGCTGAGTTGCCGATCGTCGCCGACCCCAACTACCGCCAGCCGGCCCGGCGGCGCACCGAGCTGGGGCTCATGGTGCTGGCCGTGGTCCTGACTGGTGGGCTGTACGTGCTGGCCAGCCTCGGCAAGTCGGGATCCCTGCCCGCCAACATCGGCCCCTTCCTGATCATCGTCTGCGGCCTTCTCTTGGTGGCCCACGTCGGCATGCGCAAGCTGGCCCCCTACGCCGACCCGGTGCTCCTGCCCACGGCGGCGCTGCTGAACGGGCTCGGCTACGTGTTCATCGCCCGGCTGAACAGCCAGCTGGCTGCCCTGCAGGCGCTGTGGACGGCGATCGGCATCGGCGCCTTCTTGGCCACCTTGGTCGTGGTCCGCCGGGCCCGGGACCTGGAGCGCTACCGCTACCTCTTCGCCCTGGGCGGCATCGGGCTCTTACTCATGCCGCTGCTGCCGGTGATCGGGCAGAACATCAACGGGGCCCGCTTGTGGATCCGCGTGGCCGGGATCACCTTCCAGCCGGGCGAGCTGGCCAAGATCGCCCTGGCCATCTTCTTCGCCTCGTACATGGCGGAGCGACGCGAGATGCTGGCCCGCGGCACCCGCAAGATCGGCAACGTGCTGCTGATCGACCCGAAGTACATCGCTCCCGTGCTGGCCGCCTGGGCTCTCTCCCTGGCCATCTTCTTCTTCGAGAACGACCTGGGCTCGAGCTTCTTGTTCTTCGCCCTGTTCATCGGGATGCTGTGGATCGCCACCGGGCGAGGCTGGTACCTCGGGATGGGAGCGGTGCTGTTCGCGGCCGGTGCCACCGTCGCCATGAAGGTCATCGGCCATGCCAAGTCCCGGGTCCAGGTGTGGCTCAACCCGTGGCCGGTGTACAACACCTCCGGCTACCAGATCATCCAGGGCCTGTTCGCCATGGCGGCGGGCGGGGTCTTCGGCGACGGCCCCGGTCAGGGCAGCCCCCAGCGCATCCCGGAGGTGGCCACCGACTTCATCTTCGCCGCCATCGCCGAGGAGCTCGGTCTACTCGGGGCTGGGGCGGTGCTGGCCGGGTACCTGCTCATGGTGGGCAGCGGCTTGCGCATCGCAGTGCGCTGCGAGAACCCCTTCGAGAAGCTGTTGGCCGCCGGGCTGGCGCTCGTCGTGGGGATCCAGGTATTCGTCATCGTGGGCGGGGTGACCAGGATCATCCCGCTGACCGGGATTACCTTGCCGTTCATCAGCTACGGCGGCAGCAGCCTGATCGCCAACTACATCCTCTTGGCCTTGCTGCTGCGCATCAGCAACGACTCCTCGACGCCTGAGGTGGTGCCCGCGGGGGCGGCGGCGGACACGGTTTACGGATGATTGCCCCATGAACAAGCAGATCCGCATCGCCGGGGTTGGCGTCGTCGTGCTGTTCCTGATCCTGTTCTTCCAGCTGAACAACCTGCAGGTCTTCGATGCCAGCGCCCTCAACAACAACCACCTGAACACCCGGCTGGCGCTCGCCAAGTTCTCGACCAAGCGGGGCGATCTCGTCTCCTCCGACGGGGTCGTGCTGGCCACGGACATGCCCACCAGCGACGACTTCAAGTACCTCCGCCAGTACCCCACCGGGCCGCTGTTCGGCCAGATCACGGGGTTCTTCTCCCTCACCTACGGCGAGGAGGGGGCGGAACGGCAGTTCGACGCCGACCTCACCGGCGCCAACGCCCCTCTCCAGCTCCCGAAGAGCTTGAAGGACCTGACCATCAACCAGGACCGCAGCCAGACCGTCACCCTCACCCTGTCCAACAAGCTGCAGCAGCTGGCCAGTACCGAACTCGGCAACCGGCTGGGCTCGGTCATCGCCCTCGACCCCACCACCGGGTCGATCCTGGCCATGTACAGCAATCCCTCCTACGACCCGAGCGATCTGGCGTCGCACACCCTCGCCACCGAGCGCAGCTACTGGCAGTCCGAGAACGCAGCGACCGGCCAGCCGCTCTTGTCCGGGTCCTATCGGGAGCGGTTCTTCCCCGGATCGACGTTCAAGGTGATCACCTCCTCGGCGGTCTACGACCATGACCCCGCGCTGGCCTCGATGGTGTTCCCGACCCTGTCAGCACTGCCCCTGCCCAACGCGGGTGGCCAGGTGCTGAGCAACTTCGCTGGCGAGGCGTGCGGCGGCGCCCTCCCCGACTTGTTCAGGGTGTCCTGCAACAGCGGCTTCGCCGCCATCGGCCTCCAGCTGGGCGCAACGTCGCTCGCTTCCGAAGCGGACAGCTTCGGCTTCGACAAGAAGATCCCGATCGACCTGCCCGAGGCGGCCCAGTCCTACTTCCCGCCCGCCAGTTCGTTCGTGAACGACATGCCGGGCCTGGCCAAGTCGGCAATCGGCCAGGAGAACGTCCAGGCGGTTCCCCTCGGCATGGCCCTGGTGGCGGCGGGAATCGCCAACGGAGGGGTGATCATGACGCCCCACGTGCTCGACCATGTCTCCAACTCCCAGGGCCAGGTCGTGAGCAAGTACCAGGCCAAACCGTGGATCACCGCCACCTCTCCCGGGACCGCGGCCCAAATGACCCAGCTCATGGAGACCGTGGTCCAATCGGGTACGGGCGTGGCCGCCCAGATCCCGGGCATCCAGGTGGCCGGCAAGACAGGAACGGCCCAGACCGGGCAGAACACCATCCACGCCTGGTTCGTCAGCTTCGCCCCCGCGACTGCGCCCAAGGTGGTCGTAGCGGTGCTGGTCGAGAACCAGCCGGAGGGCAACGACGCCCAGGGGGGCACCATCGCCGCCCCCATCGCCAAGGCGATGATGCAGGCGGTGTTGCAAGGTTCCTGAGGCGAAGTTGTGACAGGCTTATAAACATGACGCAGTCCCCGCCGGGCCAGGAGCGGGCGGCTCGCGTCTTCAACGACCGCTATGAGTTGGTCCGCCACGTCGCCCGGGGCGGCATGGCCCAGGTGTACCTCGCCAAGGACTTGCTACTCGACCGGCCGGTGGCGCTCAAGGTGCTGTTCCCCGAGCTGTCGATCGACCGCTCCTTCGTGGAGCGGTTCCGGCGGGAGGCCCAGGCGGCGGCCAACCTGTCGCACCCCAACATCGTCTCGGTCTACGACTGGGGTGAGGGCGAGCACACCTATTACATCGTTATGGAGTACGTCAACGGCCGGACCCTGGCCCAGGTCCTGCGCCGAGGCCCGCTCGACGCCGACCAGGCCGCCACCTGGGCGGCCGAGGTGGCGGCCGGGCTGAGCTTCGCCCACCGCAATGGGGTCATCCACCGCGACATCAAGCCAGCCAACGTCCTCATCGACAAGTCCGGCATCGTCAAGGTCACCGACTTCGGCATCGCCCGGGCGATCGGGGCCAAGGAGGGCCTGACCCAGACCGGGACCGTGATGGGGACGGCGACCTATTTCTCCCCCGAGCAGGCCCAGGGCTACCCGGCCGACGCCCGCAGCGACGTGTACGCCCTGGGCGTGGTGCTGTACGAGATGGTCACCGGACGGCCCCCGTTCAGCGGCGACAACCCGGTGGCAATCGCCTACAAGCACGTCCGGGAGGAGGCCATCGCGCCGACCCAGGTCAACCGGGCCGTGCCCCCATCGCTGGAAGCCATCATCCTCCAGGCGATGGCCAAGAACCCCGAGGACCGCTACCAATCGGCCGATGACTTCCGGGCGGACCTCATCCGCTACGTCCAGGGCAGTGGCGTCCTCGCGGTGGCGCCACCGCCGCCTCTTCCCGCCGACCGGCCCACCCGAGTGCAGGGGGCCAACGGGCAGACGTGGGTGTTGCCGGCGGCAGCCGCATCGGGGCGGGTGGGCAGCCGCATCGACCGCTCCGCGCCTACCCGGCGGGTCGACTCCCGGTACGGGGGAGCCGCCGCGGCAGGCGGGATCGCGGGGCCGGGGTATGGCTCTGGCGACCTGGATGGGACCGGTGCCACCACCGAGTTGGCCACCACCCGGCGGCGCAGCGGGGCCTACGCCATCATCCTGGTGCTGATGCTGGCGGTGCTGGCGGGATTGTTGTACCTGCTCGGCCAGACACTCGGCGTGTTCAACAACGCCACCGCCACCCAGGTCACGATCCCGACCGACTTCATCGGTAACCAGGTGGCGGCCGTCGAGAGCGAGCTATCGGCGCTGGGCCTCAAGTCGAGGCCGTCAGCGCCTTCGGGCACCGTCACGGCGTCCACCCCGGCCCCGGGCACGGTGGTCAAGCGAGGCTCGACCGTCAGGCTCGCCGTCACTCCGAACGCACCCAAGGTGGTGGTTCCAGACGCCACCGGCATCTCGCAGCAGGCGGCGGACAACCTCCTGCTCAATGCAGGCTTGACCCCCTCGGAGACGCCCCTCATGGTGACCTCTACGCAGTACCCGGCCGGCGAGGTGGTCTCCGAGAACCCGGCGCAGGGCATGACCGTGGCCAAGGGCACCACAGTGACCCTGACCATTTCCACCGGCCCGCCGATGGTGCAGGTGCCCAATGAGTCGGGCCAGACCCCGACCGCGGCCGCTTCCGCCCTGACCGCGCTCAACTTGAACGTGGCCCCCCAGGCCGTCCCCGAGGCGTCTGCCACGCAGCCGTCGGGGCGGGTCACCCGGACGGATCCCGCATCGGGCACCAGCGTGGCATCAGGCAGCCAAATCACGATCTATGTCTCCAGCGGCCCCCAGGGCGCCGACATCCCCAACGTCGTCGGCGAGAGCCAGTCGGCGGCCCAGTCGGCGCTGCAGAGCGCCGGGTTCAACGTGTCCACCAGGTTCGCGCCGACCAATATGCAGAGCCAGGATGGCCTCGTGATCGGGGAAACGCCCACCTCAGGGTCGGCGCCCCAGGGGTCGACGGTCACCATCACCGTTGGGCAGTTCTCCACGGCAACCAGCACAACGGCTGGCTCGGCCACCACCACCTCTACCCCTGCGGCCACGACGACCACGACGACCACAATGCCCAAGCACACGACGACGACGTCGAGCACCGGCTGACCTGACGGGTCTGGCCGGCTCTGGGCTCAGCTGGAGGCCGCGGTCCCCGGTGTGGGCGCTTCCAGGTGCAACCAGTTGGCCAGCAACCGGTGGCCGTCATCGGTCAGGATCGATTCGGGGTGGAACTGGACCCCCTCGATCGGAAACTCACGGTGGCGCAGCCCCATCACCGTGCCGTCGTCGGTCCAGGCCGAGACCTCAAGGGCGGCGGGCACGGAGGCGGGGTCGACCACCAGCGAGTGGTACCGGGTAGCCCGAAACGGATTGGCCAGGCCCGACAGGACGCCCCGGCCGTCGTGGTGGACCATCGACGTCTTGCCGTGCATGACCGACGCCGCCCGCACGACCCTCCCGCCGAAGACCTGGCCGATGCACTGGTGACCGAGGCAGACGCCGAGCAGCGGTGTGCCCGCGGCGCCCATAGCCGCGATGAGGTCGTTGCTGACCCCGGCATCCTCGGGCCGCCCGGGCCCAGGAGAGACGAGCACGGCATCGGGGCCCAGGTCAGCCACCGCATCTAGGCCGATGGCATCGTGACGGAACACCAGGGGCTCGGCGCCCAACTCGCCCAAGTACTGAACCAGGTTGTAAACGAAGCTGTCGTAGTTGTCGAGAACCAGCACCCGCGGCACCACAGACGGTCAGCGTAGAGGTGACCGGCACCGAACACCTCCGACTTCCGCTCCCAGCAGGCCGAGAACCCTGAAGGGCGAGCCACGACTATCCTCGGTCGGCATGGCGAGACGGACAAAGGACGCCCCCAGGGGCGGCCGAGTGACGCCCAAGGGTGGTGTCGACCGGGCTGGCAAGCACTCGACCGCAGCGCCGGTCCAATCGGGCCGGTACACGCCGCCGATTCCCAAGGTCTACCGGGAAAGCCCGATGTGGGTGCCGATCCTGCTGCTCAGCCTCCTCATCCTCGGCATGCTGACCATCGTGTGCAACTACCTGGGCCTCTTGCCGGGCGGCGCTCAGAACTGGTACCTGTTCGTCGGCCTCGGCCTGATCACCGCGGGCTTCATTACCGCTACCCGCTACCACTGAACTCGAGGCGTCGGCAAAGTTACAGTTGTGTGACTCTCCCCAGGTTTATCCACAGCCTGGGTAAAACCTCAGCACCGATCATTCGACCGGCGACACCAGCTCCATATCCTCGAGGCAGTGCCGTGGCGGCGGTGGCAGGTCCTCGCCGGCCTTGGTCATGCGGACCTCGGCACCGCAGATCTGGCATTGGTACTTGAGGTTGACCCGGCGGAGCGCACCCGCCTCGGGCGTGGGCACCGGCGCCGCGAACATGCGAATGAAGAAAAGACCAAAGCGCAAGATCACATAGAAGGCCACCACGCCGATGGCGATCTTGACGGCCAGGGGCACGGGTATTCAGGGTAGGGCGCCGTCCCACCCTGTCGTCGGGCGGCCCCACGCGCGGGCTCCTGGGGGGCGGGGCATTTTTCCACCCTGGCGCTGGAAAGGGGGCGACGGCCCTGCGCCTCCGCGGTGGGCGACCCCGAGCCCGCCATGGAAAGGGGACAAGACTTGGGTACCGCGGGAAAAGACTTGGGCACAGCTGGTGCACTTGGAGCCACTTTCGACGGGAATCCGCAGCCAGCGGTGCTAGGAGTCAAAGATTGACCCAAGACCGCGCCCAGAGGGTCGGGAAAAATGGCCCCGCCCGTCGCCTCCCCGGCCTCCAGAGGACCAACGCCCTCCGGTAGCCGGCGCCCGCCGCTGGGCGGCCCAACCGCGCCTGCCGTCCGCCGCCCGCCAACCGTTTGAGGCGGTCAGCCCAGCCTCTCGATGATCATGGCGTTGGCCAACCCACCGCCCTCGCACATCGTCTGCAGGCCAAAGCGCCCGCCCCGGCGTTCCAGTTCGTTCACCAGCGTGGCAGTGAGCTTGGTTCCCGAGGCGCCGAGCGGATGGCCGAGGGCAATTGCGCCCCCGTTGACGTTGACCCGGTCCATGTCGGGGTGGACCTCGTGCTCCCAGGCCAGGACGACCGAGGCGAAGGCCTCGTTGATCTCGATCAGGTCGATGTCGTCCAAGGCCAACTTTCCCCGCTCCAGAACCGCGGCGGTGGCCGGGATGGGCCCGGTCAGCATCAAGATGGGGTCGACGCCCGCCAGAGCAAAGCTGTGGAAGCGGGCCCGTGGCGTCAGGCCGAGGGCGCTGGCCTTCTCCTCGCTCATGATCAGCACCGCCGACGCCCCGTCGCTGATCTGGGAAGAGTTTCCTGCCGTGATCCGCCCACCGTCGGCCTTGAACGCCGGCTTCAAGGTAGCCAGCGTCTCCACCGTCGTGCCCGGCCGGATGCCCTCGTCGCGAGTCAGAACCTCGTTGGTCTCGATGACCTGGCCGCTGTCGCGGTCGCGAACCTTGACTGCCACGGGTACCACCTCGCGTTCGAAACGCCCCTCCTTGGTGGCCTTCTCGGCCAGTTGCTGGCTGCGAGCGCCATAGGCGTCTACGTCGGCGCGCGACAGGTGCCAGCGGTCGCAGATCATCTCCGCCGAGATGCCTTGGGGTACCAGACCCCCTGCCGCCTGGTAGCGGGCCATCATCTTTGGCCCGAACGGCATCCCGGTATTGGGCGCCAGCATGGTGGCCCCCATGGGCACCAGGCTCATGACCTCGACACCAGCGGCGATGGCGACGTCATAGGCACCGGCCATGACCCCTTGAGCGGCGAAATGCACGCTCTGCTGCGACGAGCCGCACTGGCGGTCGATGGTGGTGGCGGGTACCGACTCGGGGAAGTCGGCCGCCAGCACGGCGTTGCGGGCCACGTTGATGCCCTGGGCCCCGATCTGCATCACACAGCCCATGATCACGTCGTCGACCTCGGCAGGATCTAAGTCATTGCGGACCACCAGGGCCTTCAACGTCTCGGCCGCCAAGTCCGCCGGGTGCCACCCGGAGAGCTTTCCGTTGCGCCTGCCAGCGGCGGTGCGGACGGCGTCGACGATGACGGCGGTGGTCATGAGCCCAAACTACCGGCGGGCGGCCCGACGGGAGCGCGAAGAAGGCGGCGCCCACGCGGACGCCGCCCCCCTCAAATCGAAACGAGGCTTTACAGGTTGGGCTGAGGCGTGACCCGCAGGTAGGGCCGCTCGGTCCTCCAGCCCTTGGGGAACTTGGCCTTGGCAGCCTCGTCGGATACCGCGGGGACAATGATGACGTCGTCGCCCTGCTTCCAGTCGACCGGGGTGGCCACCGAGTAGTTGGCGGTCAGCTGCAACGAGTCGAGGACCCGAAGGATCTCCTGGAAGTTGCGGCCCGTCGCCGCGGGGTAGGTGATCATCAGCTTGACCGTCTTGTCGGGACCGATGAGGAACACCGAGCGCACCGTGGAGGTGTTCGAGGCGTTGGGGTGGATCATCCCGTAGAGGTCGGCGACCTTGCGATCCGGGTCGGCGATCAACGGGAAGTTGACGTTGGTCTGCTGGGTCTCGTTGATGTCGCCGATCCACGCCTGGTGCGATTCGAGCGGGTCGACGCTGACGGCGATCACCTTGGCGTTGCGCTTGGCGAACTCCTCCTTCAGCTTGGCGACCATGCCCAGCTCGGTGGTGCACACGGGGGTGAAGTCGGCGGGGTGGGAAAACAGGACGCCCCACCCGTCGCCCAGCCAGTCGTGGAAGTCGACCGTGCCTTCGGTGGTGTCGGCGCTGAAATCCGGAGCGATGTCTCCGAGTTGGATTGCCATCAGGATGTTTCCTCCTACACATAGCTCGCTTGCCCGACCACCCTACCCGGCCGGCCGGCGAATGTAGACCAGATCACTCAGGAATTGACTATCTAGCCGAGGTGGGTACCCACCAGAGCACCGAGGGCGTAGGTCACCCCGGCGGCGGCAGCGGTGACCGCCAGCTGGCGAAGAGCCAGACGCAGCGCCGAGCGCCCCGTGAAGCGGGCCAGGGCGACGCCGATGGCAACGGCCGCCATTGCCGCCAGAACGGCGGCCACGACAACGGCCAGCGCCCCGTGGCTGAAGAACCACGGGATGAGGGGCACCAGGGCGCCACCCGCGAAGCTGGCGGCCGAGGCGGCGGCTGCCTGGAAGGGCTTGCCCAGCGCCGCGGGGTCGACACCGAGTTCCTCGCGGGCATGGGTCTCCAGGGCCAACTCGGGGGTCCGCATCATCTCCCCGGCCAGCTCCCCGGCCACCGTGGGGTCGACCCCTCGAGAGGCGTAGAGCTGTGCCAGCTCGTCTTGCTCGGCGAGTGGGGCGCGCTGCAACTCGAGCCGCTCCATCTCGAGCTCCCGTTCCAAGAGCTCGGCCTGGGCCTTCATCGACACATACTCGCCCGCTGCCATCGAGAAGGCGCCGGCCAGCAGGCCCGCCAGCCCGGCGACGCGCACCAGCCCGGGGCCGGTATTGGCTCCGGTCACCCCGAGGATCAGCGACATGTTGGTCACCAACCCGTCGCTGACGCCGAGCACCGCAGCACGGGCGGCGCCGCCCTGGATGTCCCGGTGGTGCCGGGGCGGGGGCGGGGGCGGAGTGCGATGAGAAGTGCCCGACGAGCGGGGAGCGGTGGGGGCGTTGTCAGCTGCAGTCATCTGATCACTCCAATGATGCTGATGGTGACGGTCAGATTGAATAACCCGTGGGCGATGGTGTCGGCTCCGAGCCGGCCGGTCAGCGACGTGGTGTAGCCCAGGATCACCCCGATGACGGCGGTAGCGGCGACGATAGAGACGTTGCCGAGGCCGGCGCCGGGTTGGAAGTGGGCAAGTCCGAAGAACACCGCCTGGACCCAGATGGCTCCCACGCCGAGGCGGCTCGCCAGCGCCTGGCGCAGCAACCCCCGGAAGAACAACTCCTCGAAGATCGGCGCGCCGACGGCAGCGATGACAGTAACAATGGCGACGCCGGCGGTGTTCCCATGCTCGTTGGTGATGATCTGGGTGTTGCTCCCAGCAAAACGGGTTCCAGAGAAGGCGGCGCCCACGAAGCCGGCGGCCACCAGGCACGCCGCCGCCGCCAGCAGGCCAAAGCCCAGGTCGGCCGGCTTCAGCCGCCAGCCGTAGTCCCCGACGAGCGAGCCGCTCCCGTAGCGGCGGCTGGCGAGAACACAGGTACCGCCCAACCCGAACCACAAGCCGATCTCGGCGAAGAGCGTCTCGGCGGCGGAGCTCCCGGGGAACAGGGCCGAACCGATGGCGACGCTGGCGCTCCCGAGCACGATGATGCTCACCACGGCGCCCAGGAGCGCGAATCCAACCGCAGGGAAGGAAAACGCCTGGCGGCTCGAATCCTTCGCCAGATCAGGGGACCCGGGCCGATCGCCGGCTCCCGGCGGCGGGAGGCTACCTGCGGACCAGGCCACGAAGACGACGGTAGCCCGACCCGGCGGAAGTGGAACGTTCCCGGGCCCGCGTCGTCTTTTCCCCCTGGTTTTGCAGCATGCTCGTCGTGTGGCCGGCAACGGGAGCAGGCGCCCGCGGCTGGAGAGGCGCCACTGGGTCCTTCTCGCGTTGCTCGGCGGAGCCACATTCTTCGAGGGCTACGACCTCAATCTGGTGTCGGTCGCCCTAAAGCAGATCCGCCATTCGTTCGGGTTGACCCAATCAAGCGCCTCCCTGTGGCTTGGGGTGCTGTACCTCGGTGCGTTGCCCGCGGTGTGGCTGACCCGCCAGGCCGATCGTAAAGGGCGGCGCCGGATCCTTCTCGTGTCGGTGCTCGGCTACTGCATCGCGACCGGGCTGACGGCGCTGGCGCCCAACATCTATGTCTTCGTGGGCTGCCAGTTCTGTGCCCGGGGATTCCTCGGAACCGAGCAGGCGGTGGCCTGGGTCATGGTGGCCGAGGAGCTGCCCGCTTCGTCACGCGGGTTTGGCTTCGCGTGGCTGGCGACCTCGGCCGCGGTCGGGGTGGGCGCCAGCTCCATCCTGTTCGGGCCCGTGGGGATTTCCTGGCGGTGGCTTTACGCCGCGGCCGCGCCACCGCTCTTGGCGCTCGCCTTCCTGCGCCGGAGGCTCCCGGAGAGCCGGCGATTCGACCAGGCCCGGGAGCAAGGTGCCTTGGTCCGGGACTGGCGCCAGATCCTGCAGCCACCCCACCGCCGTTGGTTGTGGCTGCTGTGCCTCACCGGCATCTTGGGCGCCATGACCACCCATGCCGTCGCTCTGGCCCCAGACTTCCTGCAGACCCAGCGGCACCTGTCGGCGGCGACGGTGGGGTGGCTGCTCATCGTGGGCGGGGTACCCGCCATCGGTGTCCAGATGGCGGCGGGACCCCTGTCGGACCGGCTCGGCCGCAAGTTCGTCGGCTGCATGTTTGCCAGCTTGGCGGTGGTCGGGGCGCTCCTGTTCTTTTTCGCCGCTCACAGCCCGCTGTCCTTCGGGCTGTGTATCGGCCTCACCCTGAGCGGCAGCCTCGGGGCCCGCCCGGCGCTCGGCGCGTTCACCACCGAATTGTTCCCCACCCAGTTGCGGGCCTTCGGCGGCGCCGCCGTCTCGGTGGCACTGGTCCTCGGCGAGGTGCTCAGCTTGACGTTGGGCGGGCTCCTGCTGCGGGTCTTCGGGAACCTGCCCGACACCGTGGCCTTCCTGATCCTCGGTCCGGTCGTCCTGATCTTCGTCGTTGCCCGGTGGTTCCCCGAGACCAGCGGCCGGGAACTGGAAGCGATCGCGCCTGTCGAGGACGATCCCGCCCGAGCTCGTTAGCGCCGTGCGCCCGCGGGCTAGCCGGGGAGGCCCCAGAAGCGGTCGATGTTCGCCAGCAGCAGGGGCGAAAGGAGTCCCGCGCCGCTCAGGGTGAGGTGGATGCCATCGGCGTCCCGAACGGCCACGGTCTGGCCTGAGGCCGTGGTCCCGTAGGTCGAGAACGCGTTGCCAGGGCCGTCGACCAGCGAACCCAGGTCGAGGTAGCTCACGTTGGGATGGGCCGCCGCCGCCGTCTGGACAATCTGGTTGATGAGGTCCTTGGTCTGGTTGAGCCGGGGTCGGCGCATGGCAGGAACGCCGAGCCAGATCACTTGGCGAGTCCCGTCGGCTGTTTCCGCCAGCAGCTGATCGACCCGCCGGGCGTATTCCTGCTGCCACGCAGGGCTCTGCAGGACGAACCGGTGGCCGTCGGTGACCATGTCCTGGTCGTCGTTGGCACCGAAGACGAAGACGACGACGTCGGGTTTCACCGCGGCCATCTCGTTGCTCACCGCCACGGGCCAGTTATAAACGTCAGGCCGGGCAAGGCCAGTGCCGATCTGGACGTCGTCCGAGGCCGAGATCAGGGGGTCGCCAGCCACCTTCTCGGAGAACGATTCCGAGATGTTGCCCATGAGCGAATCGCCGGCCAGCCACACCTTGAGCGGCTGCTCGGCGGTGGGGACCCGCCGCGGTGGCAGGGTGGTGGACGTCGCCGGGACCCCGACGGGGACCGTCGTCACCGAACTCGCCGGTGTCGTTCTGGTTGCCACCTGGGCGCTCGGGGTCTTCTTGTTGAAGTTGGCGGCGACGTCATCGATCCATTCCCGGGGCAGGGCCAGACCGGTCCAGTGGCTGATCGTGCGAACCGGCTTGGCCAGCGAAAGCCCGACGCTACGGGCCGTCCCGAACGGTTGGCCCTGAATGGATCCCACCAGCGAGTTGGCATTGAGCAAGGCGGCAAGGAGCAGTGCCAAGGCGACCACGAGGATGGCGTGGCCAGCCGAGGCCGTGCGCCTGCCATCGACCTCCGGCGGCGGGCGGCGGCGAGGCATCAGAAGCGGAAGTAGATGAACGGGGCCACGCCGGCCGGGCCCAACAGGTCAATGGTGGTGAGCACGCCGGCCAGGACTAGGCCCTGGCCCCAGAGCGGGAACCGCGAGAACGACGCTTGGAGCCAGTTGCCGATCCCGCGCGGCCCGAGCTGGATGCCGATCGAGCCCACCACAACGGCTGCAACCTTCCAGTTGAACGGTTGGTGCCGGCCGGCGATGTCCGCGATCCGTCCCAGCACCTCAAGGGCGTTGTGGAACGACGTTGCCCGGAAGAAGACCCATGCGAGGCACACCACATGGAAGGTGACCACCCAGCCAAGCCACGCCGAGCGCGTGACTGGCCATCGCGATGCCGCGGGCAGCCGGGGCGTGACCGAAACGGGCGGCGGCGGATCTTCGGGGGACGGAGCAGGCGCCACCAGAGGCGGCGGCGGCGCCAGGTCAGCGTCGTCCTCGGCGAACTGTTCCGGCGGGGTGACCGTCGCCGTCGCTGTCCAGGCGGGTCCGTCGCTGTTCGCCACCGAGGTGTAGTCGCCGGGACGCGAGCTGCTCGTAGGCACCGCCGACTGCCACCAGGACGCGGCGCCAGAGTCCCCTCGCCACGGGGCCGGGGCGTCGTGGGCGGCGGGGGCCAGCGGTTGAGGAGCAACGGCGGGCGCCGGCGCGGAGGGCGGGCCTGGCTCGAGGGGACGGGTGGAGAGAGGGGCCGCCCTTTTTCCATCCTGGTTTTCTCGGCGAGCTCGCTCCACGCAGAGGCCGATCCCGTGCAGCGCCCCCCAGGCGACGAACGTCCACGCGGCCCCGTGCCACAGGCCTCCGAGCAGCATGGTGATCATCACGTTGACGTAGGTGCGCGTCCGGCCCTGGCGGTTGCCGCCGAGCGGGATGTAGAGATAGTCCCGCAGCCAGCGGGACAGGGTGATGTGCCAGCGGCGCCAGAAGTCCTGGAGGCTGGCGGCGGCGTAGGGGGCGTTGAAGTTCTGGGGGAAGTTGATGCCGAGCAGAAGGGCCAGCCCGATCGCGATGTCCGTGTAGCCGCTGAAGTCCATGTAGATCTGCACCGCGTAGGCGTAGACGCCGAAAAGGGCCTCGACGCCCGCATGCTGGTGGGGGAAGCCGAACAGCGGGTCGGCGGCGTAGGTGCCCAGGTAGCTGGCGATGACCACCTTCTTGAACAGACCGGCCGAGATCAGCCAGAAGGCCCGGGCCACGTCAACCCGGCGGGGATCGATCTTCTTCTTGATCTGCGGCAGGAACTCCGCCGCCCGGACGATGGGGCCGGCGATCAGGTGTGGAAAGAACGAGAGATAGACGGCAAAGTCGAGGAAGGGGGCGGGCTCGATCTTGCGCCTCGACGTGTCGATCACGTAGCTGAGCGCCTGGAACGTGAAGAAGGAGATCCCGACCGGGAGGACCACCTCCGGCAAGGGGACATGGGCCCGAACGCCGAGGTCGTTGAGGCTGCTCTGGAGGGTCAGCGACAAGAAGCCGGCGTACTTGAACCACGCCAGCGCCCCGAGGTCAACGGTCACCGCGAGGACTGCCCACGCCTTGCGGGCCGGCCCGCGGGCCCGGTGGATGAGGAGAGCGAACAGCTGGTTGGCCACGGTGGAGGCAGCCAGGAGGGGGACGAAGCGCCAGTCGGCGGCCCCGTAGAAGAACCAGCTGGCGGCGACCATGAACACCCGCCACCGGACCCGGTGAGGCATGAGCAGCCAGCTGGCAGGGAGGACCAGGGCAAAGAACGCTGCGAACGACAGGGTGGGGAAGAGCATCAGATCTCTGGTCTGGGCCGGCGCATCGCTGGCTCAGACACCTCCGCTGTGGGGTCGGTTGCACACCATGCCGCCGCCAGGCGAAGGGCTGCTCGAACGAGCCGCCGACTGGAGCAGGGTAGTTCGCGGACCGGGAGGGGGGTGACACTCGAAGTATCCGAACGGATCTCCTTTTCGGGGCCATGCGACACCAGGGTCGGTACAGTGGGAATCGACAGGAAATAGCGATTTCGCCGCAAGGCGAAGCAGAGGCGATCGGACGTGTCGACTGACGCGGAGGGCTTGGTCGGGACCATCGGGCGTGTGACCATTCCTATCCCCGCCGGTGGCCCTGGTGAGGTGATGCTCGCGGTGCGAGGTGGCACCGAAGCATTCGCAGCCTGGTCCGACGAGCCCATCGCCAAGCACACCCGGGTCCTGGTGCTTGAGTACTCCTCCGCCCGGTCGGTCGTCGTTACACCCTGTCCTTA
Source organism: Acidimicrobiales bacterium (assembly GCA_050744165.1). Taxonomy (GTDB): domain Bacteria; phylum Actinomycetota; class Acidimicrobiia; order Acidimicrobiales; family Palsa-688; genus JBOGGN01. The sequence goes on along the minus strand of JBOGGN010000242.1, from coordinate 1,413 downwards.
GACGAACCGCAAGGTTCAAGGGGGTAAGTCCCATGTTTTTCTGGCATGTTCCGGCCCCGAACGAGGCGCTGCTGGTCTCCGGATCGAAGCACAACGCGACGGACACCCAGTTTCGGATCGTCACCGGCCATGGCTGCTTCGTGCTGCCCGTCAAGCAGAAGGCGCGCATCTTGTCGCTCGCCCTCCGCGAGGCCGAGATCGTCGAGGAGTGCATCACCAACCAGGGCATCCGGCTAAACGTCCGGGCGGTGGCGGTGTTCAAGGTCGGCGACGACACGGCGTCGATCGCCAACGCCGCCAGGCGTTTCCTGACGGAGCAAAACCGGGTGGAGGAGCTGGTGGGACGGGTGTTCGCGGGCCATCTTCGTTCCATCGTGGGCGGCCTGACGGTGGAGCAGATCATCCGGGAGCGGGACCGGGTGGCCCAGGAGATCAAGGACGGCAGCCACGCCGAGATGGAGAAGTTGGGGATCGTGGTCGACGCCCTGCAGATTCAGGAGATCGACGACTCCACCAGCTACATCAGCAACCTGGCCGCCCCCCATGCGGCGGCCGTGGCCAGCCAGGCCCGCATCGCCCAAGCCAAGGCGGACCAGGAGGCGGCGGAGCGGGAGCAGGAGGCCGTCGCCCTGAAGGCCCAGTACGAGCGCGACGTGGCCATCAAGACTGCCGGCTTCACCGCTGAGACCGAGCAGGCCCGGGCCGAGGCGGCCCAATCCGGCCCGCTGGCGGCGGCCAAGGCCCAGCAGGGCGTCATCGCCGAGCAGACCGCGCTGGCCCAGCGCCAGGCGGAACTGGCAGCCCAACGCCTTGAGGCCGAGGTACGCCGGCCCGCCGATGCCGAGGCCTACCGCCAACGGACCTTGGCGGAGGCGCAGCGGGACCAGGCGAAGTTTGCCGCCGATGGGGCGGCCTACGCCGAGCGAACGACGGCGGCCGCCCAAGCCGAGGCCAACCGGGCGCGGGCGGAATCGCTGCGTGATGGCAACCAGGAACTGATCGCAGCCAACCGGGTCATCGAGCAACTGCCGTCCCTGGTCCAGGCGGCGGCCGGAGGTTTGCAGGGGTCCAGCCTGACGATTCTGAACGGTACCGAAGGGGTCAACGAGGTCCTGGTGGGGTTGATTGCCCAGGGGATGTCCATTCTGGACACCCTGAAGAAGACCACCGGGGCGGGGTTTGCGAACAACGGGGCGACCACCGTGGCTTCGACGCCTTCGGGGGCGGGAGCCAGGGCTGGCGGCGGGAGTGGCTCGGCGGGGGCCTCGGAAGCGGGCGGAGCCGGGGGGGCTGGCGCGGCTGGCGGGGCTGGCGGGGCTGGCTCTGGCGGCGGGTCCTCTGGCGGGGGCGGGTCCTCTGGCGGGGGTGGCGGAGGCGGGTCGCGGGTGCCGACGCCTCGGCACCGATAGGAGC
>JBOGGN010000241.1:0-5404 GCA_050744165.1 Acidimicrobiales bacterium | reverse complement strand
GTAACGTGTACTACGTCGCCGACGAGGAACCTTTCTTGTCTTTCCTTGCCAGCCCCGAGGTCAACCGACACCCGCAACGCGCCGTCCGGATCCACCCCGACGGCCCAGCCCACGACCTCCCGGTCGGCGAGGCTGACGCGCACCTGGCGCCCCACGCTGGCGCAGCGTCGACGGTAGGCGTCGGCGACCTGTGGCCACCGGTCCCACCACGCATCGAGGCGGGTGATGATCGCCTCGAGAAGGAGGCTGCGGTCCGCTCCCGGGCCGAGGATGGTCGCTCCCGGCGGGCACCACGTCAGGTTGATGCCCATGCCGATCACGATCGCACCAGCGTCGGCCTCGGCCAGGATTCCGGCCAGCTTGCGACCCGAGAGGAGCAGGTCGTTGGGCCACTTGATGTCCACCGACCCTGGGCCGTCGGCCGCCCGGCCGGGGTCGAGGTCGACCACCTCCTGGCAGCCATCAGCGCCCGCCAGCGCCATCGCCGCGGTCAAGACCCACCGCTGCCCGGGCGGAAGCAGTGCGGGGTCCGGCCGGGCCAGGACCGACATCAAGAGCGCGGCGCCCGGTGGCGCTTCCCATATCCGCCCGCGCCGTCCCCGGCCCCGGGTTTGGTAGTCGGCCACCACCACGGCGCCCTCCGGCGCCCCACCGCGGGCCAGGTCCAGTAGGTAGCGGTTGGTCGAGTCCACCGACTCGAGCCACCGGACATCGTCAAACCGGCCCACGTTTGCCAGACTGCCTGACCGTGTTCACGAAGGTGTTGATCGCCAACCGAGGTGAGATCGCGGTTCGGGTTATCCGGACTTGCCGCGACCTCGGAATCACAACGGTAGCGGTGTACTCGGAGTTGGACCGCGACGCCCTGCACGTTCGGCTGGCCGACGAGGCCTACGCGCTCGGGGGTCAAAGCGCCACGGACAGCTACCTCAACATCCCCAAGATCCTCGACGCCATCGCCCGCTCGGGCGCCGATGCCGTCCATCCCGGCTACGGCTTCTTCTCCGAGAACACCGACTTCGCCAAAGCGGTCATGGAGGCGGGGGTGACCTGGATCGGGCCCCCGCCCGACGCCATCGAGGTCATGGGGGACAAGATCAGCTCCCGCCTGGCGGCACAGCGGGCGGAGGTGGCCGGCGTCCCAGGCACGACCGAGGTCATCGCCTCCCCCGACGAAGTGATCGCCTTCGGGGAAGAGTTCGGCTGGCCCGTCGCCATCAAGGCTGCCTACGGCGGGGGTGGCCGGGGCATGCGGGTGGTTGCGTCGGCCGCCGAGGCCGCCCAGTCCCTCGAGTCGGCCCAACGGGAGGCGTTCAAGTCCTTCGGGCGCTCCGAGAGCTACATGGAGCGCTATCTTGCCTGGCCCCGCCATGTCGAGGTCCAGATCTTCGCCGACACCCACGGCCACTGCGTGTACCTCGGCACCCGGGACTGCTCGGCCCAGCGCCGCCATCAGAAGCTGATCGAGGAGGCGCCGGCCCCGGACATCCCCGACGAGATCCAGGCGGCCATGGGCGAGGCAGCGTGCAAGGTGGCCGTGGCCTGCGGCTACGTGAACGCAGGCACGGTCGAGTTCTTGTACCAGGACGGCGACTTCTTCTTCCTGGAAATGAACACCCGCCTTCAGGTGGAGCACCCCGTCACCGAGTTGACCACCGGGCTCGACCTGGTAGCGCTCCAACTTCAGATCGCGGCCGGCGAGTCCCTCCCCTTCTCCCAGGCCGAAGTCGAGCGCCGGGGCCACGCCATCGAGGTCCGCATCAACGCCGAGGACCCCGCCGGCGGCCGTTTCCTGCCCTCACCGGGCACCATCACCCGCTTCCGCAGGGCCGACGGCTACGGGGTCCGCAACGACGCCGGCTACGACGAGGGCGACACCGTCAGCCAGTTCTACGACAACCTCATCGCCAAACTGGTGGTGTGGGGCGCCGACCGGGAGGAGGCTCGCCGCCGCATGATCCGGGCGCTGCGGGAGACCGAGATCACCGGGGTGGCCACCACCATCCCCGCCGACCTGGCGATCCTGGAACATCCCGATTTCGTGGCCGTCCACCACTCGACCAACTGGGTGGAGCAGCGCCTCGATCTCTCGGGCGTGACGGCGCCGACGCCGTCGCCGCCAACAGAGGGGGGAAAAGCCTCGCTCGTCGAGCGAGAAGTGGACACCGAGGTCAACGGCCGCCGCTTCCGGGTCAAGCTGTGGCTCCCCGATATCCCGGCCGGAGGCGGACCGGCGGCTGGCGCCACCCCCGGCCGCTCGGGCGCCTCGGCTCCCCGGCCACGGCCCGCCGCCCCTGGCGCAGGAGGCCGGCCCGGCGGCGGGACCGGTACCCGCGGCTCGGGCGGTGGCGGTTCGGGCGGTGGCGGCTCGGCCGGCGGGGGTGCGGTCACTGTCCCGATGCAGGGCACCATTGTCCAGGTCCTCGTCGCCGAGGGCGACGCCGTCCAGGCGGGCCAGGCGGTGTGCGTCCTCGAGGCCATGAAGATGGAGAACCACATCAACGCCGAGCGGGCGGGCACCGTCACCAAGGTCAACGTCTCACCCGGCGATTCTGTGGGCGCCGGGGACGTCGTGGTGATCATCGAGTAGCCGGCGCTCGGCGTCCTAGCTGGCTGGCTCGTGGTGGTCAGCGAGAAGCCGGCGCTCGGCGTCCTAGCTGGCTGCCTCGCGGCGACGGCCGGCCAGCAGCCGCTCCCTGACGAGAGGCTTGGTGGCGGCATCGATGACCGTCCACGCCATGGCGGTGGCGCCGTCGAGGATGGCCTGGTCGGCGACGGGGGTAATGCAGTGGGCCGCGAATTCTGCCTGGTGGTTGACTGCCGGCAAGCTGTCAATTCCCAGCATCGGATGGATGGTGGGAATTGCCAGGGAAACGTTGGCCATGTCGGTGGAGATGGCCGTGTGGTCTTGCTCCTCTCGGCTCAGACGGGCGAAGACCCGGCCGAGGGCCTCGGCGTTGCCCTGGTACAGGGCGCCCAGTTCGCGGTCGGCCCGCATCTCGGAGTAGAGCGGACTGCGGGGCACGATCTCGATCTGACACCCGGTTGCCACCGCCCCGGCTTCGAAGCACCGCCGCACCCGAGGCTCCAGCTTGGCCAAATCCGCCATCGTTTGGGAACGCATGTACCACTTACCGATGGTGTGGTCGGGCACGATGTTGGGGGCGTAGCCGCCGTTGATGACGATTCCGTGGATGCGGTCGGAGCTGTCGATGTGCTGGCGCAGCAGACCCACCGCCACCTGGGCCACCGTGAGGGCATCGGCCGCGTTGATCCCGAGCTCCGGGTAGGCCGCGGCGTGGGCCGACTTCCCCCGGTAATGCACGTCCACGTGCGAGACCGCCAGGCATCGGGCTCCGGCCAGTTCTTTCGGGTAGGGGTGGACCATCATGGCGGCGTGGACGCCGTCGAAGGCGCCGCGCTCCAACATCAGGATCTTGCCTCCGCCGCCCTCCTCGGCCGGTGTTCCGAAGACCTGCACGGTGATGCCAAGATCGTCGGCCACCTGAGCCAAAGCCAAGCCGGCACCCACCGCGGCCGCGGCGATCACGTTGTGGCCGCAGGCGTGGCCGATATCGGGCAGGGCGTCGTACTCGGCGCAGATGGCGACGTGCAGTGGCCCGCTGCCAGCGGTAGCGACGAACGCGGTCGGCAGGTCGCAGATCCCGGGTTCGACCCGCAAGCCGCCGGTGTCGAGAGCGCCGGCCACCCAAGCAGCGGCCCGCTCCTCCTCGAAGGCGAGTTCCGGGTTGGCATGGATTCGGTGGGACAGCTTGACCAGCCGCTCCCGGGCGACCTCGATCAGGGTCCGGGTGCGCTCCTTGAACGCCGTCATGGACTCTGTCTACTCCGCCTACTCCGCCGCATCCGCCAGGGATTCGGACAGGGACGGGTGGACGAGCACGCTCTCCACAATGTCGGTCACCTTCAGGTGGCAGGTGACGGCCAGCGCGATCACCGAGATCAGCTCAGCTGCGTGGCGGCCGACCACACTGCCGCCGAGCACTACCCCGGTAGCAGGGTCAGAGAGGATCTTCACGAAGCCCTTGGGGTGGTCGTCGATGAGCGCCTTGGCGTTGGCCGAGAACGGCACCTTGGTTACCCGGAGCTTGCGCCCGGTGGCAAAAGCCTCGGCCTCAGCCATGCCCACGTCGGCGATCTCGGGCTCGGTGAAGATGGCCGACGCTGCCTTCTCGTAATCCAAGTGGCGGTGCTCGCGGGTGTGCAAGCCCATGACGTGCTCGGCGATCTTGCGGCCCTGCATGGCGGCCACCGACGACAGCGGAAGCTTCCCCGACAGGTCGCCGGCGGCGTAGATGTGGGCGATGTTGGACTGGCAGTGGTGGTTGATGGTCACGTAGCCGGCGCGGTCGACCTCGACGCCGGCGTGTTCCAGCCCGAGCCCCTCGGAGTTGGGAAGCGACCCGATCGCCAGCAGCGCGTGACTCCCGCGAGCCACTCGCCCGTCGTCGCAGGCAACCGAAACTCCCGCCTCGGTACGCTCAACCGACTCCGCACGGGCGCCCTTCAACAGGCGGACCCCTCGGCGCAGCAGCTCCTTCTCCAGCTCCGCGGCCACCTCCGGATCCTTGGTCGGCAGCACCTGCTGGCGGCTCACGATCAGCGTCACCTGGCTCCCGAAGGAGCTGAACAGGTGCACGAACTCGACGCCCGTCACGCCCGAGCCGATGACCACCAGATGCGATGGGAGCTCCGGCGGAGGGTAGGCCTGCTGGGTGGTGAGGATGCGGTCTCCGTCGGGCACCGCCCATTCGGGAATCCGGGGGCGGCTGCCGGTCGCCAGGAGGATGGCGTCGGCCGACAGCTCCTCAATCCCCTCCTCGGTCTCAACGATGACGTCCCGGGGACCCTTCAGTCGCCCCACGCCGCGGATCAGCCGCACCCCCTGGCTTTGCAGCAGTTCCACCGTGGCCCGGTGCAGGTGCTGCTGGATGGCGCCCACCCGGTGCCGCAGGGCGTCCAGGTCGACCTCGGCGTCGAGCTGGCACAGGCCCATGCCCTCGATGCGCCGGGCGAAGCTGAGCGCCCCCCCGCTGGCGATCATGGTCTTGGAGGGAATGCAGTCCCGCAGGTTGGCCGTGCCCCCGACCAGGTCGGCCTCAACCAGGGTGACCCGGGCACCAAGGCGGGCGGCGTAGGTGGCCGCCGTGTTGCCCGCGGGGCCGCCCCCGATGATCACGAAGTCAGTCGCCATGGACCCCAAACACTCCTCGTAGAGCGTCGCTGACCTCGCCGAGGGTGGCCCGAAGGCGCAGCGCCTCCTTCATGGGAACGAGCAGATTCTGGCTGCCCTGGGCGGTGGACACCACCTCACCAAGGGCTCGGTCGACTGCCGCCTGATCCCGCCGAGCCCGCAGCTCGGCCAGGCGCTCGCCCTGGGTGC
>JBOGGN010000240.1:0-1533 GCA_050744165.1 Acidimicrobiales bacterium | reverse complement strand
GCCGGGGTGGGTGCTGCGGCTGGCGGTGGCGGTGCCAAAGCCGGGGCGGGCGCCGCGGCTGGCGGTGGCGGTGCCAAAACCGGGGCGGGTGCTGCGGCTGGCGGGGGTCGGACGGCAGCCGGCTCGTCGGGCGACAGCAGTTACGAAGGGCCCATCCGACCCCGGACGTCACGAGCGAGCGCCAAGTCGGCGGCATCGCCAAGGGAGGGCCTGGACTCCGACGAGTTGGCGCCCGGTGACGAGGAGTTCGACGACGCCGAGATCCAGCCGGTCGAGCCGGCGCTGGCGCCTCGGAAGGGTGACGGCAAGGCGAGCGGTACCGGCGCCAACGGGAGCGGCCGCTCCGGGAGCGGCGCGTCCGGGGACGGCGACAACGCGGCCGGCGCCGGCGCTGCGGGGGCTACGGGCGGCGCCGCGGGTACCGGTGGAGGCCAGCAGGGACCAAGGCCCCGCCCTGGTGCCCCCAACCGCGCCGGTGGCGGCAGCGGCGGCAACCGGCCCGCGCCGCGACCCCGAAAGAAGGGCAAGCGGCGGTAGCTGGCCGCCACTAACGGCGGGTGGGCCCGGATACCCGGGGGAGTGCGAGCGCCGAGCGGGTCGAGGCATTTTCCCAACTCCGCACCGATGCAGGGCCGGACCCTCGTGAGGCACTAGTTTTGGGCCATAGGGAGCGATAACGAATGGCTGAAGGGGCTGGTCCGGGAGATCCCTGACTATCCGCGCCCGGGGGTGGTGTTCAAGGACATCACCCCACTCCTGGCCGACCCCAAGGCCTTGCGCGAGAGCATCGACGCCCTGGTCGAGCGCTTCGACGGCCGAGCGGTGGACAAGGTGCTCGGCATCGAGGCCCGAGGGTTCATCGTGGCGGCGCCGGTGGCATACCGGATGGGAGCCGGGTTCATTCCGGTGCGCAAAAAGGGCAAGCTTCCGTGGACGGTCGAGACCGAGGAATACGTCCTGGAGTACGGCACCGACGCCCTCGAGATCCACCGCGATGCCCTGGCCCCGGGCGACCGGGCCCTTCTGATCGACGACGTGCTGGCCACGGGGGGCACGGCGGTCGCCGCCACCCGGCTGGTAGAGCGCCTCGGCGGGGTCACCGTTGGCGCCGGATTTCTCATCGAATTGACCTTCCTGGCGGGGCGCGGGAAGTTGGAGGGCTACGACGTCGTTTCCCTTATCAACTATGCGTGAGCAGCCGACGGGTCAGCTATGAGCCGAGAGACGCGCGCTCGCAGCCCGCTCCTGGAGAGCCCGATCCGGCGGGGCCCCGCCGCCACCAGCGCCCGGGTGCTGCCCTGGCGTCGCCAGGCCCCGCCCGCCGAACTGCTGGCCCCCGTGCTCAGCGCCTACAAGGATCGCCACCCCAAGCAGGACCCCGCCATGATCGTCCAGGCCTACGACCTAGCGGCGGAGGCCCACGACGGCCAGTACCGCAAGTCGGGCGAGGCGTACATCACCCACCCGGTGTCGGTAGCGACCATCCTGGCCGGCCTGAGTCTCGATGACATCACCATCGCCGCCGCCCTGCTG
>JBOGGN010000239.1:0-2653 GCA_050744165.1 Acidimicrobiales bacterium | reverse complement strand
GGCCCGGGCGATCGCCGCGGGCCACGGCGTCACCAGCCGGGTGGCCGGGGGCGTCCCCCTGATCGGGGTCTACCCGCCGGGCTATCCCGCCGTACTGAGCCCCTTCGCCGTCATCTGGCGCTCGAGTGTCCTCGACTTCCGGGCTGTGTCGCTCGCCCTGTACTTGGCCGTTTTCCCTCTCCTGTGGCGGTATTTGAAGCAGCGGGGCTTTTCCCCGCCCCTGCGGCTGACGGCGCTCTTTGTCCTGGCCCTGAACCCGGTGCTGGCCACCTACGGAACCATGGTGATGCCGGAGACCCTCTTCGTGGTGCTCCTGTTGGTCCTCCTGCTGGCGGCAGAGCGTTGGGAGGAGCAGGCGGCCGCGGTCACCTGGGCCGGGGTGGCGACGGTGGTGTGCGCCGCCGGGTTGGTGTGGACGAAGGAGGCCGGGCTCGGGGTGGTGGTGGGGGTGGTCGCCTGGTTCGTCTGGCGCCGCCGGTGGCCCAAGGCGGTTGCGGGCGCCATCGGCTCGGCGGTGCTGGTGGCGCCCCTCCTCATCGTGCGCACGCTGGCTGGCGCCAGCCTGGTGGGTTCCCGGTACTCGAAGGATCTCGGGGGCCATGGTGGCCTGCTCCACCGGCTGACCTCTATAACCCCCGACGCCGCCTGGCAGTATGTCTACGCCGCCCTGCCGCACAGCGTGCTGCCGAGCGGGTTCAGGGTTCTCCAAGACAACGGCGCCTTGAGCACCACCTTGCAGGCGGTGAGCCTGTTGACGGCCCCGCTGGTCCTCGTCGGGGTGGTGCTGGCGTGGCGCCGCGGGGTCGACGTCGGGTGGTTCGCGGTGGTCGCCTACGTGGCCGAGACCTTGCTGTACCCCTATACCAACGAGCGGCGGGTGATTCTCGTTCTCCCGGTGGTCGTGGCCTGGTATGTGCTCGGATGCGAGTGGGCGTTGGCCCGGCTGCGCCAGGCCGGGCAGTGGTTCCGCGCCCGTTCGCCGGCTCGTGACGGGGGACCGAGCGCGTGGAGCGCCGCCGCCGGCGCCGTCCTCGAAATCGCCCTGCCGCTGGCCATCGTCGCGCTGGCGGTGATCGACCTGGCCGCCCAGTTCCCCCGCGATTACCTGTTCGATATCTCGTCGTCCAGCTCGTCGCCGGGAGGATCGGGATACATGACCCTGCTCCGGCGGCTCGGGTCGCCCAATGAGGTGGTTGAGACCGACTACCTGTGGACCACGGCCCTGTATACCGGGCACCGAACTGCCAACGGTGCCTATCTCGCGCCCTGCGACCCGCAACCGATGGCCCAAGCCATCCAGGCCGATGACGCCGGTTACCTGCTTACTTCGTCGCTCAACGGGGGCGGCCTGATTGACTACCAATGCCTGCTGCCGGTCGTGGCCGCGCTCCCTGAGGCGGTACGCCTGTACCGTGCCGATCGCGACCACTCGTCGGTTTTCGAAATGGTCGGTCCGGGCACCGACCACCCTGGCTTGGCGGACTTGACGAACACCGCCACCCTGACAGGATCGGCTCCGATCGCCTACGAACCGGAGCCGGAGCAGATCGATGGTGATCCCTCCGGTCAGTACCCGGTGGTGACGCCGACGGCCGGGAAGGCGACGTTCACCTGGACCTGGAGTCGGCCGGTGACGCTCTCGCAACTGTCATTCGGGAGCGCTGGCGCCCTGCACTTTGCCACGGGGTCGGTGCAGCTGTCACTGCTCGGACCTGACGGGGATTGGGAGGCATTGTCTACGACGACGGGTGCCGTCGGGCCAGGTAACGCAACGCCATTCGTGCTGCGATCCTTCGGGTCGGCGGTCACGACAACCGCCGTGCGGGTGACCGTCGCCGTCCCCGGAGCCACGCCGGCGGCGGTGCACTACCTCCACGCGCTTGGCCCCGGTTCGTAATTGCGGGACGCGAAATTCGAGAATCTCCGCGTGCAATTTTGGCCAGCTGGGGGTAGAACTGGAGGTGACACGCACGGCAAAAGGGGAGGTCTGCAACATGGCTCACCCACACGAGGAGGATGATCCGCCGGTCGCTTGACCGGGGAGCCAGGTAGCACCTGATTCTCCCGGAACCCACCAGGCCGCGTGGCCTATCTACCACCCGGCCACCTCATCGCCCGACCCCAAAGGCCGGAGCATGAACTGGCGGACCCAACTGTTGGGGCTCATTCACGGTCCTGGTGGCGCAACCGAATGTGCGCATGACGAGAGGGCGACCCGGCCAGGTCGCCCTCTCAACGCGAGGCCGTTGGTTCAGCCGGGGTTGTTGACGATGACCTGGTAGGTGGGCCGGGCTAGGTGCATGCCCACCGGGACGACCAGAACCTGGACGTTGCCGAGCGAGCGCTGTTGCAGCTGGTAGATGCCTTGGGGGGCCGCTTTTCCCGATTCGCCCTCGAACATGAGGCTGAATCGCAAATCGGTGCCCGGCGAGGCCTCTGGCGTCAGGTCGCTGACATGGGTCAAGGTGACCGTGGTGGTGGTGGTGTCAGTGTCGTCGACGAGTTGGAAGGAGCGCTGCACTAGCGGGGTGAAGTTGTGGCGCAGCAGGATCGACGAGCGGGCCTGCGCCAGCGCCGGAGCGGCGCCAATCACTGGTATGACGGCCATGGCCGCGACAGTGGCGGTGCCTACAAGGAATGTCCGGCGCGAGAA